>NZ_CP059493.1:3000000-3300000 GCF_014042015.1 Actinotalea sp. JY-7876 | reverse complement strand
TTCCCGCGCCCTGCGTGCTTCACTCGTCCCATGACTGGCCACGGCACCTTCTGCATCAGCGCGGCGATGCCCGCGATGCGAATGTGCCGTCGGGCCATGTGTCGCCGCTGAGCGACCCCGCGCCCGCGCCCCGCCCGGCCCTCTAGGCCGGCCGCGCCCGACCGCCCGCACCCGCTGCCGGCCGTCGGCCACCCCCACCCGTCCCGCCGTGCCGTCCACCGCGCCTCGAGCCGGTGCGTCACGCGCACCCTCGGAGGACCCCGTGATCGAGCTGTCAGGCCTGCGCAAGGTCTACCCCGCCGCGTCGGGCGACGTCGTCGCCATCGACGGCATCGACCTCGTCGTGGAGCGGGGCGCCGTCCACGGCATCGTCGGCCGCTCCGGCGCCGGCAAGTCGACGCTCGTCCGGTGCCTCACGGGGCTCGAGCGGCCGACGTCGGGCACCGTCACCGTCGACGGACGCGTCATCTCGACCCTGCCCGAGCGGCAGCTGCGCGAGGCCCGGCGCGCCATGGGCATGGTGTTCCAGCACGTCAACCTGCTCGACTCCCGCACGATCGCGGGCAACGTCGCCTACCCGCTCGAGGTCGCGGGCGTCCCGCGCCGCCGCCGGTCCGAGCGCGTCGCCGAGCTGCTCGACCTCGTCGGGCTCGCCGACAAGGCCGCCGCCCACCCGGCGCAGCTCTCGGGCGGCCAGCGGCAGCGGGTCGGCATCGCCCGGGCGCTGGCGACGGAACCCTCGGTCCTGCTGTGCGACGAGCCGACGTCGGCGCTGGACGGAGCGACGACGCGGCAGATCCTGTCCTTCGTCCGACGCCTGCGCGACACCCTCGGCATCACCGTCGTGATCATCACGCACGAGATGAGCGTGGTCCGCGAGGTGTGCGACAGCGTCACGCTCCTCGAGCACGGACGGGTCGTGCAGAGCGGCCGGCTCGACGACGTCGTGACGCAGGCCGGCTCGCCGCTCTCCGACGCCCTCATCCCGGTGCCCGACCTCCCGCCCGACGACGCCCGCCGCCTCGTCGAGGTCACCTACGCGACCCGCAGCGTCCCCACCCACCGCGCGCTCGCGGCGGTCGCCGCGCTCGGCGAGGAGGTCGACGTCGTCGCCGGCACCATCGAGACGCTCGCCGGCCTGCGCGTCGGACGCCTCCAGCTCGACCTGCCGCACGGCCGCGTCGCCCCGGTGCTCGCCGCGCTGCGCGACGCCGGCCTCGACGCCCGGGAGGTGGCGTGATGCTCGACGGGCTCCTCGACAACCCGGTCCTGACGCAGGCCCTCCCGGAGGCGACGCTCGAGACCCTGCAGATGGTGGGCGTCGCGGCCCTCGTCGCGGCGGTGGTCGGGCTGCCGCTCGGGCTCCTGCTGCGCACGGTCGCGCCCACCGGCCTGCGGCCGCTCGCCGTGGTGCGCGGGCCGCTCGGCCTGCTCGTGAACCTCGGGCGCTCGCTGCCGTTCATCATCCTGGCCATCGCGCTCCTGCCGCTCACCCGCGCCGTCGTGGGGACGAGCCTGGGCTGGGAGGCGGCCGTCGTGCCGCTGAGCATCGGCGCCATCCCGTTCTTCGCCCGGCTCGTCGAGACCGCGGTCCGCGAGGTCGACCCCGGCAAGGTCGAGGCGGCGCGGGTCATGGGCTCGAGCCGCGGCCGGGTGCTGGTCCAGGTCCTGCTCCGTGAGGCGCTGCCCGGCATCGTCGCGGGCTTCACCGCCACCGTCATCGCGCTCGTCGCGTACTCGGCGATGGCCGGGGCGATCGGCGGCGGCGGCCTCGGCTTCCTCGCCATCAGCTACGGCTACCAGCGCTTCGACACCACCGTGATGGTCGTCTGCGTCGTGGTGATCGTCGCCATCGTCCAGGCCGTCCAGGTCGTCGGCGACGCCGTCGCGCGCCGCCTCGACCACCGCTGACCCGCGCACCGCGCCGGGCGCGGACCGCTCCAGCCCCATACCCGTTCGTGCACGACCCATCTCACCGGAGGAACACCATGAATCGCACCGTCCGCGCCGCAGCCGTCCTGTCCGCCACGGCCCTGGTGATGGCGGGCTGCTCCGGCGGTGGGGGTGACGGCGAGGCGCCGGCCGCCGACGAGAACGGCATCACGACGCTCCGGGTCGGCGCGAGCCCCGTGCCGCACGGCGAGATCCTCGAGTTCGTCGACTCCGAGCTGGCGGCCGACGCAGGCCTCGACCTCGACATCGTGACGTTCGACGACTACGTGCTGCCGAACACGGCGCTCGCCGAGGGCGACCTCGACGCGAACTACTTCCAGCACCTGCCGTACTTCGAGTCGCAGGTCGAGGAGCAGGGCTTCGAGTTCGGCCACTTCGACGGCGTGCACATCGAGCCCTACGGCGTGTACTCGGCGAGCCTCGAGTCCCTCGACGACCTGCCCGACGGCGGCGTCATCGGCATCACGAACGACCCGGGCAACCAGGCGCGGGCCCTCGACCTCCTCGAGGCCGCGGGTGTCATCACGGTCGCCGACACGCAGGGCGCCCCGACGCTCTTCGACATCGAGGACAACCCGAAGAACCTCGAGCTCGTCGAGACGGCGCCCGAGCAGCTGGTCCGCTCCATCGAGGACGTCGACGCCGCCGTGATCAACGGCAACTACGCGCTCGAGGCGGACCTCAACCCGGCCGAGGACTCGATCTACCTCGAGTCGGGCGAGGACAACCCGTACGCCAACTTCCTCGCGTTCCGGACCGAGGACGAGGGCAACGAGGCGCTCGCGACCCTGGACGAGCTGCTCCGCTCGGACGAGGTCCGCGCGTTCATCGAGGACCGCTGGCCCGCCGGCGAGGTCATCCCCGCCTTCTGACCCGCTCGACCCCCGCCGGGACGACGACGACCGTCGTCGTCCCGGCGTGGACCCGGTCAGCGCGCCGTGGACGCGCTCGCGTTGACCTCGTAGCTCGTGTTGGTCGCCTCGAAGAAGTTGACCAGCTGGAGCGTGTCGTTGGCCGTGGCCATCCACTTGGCCGGGTTGCTCACGCGGTAGTGGGGCTCGAAGCCGAGCTCCTCCAGGCGCCGGTCCGCGAGGTACTGGACGTACTGGTTCACGTAGTCGGCGTTGAGCCCGAGGATCCCGTTCGGCAGCAGGTCGCGGTTGTACTGCTCCTCCATCGCGACGGCGTCGATCACCATCTGCCGGATCTCGTCGGCGAACTCGGCCGTCTGCAGGTCCTCGTTCTCCTCCAGCACCGTGAGGATCAGGTTGATCCCGAACTTCAGGTGCAGCGACTCGTCGCGCACGATCCAGTCGATGAGCGAGCCGAAGTTCCGCAGCAGGTTCCGCTGCCGGAAGCTCAGCGCGACCATGAAGCCCGAGTAGAACCAGATCCCCTCGAGGATGATGTTGTAGGCGACGAGGTTCCGGACGAAGTCGCGCTTGCCCTCCGCCGTCGTGATGTCGAGCGTCTGCTCCGTCATGCGACGGATGTAGTGGACCTCGAACTCCTCCTTGGCCGCCATCGACGGCACGCTGACGTGCGAGTCGTAGGCCTGGCCGCGGTCGATCGGGAACGTCTCGAGGACGTACTCGAACGACATGCAGTGGTTGGCCTCCTCCCACATCTGCTTCGCGAGGTAGAGGTGCGCCTCGGGCGCGTTGATGTAGGGGTAGACGCCGAACGCGAGCGCCTTGTTGACGAGGAGCTCGTTCGGGTTGAAGTACGACATGAGGAAGGTGACGGCGTGCTTCTCCTCGTCCGTCATGCGGGCGAAGTCGGCGAGGTCCTCGCCGAGCTGGATCTCGTTGGGGAACCACGTGTTGGCGACGGCCTGGTCGTACAGGTCCATCGCCCACTGGTAGCGGACGGGCTTGAGCAGCAGGCCCTCGGAGATGCCGGTGCCGAGGATGCCGGTGCGGGTCGGGGTGGTCATGGTGGTGCTCCTTGCCGAGGTCTGGGTGATGAGGGCGGGGCCTGCTACTGGCACGCGTCGCACTGCAGCCGCTCCATCGGGTCGGTCGGGCACGCCGTCCCGTCGACGACGTCGTCCGGCGCCGGGAGCGGCGCGACGGGCACCGCCTTGCCGAAGCCGAAGCCACGCCTCGCGCCGGCCGACGCCGTCCCGGGCGCGGGGGCCGACGTCGGCCGGGCCTCGGACTTGTTGACGCGGACCGTCGACTGCTCCGCCGTGTGCCGCGGCTTCATGTGCAGGTAGTACGTCGTCTTGACGCCGCGCTCCCAGGCCGCCTGGTAGAGCGCGGCCATCTCACCGACGTCGCGCGACGCGAGGTAGATGTTCCGGCTGATGGCCTGGTCGACCCACTTCTGCGCGCGGGCCGCGACCTCGATGAACGCGTACGGCGAGAGCTGGAACGACGTCCGGTAGACCTCGACGAGGTGCTCGGGCACGCCCGGCACCCGCGAGAGGTCGCCCTGCGCCGCGAGCAGGTCGTCACGCACCTGCTCCCACAGCCCGAGCGCCTGCAGGTCGCGCACGAGGTTGCGGTTGACCTCGAGGAACTTGCCCGACGACGTCGCCCGGCTGAAGATCTGCGAGAACTGCGGGTCGAGGCCGGGCGTCGTGCCGGCGACGAGGCCGATCGACGCGGTCGGCGCGATCGCCATGAGCGTCGCGTTGCGCATGCCGCCCGCGACCTTGGTGCGCAGCGCGTCCCAGTCGAGGCGGGTCGTGCGGTCGACGGCGACGGGCACCCCGCGGTCCTCCTCGAGCCGTGCGATCGTGTCGATCGGCACGTGCCCGTGCGACCAGCCGGAGCCGGCGAAGTTCGGGTAGGACCCCCGCTCGCGTGCGAGGTCGGCGCTCGCGTCGATCGCGTGGAAGCTGATGAACTCCGTCACGCGGTCGACCAGGTCGTACGACTCGGCCGACTCGTAGGCGTACCCGAGCCGCTCGGTGACGTCCGTGAAGCCCATGATCCCCAGGCCGACGGCGCGGTTCTCGCGGTTGGCCTTCTCGGACTCGCCGACCGAGGAGAGGGTGATGTCGACGAGGTTGTCGAGCTGGCGCACGGCGAGGCGCGCGGACTCGCGCAGGCGGTCCCAGTCGATCTCGCCGCCCGTCAGGTGGGTCGAGAGGTTGATCGACGCGAGGTTGCAGACGGCGATCGTGTCGCGGTCCTGCGGCAGCGTGATCTCGGTGCACAGGTTCGACAGGTGGATCGTGCCCGTGTTGTCGTTCAGCGCCCGCGAGTTGATCGTGTCCTTCCAGGTGAGCCACGGGTGCGACGTCCCCTGGAGGCTGATGAGCATCGCGGTCCACTGCTCGCGCGCCTTCATCCGGCGGAAGCGCGCCATGCGGCCCGCGCGCGCCTCGGCGACGTAGTGCGCGTAGCGCTCGGAGAACTGGCGCCCGACGAGCTCGACGAGGTCAGGGGTGTCGGCCGGGTCGAAGAGGTACCACTCGTCGTCGGCCGCGACGCGCTTCATGAACTCGTCGGAGATCCAGACGGCCGTGTTGGCGGTGCGGGTGCGGCGGTAGGGGTCGCCCGAGTTCTGCCGCAGGTCGAGGAACTGGGGGAAGTCGAGGTGCCAGTTCTCCACGTAGAAGCACAGGGCGCCGAACTTCTTGCCGCCGCGCGAGACCGCGCGCAGCGTGGAGTCGATCGTGTGCATGAAGGGGATCGGCCCGGTCGAGGTCGTGTTGTTGGACCGGATGGGCGAGCCCTCGGAGCGCAGCTTCGTGACCGAGAGGCCGATCCCGCCCGTGCCCTTGGTCAGCCACATGACGTTGCGTACGGACGTCGCGATGTGCTCGATGTCGTCGTCCATCTGCATGACGAAGCAGTTGCTCAGCTGCGGGTACACCGTGCCGGCGTTGACGAGGGTCGAACCCGCGGGCAGGTAGCGCAGGCGCGCGATGCTGTCGTAGAAGCGGATCGCGGCGGTGGTCGGGTCGGCCTCGTTCAGGCTCAGCCCCATGGCGACGCGCATCCAGAAGTACTGCGGCACCTCGAGCGGGCGGCCCTGCCGGTCGTTGATCATGTAGCGGTTCCGCATGGTGACGGTCCCGGTGTAGCACAGCAGCTCGTCGTGCCGGTGGTCGAGCGCCGCTGCGAGGGCGTCGAGGTCGAAGCGGCTCACGAGGCGCGGGTCCAGCAGGCCGGCCTCCACGGCGTCGCGCACGTAGCCCGGGAAGCGGGCCTGGTGCAGGAGCGCGAGCTCGGCGTCCGACTCGTAGGCGCCCAGCACGCGCTTGTAGATCACCTTGCGGAGAAGCCTCGCTGCGACGACGTCGAAGTCGGGGTCGTCCTTGACGTTCTGGACGGCGACGGAGATCGCCGCCTCGTCGAGCTGCTCGGTGGTGATGCCGTCGAAGAGGGTGATCGCGAGCTCGCTCGCGACCTGGGTGACCTTGGCGATCGGGTCCGGAAGGCCGACGGTGGCGCGCTCGATCGCGCGGTTGATCATGTCGGCGTCGTACGGCTCGCGGCTGCCGTCGCGCTTGGTGACGTGGATGCCCGTCCGGGCGTGCGGCGAGGCCGCGGCGGGGGTGGGGTCGGTGAGGGTCATCGTGCTGCTTCCAGGTGGACCGGTGGTCCGGTGCCCTGGGACGACGACGGCGCGTGAGCGCGAGTCGGTCGAGCCCGCCCGAGAGGCTCCGAACCAGCGCGCACCGGCGGTACGCGCACCGGCGGCAGGTCTTCGGACTCGTGGGCGTCGTGCTCGCTCCTACCAGCCGTCGCTTCCCAGGCCTGACGTTCCGGGCCCAGTGCTTGATGACGGCGGTCGTTCCCACTCACCGCTGCGGGGCAGTCCCGGAGTCACACCGGGTTCCCTCTTGCCTCACCTGTCGCCAGGTGAACCGTCGGCAGGGCTCACCCTAGCGCCTCGGCGGCCGCGGACCACAAGATGTAGTGCGCGAGCCACGGGAGGCGCCTAGATGTGCCGTCGCCCCGAGGGTCCGGAGCGATCGCCCCGGACATGACGAACGCCGCCGGCCTGGGCCGACGGCGTTCGCCTACGAAGTGCACTGCCGGGTCGTGGACGAGCCCCCTGATCACACGACCCGGCAGTGCGTGTCCTCAGCCGGCATCCCCCGAGCCGACGAGGACGTTCTCGGGTGCGGGAGCCGAAGCTCCCGCACCCCGGACGGTGACGCATCGCGGGCAGCCCCCCAGCATGACCCGCGGGCGTCGAACATGGTTCCGGATGACGGCGCCACGACCCTCGGACCCGGTGCGGTCCGCGGTGGCGGATCCCCGGGTCATAAGGGCTGCGACGGCTGTCATACGACAAGTGTGACCCTCGTCGCCCAGGGCACCAAGTCGGTCATGTGACTCGTCTCACATGATGGACAGAAGTCACCCGATCGACCGCAGGATCCGCAATGAATACGGCACCGAAGCGCATCGTCGCAGGTGAGAGGCCGAAAACGTTATTTCGAACGAGACCTGCGCCCCGTCAACCCCGGGCCGTCACACCAGGCCGTAGAGGCGATCTCCGGCGTCGCCGAGGCCGGGCACGATGTACGCGTTCTCGTCGAGGCGCTCGTCGACCGCGGCCACGACGATGGTCACGTCGGCGCGGTCGCCGACGTGCTTCTCGACCAGGGCCAGTCCCTCGGGCGCCGCGAGCAGGCAGATGCACGTGACGTCGCGGGCACCGCGCTCGAAGAGGTAGTCGATCGACGCGATGAGCGTGCCGCCCGTGGCCAGCATCGGGTCGAGCACGAAGCACTGCCGGCCCGACAGGTCCTCCGGCAGTCGGTTCGCGTAGGTGATCGCCTGGAGGGTCTCCTCGTCGCGCTGCAGGCCCAGGAAGCCGACCTCGGCCGTGGGGAGCAGGCGCGTCATGCCCTCGAGCATCCCGAGGCCCGCGCGCAGGATCGGCACCACGAGCGGGCGTGGCTCGGCGAGGTGCGTGCCGGTCGTCTCCGCGACCGGCGTCTCGACCCGGACCTCCTCGGTCCGCACGTCCCGCGTGGCCTCGTACGCGAGGAGCGTGACGAGCTCGTCCACCAGCAGGCGGAACGTGGGGGAGGCGGTGCGGCGGTCACGCAGCACGGTCAGCTTGTGGGAGACGAGCGGGTGGTCCGCGACGTGCAGGCGCATGGTGGAACCGTACCGGCTGGTAGCGCGCCGCAGGTGCCCGGCGGCTCGCCGGCCCGTCCGTCCGTGCGGAGCGTGTGACTGGTGGTGCCCACGGGGCTGCTGGGAGTCACATCGGCCCCATCCGTCACGTGCGTGACATGCGGCGCACGGACCGCGGCGGCTAACGTCCACGGCGTGCGGACGAGCGACGCGATGCGCATGGAGGTGGCCCTCGAGGAGGCCCGCCGCGCCCTCGCGACCGGTGACGTCCCGGTCGGCGCGGTCGTCATCGGGCCCGACGGCGCTGTGGCCGGCCGCGGTCACAACGCCCGTGAGGCGACCGGGGACCCCACCGCCCACGCCGAGGTCCTGGCCCTGCGCGAGGCGGCGGCGACACTGGGCCGCTGGCGCCTGGACGACTGCACGCTCGTCGTGACGCTCGAGCCGTGCGCGATGTGCGCCGGCGCGATCGTCCTCGCGCGCATCCCGCGGCTGGTCCTGGGCGCGTGGGACCCCAAGGCCGGCGCCACCGGGTCGGTCCACGACCTCGTGCGCGACCGGCGGCTCAACCACCGGGTCGAGGTCGTCGGCGGCGTGCTCGAGGCCGAGTGCGCCGCGCTCCTGCGGGACTTCTTCACCGAGCGCCGCTGAGCCGCCTCACACGTCGGGGAGGCGCTCCGCGAGAGCGGTGAGGGTCTCGGACGTGCCCGCGTGGAGGCGGAGGTCGGCCAGGTCGTCGCCGCGCGTGGCGCCGCGGTTGACGATGACCACGGGGATGTCGCGCACGCGGCGTGCGTGGCGCACGAACCGCAGCCCGGACATCACTGTGAGCGAGGAGCCCGCCACCAGCAGGGCGCCCGCGGCGTCGACCATCGCGAACGCGCGCGCCACCCGCGCCTTCGGCACGTTCTCGCCGAAGTAGACGATGTCCGGCTTGAGCATGCCGCCGCAGCGCTCGCAGTCGGCGACGACGAACCCCTCCGTCGACTCGATGACCGCGTCCGCGTCGGGGGCGATCTCCACGTCCGCGACGTCGCCCACCTGGTCGGCGAAGCCCGGGTTGAGCTCCTCGAGCAGTCGCGCGACGTGGTCGCGCGAGTAGCCGGCGCCGCACCGCAGGCACAGGACCTCGGCGTACGTGCCGTGGAGGTCGATGACGTCGCGGCTGCCCGCCTCCTGGTGCAGGCGGTCGACGTTCTGCGTGATGACACCGACGACGACGCCCCGCTCCTCGAGCCGGGCGAGCGCCCGGTGGCCCGCGTTGGGCTCGGTGCGGTGCACGTGCCGCCAGCCGACGTGGTTGCGGGCCCAGTAGGTGCGGCGGAACGCCGGGTCGGAGACGAACTGCTGGTAGGTCATCGGCCGGCGCGGCGGGGAGTCGGGGCCCCGGTAGTCGGGGATGCCGGAGTCGGTGGAGATGCCGGCGCCGGTGAGGACCGCGAGCCGGTGTCCCGCGAGGAGGTCGACGACCCGCTCGACGTCGGTGGTCGGGGGCGTGTCCGTGCCGGGGTGGACGGGGTCGATCTGCTGCACACCACCACGGTACGTTCCGCCGCGCGGTGCACCGGCGGCGGCCCGTGACGGCCGGCCGCGGGGGGCGATTCGTTGCGGTGCCCGCCGACCGGGTATCCTCGCCGGCGAGGTAGCGTGTCCGAGCGGCCTAAGGAGCACGCCTCGAAAGCGTGTGTGGGTGAAAGTCCACCGTGGGTTCAAATCCCACCGCTACCGCCAGCCGAAGGGCCCCACCCGCACCGCCGTGCGGCGTGGGGCCCTTCGGCGTTCCCGATCCTCCGTTTATGTTGCTCCGGAGCCTCATCCGACGCCTGGGCGAAGAGCTGGTCGATGATGACCCGCATGTCCGGAGCGACATGGATCCGCTGCACAGAGTGGCGTGCCGTCGTGCTCTCGTCAGAGTGCCCGAGAAGTGCCGTGGCGTTCGCGAGAGTGCTCCCTCTCGCCACCTGGGTGGGCACGGTCCGGCGGAAGTCGTGCAGCGTGACCTTCACGCCGATGTCGTTCTGTGCGAGGTGGAACTGAGCGTCCCCGGCCCGGCGATCGCGGTGAGCCCTTCGTGGACGGGAAGACCAAGTCGTCCGGGCCGCCATCCAGGTCGAGAGCCAGCGCGGTCCGGATCGCCGTGAACGTCGGCGGTGTGATCGTGCGGCACGGGCGCTCCGGTGACGTGCACCTCGTAGTAGTAGTGCGGCGCGGTGCCGACTCCGCTGCCGCCTGACCGAGCGATGACGTGCCCTCCCTGGAACTCGTCGCCGGGCTTCACCAAGGCATCCGAGAGATGCAGATGCTGAGTCGCCACGCTGCTGGCGTGCGTGAGGATGACCGTCAGGCCGCCTCCTGAGCTCCACCAGACCGCGCCAACAACACCCACGGTCGGAGCGGCGATCGGGGTGCCGACGGCAGCATGGAAGTCGGTGACCGGGGGAACCTGTTGCCGAACGGCGAGGTGACCCTGGACCGCAGGGGCGCCGTCCACTCGCCCGCTGCGATGAGCTGTCCTGCGGAGGGCTAAGCCGGAACCCGCGGACGAAGCGAGCTGGAACGTCGACGAGCAGAACGCGTCGATGTCCACGCCGGTCGTCCCGTAGTCGGCTGCCGTCACGACGGCCGACTGCTCGACGGCACCTGAAGCAGCGGGCGTAGCCGTCGCAGAAGCGCCACCGCTGAGGGCGTCCACGATCACAGTCGCCCGGGCCTCGTGCTTGGCGTAGGCCCCGGGGAAGGCCGATCTCTGCACGCTCTGCGCCGCGACTGTGATCGGCAGGTCCATCCAGCCGCCGACCTCGAGCAGGCCACCCGGAGACGCTCTGCCGCTTGCCGGGTTGAAGTGCGGGGACGTCGCGCCGCCGAAGAAGGCCAGCGCCGCGAACCGGGGATCACGCACTTGCTCAGCCGTCCCCCAGCCCTGCGACGGACGCTGCTGGAACAGCCCGAGAGAGTCCCGGTCGCCATAGTCGAGGTTCCGAAGCCGCGACTCCTGGAGTGCGGTAGCGATCGCGACGATGGGGCCGCGTCGCCCGACTCCTGCTACCCCGCCGGCGGCGATGATGGCCTGGGCGTTGGCGATCTTGTCCGCTTCCTCGGGGCCGAAACCGGGGACCAGACCACCGCCCGGGATCGACGGTGTCTGATCGATTGGAGGCGGCTGGTACGCGGCCTGGTCGACCGTGTAACCCAGCTGGGTGCAGGCGTTCGCTGCGGAAGCGCCCTGGCCTGCACTGGAGACGAGGCTCACGGAGTGACCGCCAGGAACGCCGCCGCACCGCCGACCATGAGGAAGCCGCGACGAGCTTGGGCCAGTGGCGCGCGAGCCAACCGACTGATCGGGTCTTGGCCATAGGGCGAGCCATGCGGCGAGGGCTTCCAACGATCTCCCTCCGCATCAGTCCACGGCCTCGACGCGGGAGACGAGCCAGCCGTCGTCGTCGGCACCGGGCACGACGTGCACACGTACCCAGGCGCCCGTTGTCGGGACGTCGAACACGCCGTCCTCGGCGTTCATCGCGACCTGTCGCGGCTCGCCCCGGACGGTGACCTCGGGTGTGCGGGACGGGTCGGTCAGGCTCAGCGCCGTGGTCCAGAGCTCGCTCGTCGCGAGCGGGCGCACGCCGGCGGACCACGCCTCGGTGTCGAGGTCGGGCCGGGCCCACGCAGCCACGAACGCCGAGGCGGCGTCTGCTGCGGCTGCGGATCGGTGGTGCTCTGCCGGGTCGACGCTGAGCTCGTCTGTCGCGTTGGCGTCGTTCAGGACCATGCCGGGCGGGGAGGCGGACGGCGGGGGGAGGCGCAACGCTCGTAGACGTCACGACTGAGGCAGAGCCTTGCGTCGACACAGGGCCGTTCGGTTCGTCGTTGATCTCTCCGATGACGACACACCGACCAGCGCGGCGGCGACGACCGCGACGAACCGCCTCGGCGAGTACAGCGGCCAGCGGACGATTGGTGCGATGGCTTCCCAGATCGGCGGAACTCCTCGGCGTCATCTACATTCGCTGGGACCGCCGTCGCCGGCCGCCAGATCTCGAAGACGGGACTTCCTTCGGTGTTGTACCTGGTGGCAGCCTCGACGATGCCCGCTGGTAGGGCGGTCGAGCGCCCGATGACCTCACCTCGGGGCAGGTACTTGTCGACAGGTGCAGCCAGATCGACGTCCCGATGGTTCGCGGGGTCGCAGGGTGGCGCAGCAGCTCGGTGACCACCTTCTCCCGACCTCGCACAACCGCGACCGCCGCACCGGAGGCGCCATCGAGGCCGCGCCGTCGGTTCCGGACGCAGGCGCGAACGTCTCGCGGTAATGGGATGGGACCGGGCCAGGCTCAGCTCCGGCACCGATCACCGTTCCCTCCTTGCTCACCTGCTGGCCCCGGCGAGCCGGGGCGGGCGCTTCGGGAACTCGCGGGGGAGAGCGCGGCAGGCAGCTTGCGCGGACGCACGGCGCCTGGCCCGATGACGAGCGTGTCGCCCGTCGCCACCGGCGCACTCTTGACGTTCGCGTTCCGTTCCGGCCGTCACTGCAGCCCGTGGTTACCCCGCGAGCAACCGGGCGCGCCAACATGGAACGCCGATTCGAGCCCATCCCGTCGGCAGGGTGGTCCAGTGCATCCGCGTGCGGGCTGCACACTTGAGTCCACGACACCGCGGCGGCTTGAAGCTCCATCACCCAAGCCGAGGACCCGAACACGGCTGGAGCGTGAGTCGTCCCCAGTGCGGCAGCCGTTGTCGCCGTGTCGGTAGTGCAGGAGAGGATGAAGGTATGCAGAGATTCGCGGCGAAGGCGGAGCCTGAAGGGGACAAGCTCAGGGGCGGCTACTACACGCCAGACCTGATTGCGCGGTTCGTCGCCGACTGGGTCCTGGCCGCTGGGACCAAGGTTCTCGAGCCCGCTTGCGGCGACGGCGCCATCCTGCGGCACCTGGTTCGCGCCGGAACTAGCCCCCAGGCCATCGAATTGTTCAGCGAGGAGGCCGCGAGAGCGAGCGCGGCCACTGGCGTTAGTGTCGTTGTCTCGGACTTCTTCCGGTGGTTCACACCGGAACGATGGGGCACTTTTGACGGCGTCGCCGGTAATCCTCCCTACATCCGCTTCGGTTCCTGGCAGCACGAGTACCGAGAGCCTGCGCTAGAACTCATGCGCAGCCAAGGGATGCGCCCCTCCAAGCTCACCAACGCCTGGGTTCCGTTTGTTGTTGCCTCCATCATGGCCGCCCGGGAGGGCGGGCGCGTGGGGCTCGTTCTGCCTGCGGAAATCCTTCAGGTTGGCTACGCCGCCCAGTTGCGTGCCTACCTGGTCGACGAGTGCTCAGAGATCACCCTTGTGTCGTTTGAGAAGCTCGTCTTTCCGGGAATCCTCCAGGAGGTCGTACTCCTGCTCGCAACGCGGGGCCCTGGACCGGCCCGCATAAACACGGTCGAGGTTTCAAATGCCCAAGCGCTCTCCGATGTGTCCCTAGGCACGGCTGCGGCACGTGCGCATCTGCATGAAACCGAGAAGTGGACCAAGTATTACCTGGGTCCGGAAGCCATTGAACTGGTACGCCGGCTACGTGCCGATCACCGGATGGCGCCCCTGAGTGCGTATGCCGCCGCGAACGTTGGAGTTGTTACCGGACGGAACTCCTTCTTCTGCTTGACCGCGGATGAGGCAAGGCGGCGCGGCCTCACCGAATGGACGATTCCGTTACTCGCTCGCAGCGTGCAGATGCGGGGTCTGACATACCGCACTGAAGACCTCGCTGTGCAGTCGATCAACGGCGCTCGAACGCACCTGCTCGCGGCACAGCCAAACATGGACTTGACCAAAGCGCCGGCGCTTGCCCGCTATATCGCCGAAGGCGAGGAGCACGGAGTTGACACGGGGTACAAGTGCCGGATTCGCAATGAGTGGTGGGTTGTCCCGTCGATCTCTGTACCTCAAGGGTTTATGCTCCGGCAGGTTTCATCTCATCTGCGGATCGCCGCGAACGACGCGCGAGCCACTAGCACCGACACGGTCCATCGCGTGTTCACAAAGCCCGGGGTCGACATTCATAAACTCTCGGCAGGAGCGTTCAATTCAGTCACGCTGGCGATGTCCGAAGTGATCGGGCGCAGTTACGGCGGCGGCATCCTCGAGATGGAGCCGTCCGAGTGCGGCGAATTGCCCATTCCGGACCCGAGCCTCGTTCCGGAGGGCCTGAGCGCCAAGGTCGACGATCTGACGCGCGAGGGACGATACGACGAAGCGCTCGATCTCGTCGACCAGGCCGTGCTGGTCGAGCAGGTCGGGCTCTCAATAGACGACATCCTCGCCATGCGCAAGGTTTGGGATCGCATGCGCAATAGGCGGATGAGTCGCAGCAAGCGCTAGCTTCAAGAGTCCAAGCGGGGGCGGTCGGGTGCCGGCAAGGGGCGGAAATCTAGCGAATCTGTAGCCAATACGCACCCGCCGCGTCGCGCCCGATTTCGATACTGGTCCCAGTCATATCAATCTGCGCGAAGCGGTCACGGATCGGCCCAAGTGCAAGTTTTGCCGTGTAATTGCTTCTCTGCTGCTCTCGGAAATGGTCGTGGGTCACTTCGAACGGCAGAACGCCGAGATAGGCGCCCAAAACCGTCGTATGCATGCGCACTTGAGCGGCATCCATCATGTGCCCGGTCCGCGTTGGTGTCTGCTGCCACAGCAGTCCGCCGAACAGGTCGTTCCGGAAGAAACTAGTCTGATCGATCTCCCCCCGTCGATCCGCCTGCGTCAGGGCGATAACGCCGCTCTGGTTCCCGCTCTGCTTCCGCTGCGCGTCGGATGCCGGAAGGGTCTTGCTCCACCACTCCACGAAAGGCGGAGGAACAGGAGCGACCCCAACCCCGATGGCTGGAACGCCAGGCGCGGGTGGCGCAAGGGGGACAGCCAACACCTTTGAGATCGCGGGGAGCCGCACCAGCGCGACCAGGGCTGAGCTCAACCGGCTTGCAGTTCCGCCAACTGTGATCCTGGGTGTTTTCCTGGCAGGTCGAGGCGCTCCGAGCACTCCATCAGCAACGAGCTGTGGCAGGTCGGCAGTGGTGCGAATAGAAAAGAAGCCCGGCCGCGGCTCGCGAAACCATCCGTCGATTGCGTCGAGGACGCTGGATAGCGCGATCGGATCGTCACCCTCCGCCGTATCCAGGATGACGCCTGCTTCTACATTCTTACCGCTGATTCCCGAGTACGTCAGGTTTGCGGAACCTACGTATGCGGCCATCGAGCCGTCGGTGCGGACGAAGTGGTACACCTTCGGGTGGAACAACCCGTCAGAGAAGGCCACGACACCGAGCTGCAGGTGCGGACGAGGTGGACCCGCCAACAGAAGCAAGTCCTCGACAGTCTCGTGATCAGTTTCCCCGCCGTTCGAGCCCACCAGGATCGACGTCTTGCCGTCGAGCGTGGAGAGTGCACCAAGGACCTGCTCCAGGTATCCCAACGGCTGGGGCCCCACATAGCCGGATTGGACCCGTAGCTCGGAGATGTCTCCTGAAGCCGTGATGGCTTCTAGCCAATTCCCGACAGCTTCGCGGGGGTCTCGCGACCCTGTGTCGATGTACCGCATGTGCCGGACTCTAGTGCGGCATGTGCCCACAAGGACGCAAACGAAGTCGCGCAACTGGGTGACACGTCGCAGCGTCCACAGCCTGATCGGTGCCTCTGGAGGTCTCACCACTCGGTGAGAACTTTCCTTGCTGACTCAAGCGCGCGGCTCCGCCGCGCGGGTCGGTCTCCAGGGCGGGCCCCGCGCTCCGCTCGCAAGCTCGCTGCGCGCACCCCACCCCTCCGGCCGACCACCGACATGACGAGGGCGGCCCCGGACTGTTCCCGGAACCGCCTCGACCACGACTGCTTCCACTGCCCAGTTGCACCGTCTTGCCCGCCGGCCCTGCACCGACCGCCGAGCATCCGGCCCTCTCCAGCCGCATCAAGGGCGCCTACGGCATCACTGCGTGATGGCTGGCGCCACCCTTGACCCGGGCCTCCGACAGCCCCTTGTGCTCCGCTATCGGCACGACGCCTCGATATGCCCCAGCCGTTGAGAGATCGCCGATTGCTCTCCCCTTTGGCTGCCGACCGCGGCCGAAATCGTGCAACGCATTACACGGCGTGGACCGGTGTCTGACCAAGCCAGCACCAGGATCGTCCGGCGGAACCGACTCCGTACAAGGTGTGCCATTCAAGCCCACCGCTCCCGCCAGCCGAAGGATCCCACCCGCATGATCACGCGGACGTGGGGCCCTTCGTCGTTCCCCCCGGGATCGCGGCGGCTCCCGCCGTCGGCCGACGGCGCGCCGGGTCAGGCCTCGGTCGCGCCGCGGCGTGTCCGGCGCACTGCCAGTGCGTTGAGCCCGGCGCCGACGAGGGCCCACGCGGTGAGCGTGGCGAGGGGCGCGAGCGCGCCGGCGCCGTCGAAGTAGGCCACCGAGCGGACCAGGGCGCCCGTCGCGCCGGGCGGGAGCAGCTGGCCGAAGGCGCCGAGCCCGGCCGGGAGCCAGGCCCCCGTGGTGGCGATGCCCGCGAGCGGGTTTCCGAGGAACATCATGACCATGGCACCCGCCGTGAAGCCCTTGGTGCCCAGGAGCTGCTGGAGCCCGGCGAGGGGGAGTGCGAGGGCGGCGATGCCGAGCGCCATGGCGCCGGCGACGGGTACGAAGACCGAGGTCACGCTGCCGAACCACAGCTGCAGCACGGCCGCGACGACCGTGCCGCCGACGGCGGAGAAGCCGAGGATGCCGGTCAGGCGCCACCGGTGGCGCCCGGCGAACGCCGTGCCGAAGGCGACGACCGGGACGATGCCGCCGAAGACGAGGGGGAAGGCGAGCCCGCCGACACCGATGCCCGTCGGGTCGTCTGCGGGCAGCGGCACCACGTCCGTGACCTCGACGGGCAGGCCGAGGGACGCCGCGACCCCGCCGGCCGTGGCGGACAGCGTGCCCGAGATCGCGGTCGAGCCGGCGCTCGCGACGACGGCGCGCACGCCGTCGGGGGTCACCACGAGGCCCCCGACGACGTCGCGGTCGCGGACCGCGTCGACGAGGTCGTCCTCGGACGCCAGGCTGCGGGTGGTGTAGTCGCCGGGCGCGAGCTGGTCGAGGCCGGCCTGCGCGGCGGTGACCGCGTCTGCCGTGCCGACCAGGCCCAGGGGCAGGTCGCGCGGCCCGCTCTTGAGCGAGGGGAGGATGAACAGGGCGAGAAGGGCGACGAGCACCGCGGCGAGCCCGCCGGTCAGCGTGAGCAACGAGTGCGCGGGGTGTCGCCCCGGCCGGGCGCCCGGGTCGGCGGGCGGGGTGTCGGGCGTGGTGGCGTCCGCGGATGCGGCGGCCGGGGCGGCGATGGTCATGCAGGTCCCAACGTTGCGGAGGATATCTCTCCACTTTACCGGAGACTCAGTCTCCGGTTACGGTGAGACGCCTCACACGACGCCACGGGAGGTCAGCGATGCGGGTCGACGCCGTGCGACGCCGCGAGGCGCTGCTCCGCGAGGCGCGCCGGCTGTTCGCGGAGGTCGGGACCGACGTCGCGCTCGACGTCGTCGCCGAGGCGGCCGGCGTGGGCATCGCGACGCTCTACCGGAACTTCGAGTCGCGCGCGGCGCTGGTCGAGGAGGTCGCGCTGGCGATCCTCCGCGACCTGCGTGACGCGACGACCGCGGCGCGCGCGGAGTTCGCCGACGCCCCGGCCAGGACGTGGGAGGGGTTCGTGCGGAACGTCGTCGCGCTCGATCTCGGCGCGCTGACCTCCGCCATGGCGCAGGACCTCGCCGGGGAGCTCGACGGGCGGATCCTCGCCGCGCAGGACGACACGCTGGCCGCGGTGGAGGCCCTGCTGGGCGACGCGCGCTCCGCCGGACTGGTGCCCGAGGACCTCGGCGCCCTCGAGCTCGTGGTCACGCTCGCGGTCGTCACCCGGCCGCAGCCCGAGGCCGTGCGCCGCGCCGCGCCGGACGCGGCGGACCGGCTCGTCGCCGTCGTGCTGGCGGGCCTGCGGGCGCAGGCGCTCGCCCGGTAGCACGCGGGGCGGGCGTCCAGTGGGGCGCGCCAGGGGAGTCGTGCCACCCGGCCCGCCCGTCGCTACGGTGGGCGCCCGACCCGTGCAGACAGGAGCCCCGGTGCGCAGCGTTGCCCCCGAGTCGTCCGGCCCGACGAGCCTCGTCGAGCAGCTGGTGCCGCTCCCCCTCGCGGACGGGACGGTCCTACGCGCCACGGTCCACAGGCCGGCCGGCGACGCCCCGGTGCCGGTCGTGCTCGCCCTGACGCCGTACCCCGTCGACGCCGCGCGCCAGGAGATGGGGGAGCAGGGGCTCGTCGACCGCGGGCTCGCCGTCGTCGTGGTGGCGCTGCGCGGCACGGGCGCCTCCGAGGGGACGTTCGTGCCGTGGGCGGGCCACCTCGAGGACGCCCGCGAGGTGCTCGAGTGGTGCGCCACTCGGCCGTGGGCGACGGGCGCCGTCGTCGGCTGGGGGCGGTCCTACCTGGCGCAGACGCTCCTGTACCTCGCGTCGGCCGGGCACCCGGCGCTGCGCGCGATGCACCTCGCGGTGTGCCCGGGCGACCCGGTCGACGTCGCCTACCGCGGCGGCGCGCTCCTGCTCGGCTCGTCGCTGAACTGGGCGGCGGCGATGACGCGCGGCGCGCTGGCACGCGCCGCCGCGCGGGGCGAGGACGTCGCCGCCGAGGCGGCGCAGTGGGAGACGCTCGTCGACGACCTCGCCGGCGCCGCGCGCCGCGCCCCGCTCGCGGACCTCGCGCCGCTCGCGCGCCGGTTCCCGGCGTGGCGGGACTGGGTGACGCACCCGGCGAGCGACCCGTGGTGGCGCGAGCGCGCCCTGCCGCCCCGGCCGCCGGTGCCGACCCTGTTCGTCGCCGGCTGGCACGACATCTTCTGCGACCTGACCCTGCGCCAGTTCGGCACGTCCACGCACCCGGCGTCGCGGCTCGTCGTCGGGCCGTGGGCGCACGGGGCACCGTGGCGCGCGATCGGCGAGGTGGACCACGGCCCCGCCGCCGCCCGCGGCGCGGAGCGGCTCGGCGCGGAGGCCGTGGACTTCCTCGTCGCCCACGCGACCGCCGCGCACGACGGCGTCACGGTGCACGACGCGCCGCGGGTGCGCGTCTTCGTCATGGGCGCCGACGTGTGGCGCGACCTCGACGCCTGGCCGCCCCGCGAGGCCGAGCCGGTCACGTGGCACCTCGCGCCCGACGGCGGGCTGGTGCCCGACGCGGTCGAGGGGCAGAAGGCCCCGTCGACGTTCCGCCACGACCCGCACGATCCGGTGCCGACGGTCGGCGGCCGGAACCTGTTCGAGCAGGGCGATGCCGCCCGCGGCGCCGGACCGTGGGACCGGCGCCGGCTGGCCGAGCGGCCCGACGTGCTGACCTTCACGTCCGAGCCGCTCACCGAGGACGTCACCGTCATCGGGGACGTGGTGGTGCACCTCGTCGCGGCGACGGACGCGGCGGACACCGACTGGGTCGTCTCCCTGGTGGACGTCCACCCCGACGGGACCGCCCTCGGCGTGCTGGAGGGCGTGGCGCGGGTGCGGGACGTGCTCGGCGGACTGGTGCCGCCGGGGGAGGTCCGCGAGGTGAGCGTCGAGCTCGGTGCGACCGCGCAGGCCTTCACCGCGGGGCACCGCCTGCGCGTCGACGTCGCGAGCTCGAGCTTCCCGCGCTTCGACGTGAACCCCGGCACGGGCGCCGCGGTCGCGCCGCCGTCGGAGCTCCGCGTCGCGCACCAGGAGGTGCACCACGACGCCGCCCACCCGTCACGCCTCGTGCTGCCGGTCGTGCCGGCGGCGCCGGCTGCGGACTGAGCCCCGGCAGGACGGTCCGGTGCCGCACGCGAGGGCCGCTCGCCCCTAGACCGGGATGCCGGCGCCCGCGAAGAAGTGGTGCAGCCCGCGCCGCAGCGTGCCCCGCGGCACGTCGAGCCCCTTCGTCCCGACCCGGAGGCCGGTGCGCCGCAGCTGCTTCCAGATGCGGGGGTCGTCGAGGCCGACGGCTCCCGGGTGGTCGGGACGGACGTGCGGGAGCACCGAGACCGCGAAGACGGAGTGCGTCCCCTTCACCGTCTCGCGCAGCGGCGCGACCGCCGACCAGGGGAGGTACACGTGGCCGGCGTCGCTGCCCGGCACGGCCATCCAGAGGCCGGCGGCGTCGGCCACGAGGACCGTGCCCACGTCGCGCCGGGCGCGCACTCCTCCGGTCGCGGCGAACGCGAGTGCGCCGAGGCCGAAGCACGCGAGCCCGAACACGGCGCCGACGCCGAGCGACCTGCCCGGCTCCGCCGACGTGAGGGCGAGCGCAGCGAGAAGGCCGAGGACGGCGGCGAGCCCCCCGCCCGAGACGAGCAACGAGGCGGTGACCGTCCGCACGACGGCGTCCAGTGCGCGTCGGTCGGAGCCGACCTCGAGCCGGTCGTTGGTCAGTACCGCCACGACGCCCCTCCTGCCAGGGTCCGTCACGGGCGCGCGCCCGTGGTGTCCCGGAAGAGTAGGGCCTGTCGCCCCTGCGCGCCGGGCGGTCCCGGTGCGCCCGTGCGCATACTGGTGGCCGCCGATCCGAGGAGGTCACCGTGCCCACGCCGCCACTGCCCGCCGACGCCGTCGCGATGCTGGAGAAGCCCAACCCGGCGGTGATGGCCACCCTGCGCCGTGACGGCTCCCCGGTCACCGCGGCCACGTGGTACCTCTGGGAGGACGGTCGCGCCCTGCTGAACCTCGACGCCTCGCGCGTTCGTCTCGGGCACCTGCGCCGCGACCCCCGGGTCTCCCTCACCGTGCTCGACGGCGCCGACTGGTACACCCACGTCACGTTGCTGGGCACCGTCGCGGACCTCCGGCCGGACCCGGACCGGACCGACATCGACCGCATCTCGCGTCACTACACGGGCAGCGCCTACCAGGACCCGAGCGGCGAGCGGTGGAGCTGCTGGCTGACGGTCGACCGCTGGCACGGCTGGGGCGCCCACCGGGGCTGACGCCGCGTGCGGCGCGGCCCACGCCGCGAGGAACCACCGAAACGGGTGGCGCCACCGGCGTGGGGCGGGCCAGGCTGGCGGGCCGGCGGGCCGGACGGTTCTCGGCGCGCCACCGGTCCACCCACCACACGCCCGCGTCCCGAGAGGTGCCGTCATGTCCGCGACGTCCGACCCGCCGAGCCCGGCGCCCGAGGCGTCGAAGGCTCCCGACGCCGACGCCGCCCTCGTCCAGACGCCGCTCACCGAGGCCGACCTGCCGCACTGGCGTCGCCGGCTCGCGATCTTCCTCACCGGGCAGACGTCGTCCCTGCTGGGCTCCATGCTCGTGCAGTACGCGATCCTCTGGCACCTGACGCTGGAGACGCGGTCCGGCACGGTGATGGCCGTCTACGCCGTCGTCGGCTTCCTGCCGCAGGCGGTGGTGTCGATCTTCGGCGGCGTCTGGGCGGACCGGCTCGACCGCAAGCTCCTGATCATCGGCGCCGACGCGACGATCGCGGCCAGCACGCTCGTGCTCGCGCTGGTGATGCTCTCCGGCTACCGCGACCTGTGGCTCCTGTACCTGGTGGCGGCGATCCGCTCGGCGGGCGCGGGGATCCAGACGCCGGCGGTCTCCGCCCTCCTCCCGCAGATCGTGCCCACGGACAAGCTCATGCGCGTCAACGGGATCAACACGACGATCCAGTCGGCGCTGATGCTCGTCGCGCCGGCGGTCGCGGCCGCCCTGTACGCGTCGGCGTCGATCGAGGCGATCTTCTTCGTCGACGTCGTCACGGCGCTGATCGGCATCGGGCTGCTGGCCCTCGTCCCGGTGGCGCGGCTCGTGCGGACGGACCAGACCGCCGGCGTGCGGGGCTACCTCGCGGACCTGGTCGGCGGCGTGCGCTACGTCGCGGGCGACCGGTTCGTGCGCTGGGTGCTCGCGCTGTGGGGCATCGTCTTCCTGCTCATCGTGGCGCCCTCGTTCCTCACGCCGCTGATGATCGTGCGGACCTTCGGCGAGGAGGTCTGGAAGCTCACGGTCAACGAGCTGGCCTTCAGCGTGGGCATGGTCCTCGGCGGGATCGTGATCGCGGCGTGGGGCGGGCTGAAGAACCGGATCGCGATGGTCGTCGGGACCGCCGCGCTCTTCGGCCTGTTCACCGTCGGACTCGGGCTGTCCACGAACCTCTGGGTGTTCTTCGCCTTCATGTTCCTCATCGGCCTCGGCGTGCCGTTCTTCTCCACGCCCTCGATGACGGCGCTCCAGGAGCGCGTCGCGCCCGATCGGCAGGGCCGGGTCTTCGGGTTCGTCGGGATCGTCATGGCGGTCGCGATGCCGATCGGCATGGCCGTCCTCGGGCCGCTGGCCGACCGCTACCGGATCGAGTCGCTGCTCGTCGGGGCGGGCGTCGCGCTCCTGCTCGTCGTCGCCGCGGCCGTCGGCCTCCCGTCCGGCCGGCGCACCATGGCCCAGGCGCAGACCGACGCGCCCGCGCCGGTCAGCGCGGCGCCGTAGCGCGGGCTCAGACGGTCAGGAGCGCCTTGATCGCGCGACGCTCGTCCATCGCCCGGTAGGCCTCGGCGGCATCGGCCAGCGGGACGGTGAGGTCGAAGACCCGCCCGGGGTCGATCTCCCGCTGCCAGATCCGGTCGATCAGGTCGGGCAGGAAGCGGCGCACGGGCGCCGGCCCGCCGTGCAGGTGCACCCCCGAGAAGAAGAGCTCGCCGCCCGGCAGGCTCACGCCGTGGGAGACCCCGACGTAGCCGACGTAGCCGCCCGGACGGGTCGAGCGGATCGCCTGCATCATCGACTCCTGCGTGCCCACCGCCTCGACGACGCCGTGCGCGCCGAGCCCGTCGGTGAGGTCCTTGACGTGCGCCACGCCCTCGTCGCCGCGCTCCGCGACGACGTCGGTGGCGCCGAGCTCGCGGGCGAGCGCCTGCCGGTCGGCGTGCCGGCTCATGACGATGATCCGCTCGGCGCCGAGCTGCCGGGCGGCGAGCACCCCGCACAGGCCGACGGCGCCGTCGCCCACCACCGCGATCGTGCGGCCGGGGCCCGCCTGCGCTGCCACGGCCGCGAACCAGCCCGTGCCCAGGACGTCCGAGGCCGCCAGGAGCGACGGCACCAGGTCCTGCGGCGGCACGTCCGGCGTCGCGACGAGGGTCCCGTCGGCCAGCGGCACGCGGACGCGCTCGGCCTGCGTCCCGATGGCGCCCATGGGCACGGCGTTCACGCAGCGGCTCTGGTAGCCGGCGCGGCAGATCTCGCAGGTGCCGTCGGAGGCGAAGAACGAGCCGACGACGAACTGGCCGGGCACCAGACCGCGGACCGCGCTGCCGACCTCCTCGACGACGCCGACGTACTCGTGCCCCATCGGGCTCGGGCCGGTGACGTCCTCGATGCCGCGCCACGGCCACAGGTCCGACCCGCAGACGCAGGTCGCCGCGGTCCGCAGGATCGCGTCCGTCGGCTCCACGATCGTGGGCTCGGCCCGCTCCTCCACCCGGACGTCGCCCGGGGCGTACATCACCACTCCACGCACGATCTGCCCCCTTCTCGCGCCCGACGGAGCCGGGCGTCGTGCCCGAGTCGACGCTACGTCCGGCGCGAGGGCGCGGCGAGCGCTCCGAGCGCCGGATCGCCCGGGGCGACGAGGCCTCCGGCGGGCGGCGTCCGCGGGAACCGGGCGGGACATGCGATCGTTGTGCCGCTGACCGCTCACGAACGACAGGACGAAATGGACTCCGACAGTACGAACCCCCCTGAACCCGCCGCCGAGGCGCACGTGAAGGGGGGGAACCGATGACCTGGGTGCTGTCTCTTCTCGCCGGGGTGCTGGTCGTGCTCGCGATCACCGCCGTGACCGGCTACTTCGTCGCCCAGGAGTTCGCCTACATGGCGGTCGACCGGTCGCGGCTGAACGCCCGCAGCGCCGCAGGGGACGCCGCCGCGACGCGCGCCCTGGGCGTCACGCGACGCACGAGCTTCATGCTCTCGGGCGCGCAGCTGGGCATCACGGTGACCGGCCTGCTGGTCGGGTACGTCGCCGAGCCGCTCATCGGCAACTCGCTCGGCGAGGCGCTCGGCGGTGTCGGCGTGCCCGACGGGGTCGGCATCGCGGTGGGCACGGTGCTCGCTCTGCTGTTCTCGACGTTCGTCCAGATGGTGTTCGGCGAGCTCTTCCCCAAGAACCTCGCGATCGCCCGCCCGGAGCCGGTCGCGGTGCGGCTGGCGTCGTCGACCACCTGGTACCTGCGGCTGTTCGGCTGGCTGATCCGGATCTTCGACCAGGCCTCCAACGTGCTGCTGCGCGCCCTGCGGATCGAGCCCGTGCACGACGTCGAGCACTCGGCGACGGTCCGCGACCTCGAGCACATCGTGGCGGACTCGCGCGAGAGCGGTGACCTGCCCGAGGAGCTCTCGGTGCTGCTGGACCGCATCCTCGACTTCCCCGACCAGGACGTCGAGCACGCGATGATCCCGCGCAGCCGCGTCGGCGTCGCCCGGCTCGGCGACACGGTCCGCGAGGTGCGCGAGGCGATGACCACGGGCCACTCGCGCTACCCCGTGGTCGACGAGGACGACCAGGTGCTCGGCACCGTCCACCTGCAGGACGTGCTGGACCAGGCGCCGCAGAGCGACCTCCCGGTCGAGTCGATCATGAAGCCCGCCATCATGGTCCCGACGTCCATGCCCCTGCCGGAGGCGCTGCGCCTGCTCGGGGACAGCCAGAACAAGCTCGCCTGCGTGGTGGACGAGTACGGCGGCTTCGCCGGCGTCGTGACGCTCGAGGACCTCGCGGAGGAGCTGGTCGGCGAGATCACCGACGAGCACGACCCCGAGATCCCGACCGCCGTCCCCGGCGGCGAGGACGGGATGTGGGTCATGGCCGGCGACATCCACATCGACGAGGTCGAGCGCGCGATCGGCGCCGACCTGCCGCGCGGCGACTACGAGACCATCGCGGGCCTCGTCATCGCCGTGCACGGTGCCCTGCCCGAGGCGGGCACCAGCGTCGAGGTCGAGCTGCCCGCCGACCCGGCGGACCTCGCCCTGGCCGAGCCGCCCGAGCCGGTCGTCATGCGGGTCGACGTGCTCGAGGTCGAGCGGCACGTGCCCGCGCTGGTCCGGGTGGTGCTGCCCGTCGACGACGTCGCGGCGGCCGAGAACGAGGAGGACGCCCGATGAGCGCGCCCGTGGTCGTGGCGGTCACCGTCGCGCTGATCGCGCTGAGCGCGTTCTTCGTGGCCGTCGAGTTCGCCCTGCTCGCCGCCAAGCGGCACCGCCTGGAGGACGCCGCGCCGCGGAGCCGCTCCGCGCGCGCCGCGCTGCGTAGCTCGAGCGAGCTCACGGTGCTCCTGGCCGGCTCGCAGCTCGGCATCACGGCGTGCACGCTCGCGCTCGGCGCGATCACCAAGCCCGCCGTGCACCACTGGCTCACCCCGGTCTTCGAGTCCTGGGGGGCCCCGCTGTGGGCGGCCGACGTCGCCGGCTTCGCGCTCGCGCTGATCATCGTCACGTTCCTGCACCTCGTGGTGGGGGAGATGGCGCCCAAGTCGTGGGCGATCGCCCACCCCGAGACGTCGGCGACCCTGCTGGCGATCCCGATGCGCGGCTTCATGTGGCTCACGCGGCCGATCCTGAACTTGCTCAACGAGATGGCGAACTGGTGCCTGCGCCGCGTCGGCGTCGAGCCGGCGGACCAGGTGGCCTCCGGGCAGAATCCCGACGACCTGCGCCACCTCGTCGAGCACTCGGCCAACGTGGGGGCGCTCGACGCGAGCTTCGGCACGCAGCTCGGGGGCGCCCTGGAGCTGCAGCGGCTCACGGTGCGGGACCTGCTGACGGCGGACTCGCGGCCGACAGCGGTCGCGACCGGCGCGACCGTCGGTGACGTCCGCGCCGCGACGCGATCCTCGGGCCACCTGCGGGTGCTCGTGGGCGTCGCGCCCGCCGTGTCCGGCGTGGTCCACGTCCGCGACACGCTCACGGCGCCGGACGACGGCCCGGCCGCCGAGTTCGAGCGGCCCGTGTACCGCCTGCCGCACGACACCCCCGTCTACACGGCGCTCGCGTCGATGCGCGAGACGCGCAACCACCTCGCCGTCGTCACCGACGGCGACGACGTGGTCGGCGTCATCACGCTCGCCGACGTCGTCCGGCGGCTGTTCCCCGGGGACGCGGCGGTCGTCGTCTCGTAGCCGGGCCCCCGTGCCGGCGTGATCATCACCACACGCCGGCGCGGGAGTGCCGCGGCACCCCGGCCGGTTGCCGGGACGTGACCACTCTCGACCCCACGGACCTGGCCGCGACGACGCTCGAGGACCTCTTCGTCCGGCGCCGCACCCCGAAGACCTGGAGCGAGCGCCCCGTCACCGACGAGCACGTCGCCGCCGTGCACGACGCGGTCCGCTGGGGCCCGACGGCGATGAACGCCTCGCCCATGCGCCTGCTCCTGGTGCGCACGCCCGAGGCCCGCGCCCGGCTCGCGGCGCACATGGCGCCCGGCAACCGCGACCGCGTCCTGGGCGCGCCGCTGGCCGTCGTCGTCGCCGCCGACACGCGGTTCCACGAGCACCTCGGCCATCTGGCGCCGCACGTCGGCGGCGCGCGCGACCGGTTCGACCCCGACCACGAGGGGCGCGAGCGCATGGCACGCGAGAACACGTGGCTCCAGGCCGGCTACCTCGTGGTGGGCCTCCGGGCGGTGGGTCTCGACGTCGGGCCCATGACCGGCATGGACGCCGCGGGCGTCGACGCCGACCTGCTCGCCGGCACGGGCCAGCGCACGGTCATGGTGCTCAACGTCGGCTGGCCGGCCGAGGACGCCACACCCCACCCGCGCGCGCCGCGGCTGGACTTCGACGTGGTCGCGCGCGTGATCTGACGCGCCCGTGCCTGACGCGCGCGGGGGCGGCCGCGGTGCCGCGGCCGCCCCCGGTGCCCGGGCTCAGCCGAGCATGTTCTGCACCTCGGCGATGAACGCCGGCGCAGCCTCCTGCGGCGTCGTGGAGCCGAAGTACACCTCGGACGTGTAGCGCCGCAGCGTGTTCTCGAAGTCCGCGGACCCGGCCGGGGGCAGGGTCGCGACGCCGTCCAGCTCGTCGGCGATCGAGTCCAGGTACTCCGCGATCGCCTGGTCCGCCTCGGCGAGCAGCGGGCGGACGGCCTCGCGCACGGTGACGTTGGCGGGGGTCCCGCGCTCGGCCAGGAGCACCTCGCCGGCCGCCTCGGAGTTCACCAGGAAGTCGACGAGGAGCGCCGCCTCCTCGGGGTGGTCGGTGCTGGCCGAGGCCGACCAGAACTGCGACGGGCGGTACCAGATCCCGCGGTCGCCGTCGTCGTCCAGCGGCGGGCGGAGCAGCACGAGGTCCTGCCCGCTGGTCGCCTGGAGCGCACCGAGCTGGTTGGACCACCAGAACCCGAAGGCGGCCCGGTTGGTGGCCGTGAAGGACTGGTCCTGCGTGACCCCGAGCGCCTCGGTCTGGGCGGCCGCCGAGGGGAGCGCGCCGGACTCGAGCAGCTCGAGCGCGAGCTCCCAGTACGCGACGAGCGTCTCCTCGCTGACGCCGAGCTCGCCGTCGGCGGTCCAGAGGTCCTCGCCCTGCTGCCGCGCGAACTGGTCGATCGTCCCCTGCGTCAGGGCGTAGTCCTGGAGCCCGACCGCGCCGTCGACGTCGGCCTGCGTCACGGCGACCGAGAGCTCCGCGAGGTCGTCCCACGTCCACGTCGTGTCGTCGGGCATCTCCAGCCCGGCGGCCTCGATCAGCGTCCGGTTGGTCACCACGGCCCAGCTGTTCACGGCGTTCACGACGCCGTAGAGCGCGCCGTCGATCTCGCCGGCGGCCAGGGCCGCCTCGTCGATGTCGCCGGCGCTGAAGCCCTCGGCGGCGCCCAGGTCCATGAGCGCCCCGCGGTCGGCGTAGGTCGCGAGGTACTGACCGTCCATCTGCATGACGTCGGGCATGTCGCCGCCCGCCGTGGCGGTGGCCAGGCGGTCCCAGTAGCCGCCCCAGTCGGAGAAGTCGCCGACGACCGTGATGTGCGGGTACTCGGCCTCGAACAGGTCGATGACCTCCTGCGTGACCGCGTGCCGGGCGTCGGCGCCCCACCACGCGAGCCGGAGCTCGACCGGCTCGCCCGCGGCGTCGCTGCCGCCGCCGCCCTCGGCCGGGCCGGGTGAGCCGCTGCACGCCGCGAGGGCCGCGACGGCGGCCACGGCGGTGAGGGTGAGGGCGGGACGACGGGTGCGGCGGTGCATGTCTCCTCCAAGTGCCGCGACGCTGCGGCGGTGGTTCCCGGGGGGCCGGACACCGGAAGGTAACCGGTGTAAAGCACATCCGAGCACGCACGCGGTCCAAGGTCAAACCTCGGCCGGCCGCGGCGCCCGCCGGCGCCGGGACGCTCGGTAGGATCGCCGGCGCGCGTGACCACCCGCCGCGCAGCCTCCCGATCGGATCGTCATGACACCCCCGCCTGCCCGGCCCGCTGCTGCTGCTGCCCCGGAGGCCGACGTCGTGCACTCGGTGGCCGCCGCCCTGCGCTCGCCGCGCCGCCTGCGGACCGAGGTGCTCGCGGGCCTGGTCGTCGCGCTCGCGCTGATCCCCGAGGCGATCGCGTTCTCGATCATCGCGGGCGTCGACCCGCGCCTGGGCCTGTTCGCGTCCTTCACGATGGCCGTGACGATCTCGGTCGTCGGCGGCCGGCCGGCGATGATCTCGGCGGCCACGGGGGCGGTGGCGCTCGTCGTCGCGCCGGTGGCCCGCGAGCACGGCGTCGACCACCTCATCGCCACCGTCATCCTCGCCGGCGTCCTGCAGGTGCTGCTGGGCGTCGTCGGCGTCGCGCGGCTGATGCGCTTCATCCCGCGCTCGGTCATGGTCGGCTTCGTCAACGCGCTCGCGATCCTCGTCCTCATGGCGCAGCTGCCGCACCTCACGGGCGTCCCGCTCGTCACGTACCTGATCGTCGGGGCGGGGATCGCGTTGATCGTGCTGCTGCCGCGGCTCACCACGGCCGTGCCGGCGCCGCTCGTCGCCATCGTGCTCCTGACGCTCGTCACCGTGGCCGCGGCGATCGCGGTCCCGACGGTGGGCGACGAGGGGGAGCTCCCGGAGGCCTTGCCGGCGCTGCTCGTGCCGGACGTGCCCTTCACGCTCGAGACCCTCGAGGTCATCGCGCCCTACGCGCTCGCGATGGCGCTCGTCGGCCTGCTCGAGTCGCTGCTCACGGCCAAGCTCGTCGACGACGTCACGGACACGCACTCCGACAAGACGCGCGAGGCCTGGGGGCAGGGCGTCGCCAACGTCGTCACCGGGTTCTTCGGCGGGATGGGCGGGTGCGCGGTCATCGGCCAGACGATGATGAACGTCAAGGCCGCGGGTGCGCGCACGCGCCTGTCGACCTTCCTCGCCGGGGTGTTCCTGCTCGTGCTGGTGGTCGGCCTGGGCGACGTCGTCGCCGTCATCCCCATGGCCGCGCTCGTCGCCGTCATAGTCATGGTCTCGGTGGGCGCCTTCGACTGGCACTCGGTGCGGCCGTCGACGCTGCGCCGCATGCCGCGGTCCGAGACGGCCGTCATGGTGACGACCGTCGTCGTCACCGTCGCCACGGGGAACCTCGCGTTCGGCGTCGTCGGCGGCGTGCTCCTGGCGATGGTCCTCTTCGCGCGGCGGGTCGCCCACGTCACGGACGTCACGGCGCAGGACGTCGTCGGCGGTGAGCGGGTGTACCGCGTGCGGGGCGAGCTGTTCTTCGCGTCGTCCAACGACCTCGTCTACCGCTTCGACTACGCGGGTGACCCGGACCGGGTCGTCATCGACCTCACGGACGCCCACGTGTGGGACGCGTCGACGGTGGCGACCCTCGACGCGATCACCCACCGGTACCGGCGCAAGGGCAAGGACGTGCGGATCGTCGGCCTGAACCCGGAGAGCGCCGCCCGCCACGAGCGCCTGGCGGGCAACCTCAACACCGACCACTGACCGCCCCGCCCGCCCCACCGCGGTCCCCCCGGTCCGACCCCACCGCGAACACGTCCGAACGACGCGGGCACGTCCGTTCCGCAGGACGTCCTCGCGTGGTTCGGACGTGCTCGGCGGGCGGGGTGGATGGGGACGGGGTGGACGGGGACGGGGCGGACGGGGTGGGTGGGGTCGGGCGGCGGGGAGGGGCGTCCCGGGTGCGGGGGTGTGCGGGGCGGGATGATGTGCGCGTGACGACGCAGGAGATCGACCAGTTCGGGCCGTGGGTGCTGCCGGTCCGCGGGCCGCAGGACGTCCCGCCGCTGTACCGCGACGAGGCGGTCGACTGGGACACGGTGCGGTTCGCGATCAAGGTGCCGGGGCCGGTGCCGCGCCGCGACGTCACGCCCGGGATGGACCTGTACGACGCGCTCCTGCTCGCCGACCCCGCGGGTCTCACGGTGCTGCGGCGCCGCCCGACCGCGCCGGGCTACGACAGGTCGTTCGTCCGGCACGCCGACGTCCTGGCGCTCGAGAGCAGCACCGACCTCCTCGACGGACGCCTCGCCGTCCACACCCGGTCCGGCCCGCTCGAGGTCGCGTACAACGGCTCGCAGGCCGACGTCGTCGAGGAGCTGCTGGCCGTCCTGCGCCACCACGCCTTCGGTGCCGGCTCGACGCTCCCCGCCCTCGCGCCCGTGCTCGCGCGCGACGCCGCCGGCGAGGAGGACCTCGCCCTGGTCGCGGCGTACCGCGACCTCGTGGCGGCGGGTGTCGCCGTCGACGCCGTCGCGGCGGTCCCGCGTGGGAGGCACGCGCGGCGCGCCGGGACCGTCGCGGCGCTGGCCGACGCCGTGCGGCCGGTGACCCGTCAGGGGGCCGTGGTGGCCGTCGGCCCCGCCGAGACCCACGTGCTGCACCGGCGCCTGTGGCTCACGACGGGGCGGGCGCCCGTGCACTCGCTCGCGCACCTCGTGCTGCCCCGGGACGGTCGCGCGCCCGTCGAGGTGGCGCCGCACCCGCGCCTCGCCGGTGCCGTGCTGGCGTGGGCGCCCGGGACCCCGCCGCTCGTGCTGCCCGAAGGCCACCCGGCGCTCGCCCTGCTCACCGCCGGTCGCGAGGCGGTCACCGACTGACGCGCCGTCGGCCGCGACGACGCCCGGCAGCCGGAGCCGGCCGACCGGGCGACCGTCAGCCCCGCCCGCTCCCCGCGGGAGCCTCGCCCGCCGGGCCGTCGTCGAGGGCACCGTGCCCCTCGAAGACGTCCGGGACGCCGTCGGCGTCGGCGTCCCTCGACTCGAGCTCCTCGAGACGGCGGTAGGCGCGGTTGCGCGCGCGGAGGAGCGCGGAGGCCAGGAGCGCCGACAGGACGGACCCGGCGAGCACCCCGACCTTGACGTGCTCGACCCGGGCGGCGTCCGCGAAGGCGAGGTCGCCGATGAGGAGCGAGACGGTGAAGCCGATGCCGCCGAGGAGACCCACGGCGAGCACGTCGAGCCACCGCAGGTCGGGGTCGAGGCGCGCGTGGGTGAAGCGCGCGACGAGCCACGTCGTGCCCGTGATCCCGACCGCCTTGCCGATCACGAGCCCGGCCACGATGCCGAGCGCCACGGGGTCGCTGAGCGCCGAGCGCAGCCCGTCGAGCCCACCGACCGTCACCCCGGCGGCGAAGAAGGCGAAGACGGGGACGGCCACACCGGCCGAGAGCGGCCGGAACCGGTGCTCGAAGTGCTCCGCGAGCCCGGGGCCGGCCTCCGGCCCACCCGCCCGCGCGCTGCGCAGCACCGGGACGGTGAAGCCCAGCAGCACGCCCGCGACCGTCGCGTGGACGCCCGACGCGTGCATGAGCGCCCACGCCACCGTGGCGAGCGGCAGCAGCACCCACCAGGCCCGCACGCGGCGCTGCACGGCGACCGTGAACAGCGCGATCACACCGAGCGAGGCGAGCAGCGGGCCGAGGTGCACCTCGTCGCTGTAGAACACGGCGATGACCGTCACCGCGAGCAGGTCGTCGACGACGGCGAGGGTGAGCAGGAAGGTGCGCAGCGCGGCCGGCAGGTGGGTCGCGATGACGGCGAGCACCGCGAGGGCGAACGCGATGTCGGTCGCGGTGGGGATCGCCCAGCCGTCGACGGCGTCGCCACCGGCGCGGGACGCGACCACGACGTAGACGACGGCGGGGATCGCCATGCCGCCGACGGCGGCGAGGATCGGCAGGGCGGCGCGCCGCGGGTCGCGCAGGTCGCCCGCGACGAACTCGCGCTTGAGCTCGAGGCCGACGACGAAGAAGAAGATCGCGAGCAGGCCGTCGGCGGCCCACGCGCCGACCGACAGCCGCAGGTGCAGGCTCTCGGGTCCGATCTCGAGGTCGCGCAGCGCGGCGTAGGCGTCGGCCGCCGGCGAGTTGGCCCAGACCAGGGCCGCCACCGTCGCGACCAGGAGCAGGGCGCCGCCGACGGTCTCCTGACGGAGGATCTCCGAGACGCGCCGGGTCTCGCGCCACGACCCGCGGGACAGGATCTCCGGGGCCCCGGGTGGGGACGACGACGACGGATCGGTGTGCGGCACGAGGCTCCTCAGGGGTCGATGACGACGTTGCCGACCAGACTTCCCGGCGCACCTGCGTCGATCCTACGGGCGGCGACGGGATCGGCACGCGGCCGGTGGGGCCCGGTGCCGGCGGTGCGGGCGGTCGCCCGGGGCCGGGATGATGTCCACAGCGCGGACATCATTGACGCGCCATGTGAGACGCCCTACCGTCGGAGCCAGGTCATGAGCGCCAGCGCGAAGCCCCGGCTCGCTGGCCGGCAACCCTCCTCGTCGTGGGGTGCTCCGGGTGAGGACCGGACCGGTGCGACCGCACCGGTAAGGACGGCCAGGAGGACTCCCGTGCGAATGTGCTGCTGTCGCCACTGACGGCGCACCACCCGGTGCGCCCCGTCGCGCACCCGCACGCAGGTCCGCCTGCACCCGGCTGAACGGGCCCTTGCCGGGGCCCCTGCGTCGGTGGAGCGGCGTCGCGCCTCTCTCCCATCCCGCCCCGCCGGGGGCCGCGCTGCCACGCGCCCCGGCCTCCCCTCGGAGACCCCATGATCGAGCTTCGCCAGCTCACGAAGACCTACGGCGACGGCGCGCACCGCACGACGGTGCTCGACCGTCTCGACCTCACCGTCGGCGATCGGGAGATCGCCGCCGTCATCGGCCCGAGCGGGGCCGGCAAGAGCACGCTCGCCGCGTGCGTGAACCTCCTCGAGCCGCCCACCTCGGGCACTGTCGTCGTCAACGGCCGGGAGCTGTCGCGCCTCGACCAGCGGAGCCTGCGCGACGCGCGGCGGCAGATCGGCACGATCTTCCAGTCCGACGGCCTCCTCGCGCGCCGGACCGCCGCCGAGAACGTGGAGCTGCCCCTGCGCTACCTCGGCGTGACCCGGGCGGACCGGCGACGCCGCGTCGCCGAGCTGCTCGACCGCGTGGGGCTCGCGGCGCGCTCCGGGTACTACCCGCACCAGCTCTCCGGTGGCCAGCGCCAGCGCGTCGGCATCGCCCGCGCGCTGGCGCTCCGCCCACGCGTGCTCCTCTCGGACGAGGCGACGTCCGGTCTCGACCCGGAGGCCACCGCGTCCGTGGTGCGGCTCCTCAAGGAGCTCCGCGACGACCTGGGCCTGGCCATCCTGTTCATCACCCACGAGATGGAGACCGTGCTCGAGATCGCCGACAGCGTCGCGCACCTCGACGCCGGCCGGATCGTCGAGCAGGGCGCCGTCGTCGACCTGCTGCGTGACCCGTCGTCCGCGCTGGGCCGCGCGCTGCTGCCGCGCCGGGCCCACGGCGCGACGCGCGGGGGCGCCCCGTGGTCCGTCTCGTACGCGAGCGCGAGCGTCCCGGCGGACTGGATCGCCCGCGCCGGCGCGGCGCTCGGGGTCGACGTCGCCCTCCTGGGCGCCTCGATCGGGGCGGTCGACGGGCACGTCGTCGGGCACGCGACGATCGCGCTGCCACCGGGCACCGACGCGGCTCGGCTCGTCGCCGTGCTCGGGGACCTGGGCCTGCACGCCGCCCCGAGCGCCGCGCCCGCCGACGCCGCACGGGAGCCGGGCACGATCGGCCGCGAGCTGGAGCCGGTCGCATGAGGACCGCCGGCGACACGCCCCTGGGCGAGATCCCCGCGCTGGTCGTCCCCGCCCTCGGGGAGACGCTCGCGATGGTCGGCATCGTCATGGCCCTCGTCGTGCTGCTCGGGGTGCCGCTCGGCGTCCTGCTGCACAACCTCGCGCCCGGCGGCCTCCTCGAGCGGCCCGTGCTGCACCAGGCGCTCGGCTGGGTCGTCGGGATCGGACGGTCCCTGCCCTTCCTCATCCTCATGGCGGCGCTCGTCCCGGTGACGCGCTTCGTCACGGGGACGAACATCGGGATCGCGGCCGCGGTGGTCCCGATGTCGCTCGCCGGGACCGCCTTCTTCGCGCGGATCGTCGAGAACTCCCTGCGGTCCGTCCCGCCCTCGCTCGTGCGCGTCGCGACGGCGTCGGGCGCCTCCCCGCTGCAGGTGGTGACGACCGTCCAGCTGTCGGAGGCGCTCCCGTCGGTCATCGGGGGCCTGACCATCAACACCATCGCGATGATCGAGTACTCGGCCATCGCGGGCACGATCGGCGCGGGCGGCATCGGCTACGTGGCGGTCACCTACGGCTACCAGCGCTTCGACCACGCCGTCATGCTCACGACGATCCTCGTGCTGGTCACGCTCGTCGCGCTGGTCCAGCTGCTCGGCGACGGACTGGCCCGGGCAGCCACGCCCCACGCGCGCAGGCCCCGCCGGCGCGGCGCTGCGGCGCCCACGGCAGCGGAGGTGCCCGCCTGAGCCGATCGCGCTGACCCGCGGGCCGAGCCCGCCGGCTCGACCAGGCGCTGCCACGCCCGGGCCGACCACCCACGGCCACCACGGCCACCCGTCACGCACCCAGGAGTCACTGCCATGACCACCACCCAGACCGACCGCCCCCAGCCCGAGGCGGCCGAGCCACCGAGCGGCACCGACCACGACCACGGCTTCCAGATCGCCCGACGCCGTCGCTGGCCGTGGGTCGCGGGCGGCGCCATCGTCCTCGCGGCCGCCGCGGCAGCCGTCGTCGTCCCGCGCCTGACCGCCGAGGCCAGCCCCAACACGGTCGCCGGCGCGACGCTGTACGTCGCGACCGCCGAGGGCAACGCCCGCGAGCAGGCGCTCGTGGAGTACGTGGCGCAGGAGATCGCGCCCGACTACGGCATCACCGTCGCGTTCAAGGGCCTCGCGGACAGCAACACGATCAACCGGGCCGTCCACGAGGGCGAGGTCGCCGGGACCGTCTACCAGCACGAGCTGTGGCTGTCCCAGGTGCTCGAGGCCAACCCCGGGTTCGAGGAGACCGCCGCCACGCCGGTCTTCCGCTGGGGCTTCGGCCTGTGGTCCCAGCAGTGGGACAGCGTCGAGGAGATCCCCGACGGCGCGACGATCTCGCTCTACTCCGACCCCGCCAACGAGGCGCAGGGGCTGTGGGTGCTCGAGCGGGCCGGCCTCATCACGCTCGACCCCTCCGTCGACAAGTGGACCGCCACGCAGGACGACATCGTCGAGAACCCCAAGGACCTGGAGTTCGTCCTGCTCGACTTCGGGGCCCAGTCCCGCGCGCTGCCGGACCTCGACGCCGCCGTCGGCTACACGGAGTACTACGTCGCCGCCAAGGTCCCGGTCGAGCACCAGATCTTCGCGCCCCCGGCACCGGACGAGTTCGCCGGCCAGCTGACGGTCGGCACGCGGTGGATCGACGAGCCGAACATCCAGAACCTCATCAAGGCCTTCCAGGACCCGCGCGTGCAGGAGTACCTGGCCACCGACCCCGAGGTCCAGGGCGTCCTGCTGCCCCTGGACGCCGAGTGACCCGCCCGAACCCCGAGAAGGAGACCACCGTGACCGACAACGGCCCGAGCAAGAAGCGCATCGTCCTCAACGCCTTCGACATGACCTGCGTGACGCACCAGGCGGCCGGGACCTGGCGCCACCCGGACAGCCGCGCCTGGGACTACAACACGCTCGAGTACTGGACCGAACTGGCCCGCCTCCTGGAGCGCGGCCGGTTCGACTCGCTGTTCATCGCCGACGTCGTCGGGGTGTACGACGTCTACCGCGGCACCGTCGCGGGCTCGCTGACCGACGCCGTCCAGGTGCCCGTCAACGACCCCTTCCTGCAGGTCCCGGCCATGGCGGCGGTCACCGAGCACCTCGGCTTCGGCATCACCAGCGCCCTGACGTACGAGCAGCCGTACGCGCTCGCGCGCAAGTTCTCGACGCTCGACCACCTCACCCGGGGCCGCGTGGCCTGGAACGTGGTGACCGGCTACCTCAACAGCGCCGCGATCAACCTGGGCTTCGACAAGCAGATGAGCCACGACGCGCGGTACGACCTCGCGGACGAGTTCCTCGACGTCACCTACAAGCTGTGGGAGGGCAGCTGGGACGACGACGCCGTCGTGCGCGACAAGGAGAACGGCGTCTTCACCGACCCGACCAAGGTCCACCCCATCGGCCACCGCGGCGAGTACTACAGCGTGCCCGGCATCCACCTGTCGGAGCCGAGCCCGCAGCGCACGCCGGTGATCTTCCAGGCCGGTGCGTCGCCGCGGGGGCGCGCGTTCGCCGCCAAGCACGGCGAGGGCGTCTTCATCAGCCCGGGCACGATCGCGCAGGCGCGCGAGACGACGGACGACATCCGGGACCGTGCGGAGGCGCTCGGCCGGTCCCGCGACTCGGTGAAGATCTTCTCGCTCATCACCGTCATCACGGCCGAGACGGACGAGGCCGCCCAGGCCAAGTTCGAGGACTACCTGCGCTACGCCAACCCCGAGGGCGCGCTGTCGCTGTACGGCGGGTGGACCGGTGTCGACTTCTCGGACTACGACCCGGACCAGCCGCTCGTCGAGGTCGAGAACGACTCGCTGCGCTCCGCGCTGCAGATGCTCACGACGATCGACCCGGACCGCGCGTGGACGCCGCTCGACATCGTGACCAAGCGGAGCATCGGCGGCCTCGGCCCCGTGCTCGTGGGCTCCGCGACCCGGGTGGCCGACGAGCTCGAGCGCTGGGTCGACGAGGGCGGCGTCGACGGGTTCAACTTCGCCTACGCGATCACGCCCGGCACGTTCGAGGACCTCGTGGACCTGGTGGTCCCGGAGCTGCAGCGCCGCGGGCGCGCCCGCACGGAGTACGACGGCACGACGCTGCGCGAGAACCTCTTCGGCGAGGGCCGCGTCTTCGCCGAGGACACGCACCCGGCCCGGCAGTACCACGGCGCCTTCACGGGCGGCGCGACGTCGGCCGACGGCACCAAGGAGTCCAAGATCTCGGACCACCTCGCGGCCACGGCCGGCGTCTGACGGCCAGGGGTGACGCGTTGGTGTCGCAGGTCGACGCCAACGCGTCACCCGGGGCGGTGGCGTGGCCTGAACTACCCTCGGGGCCGTGCCCGAAGGTCATACCGTCCACCGGATCGCCCGGCAGTTCCGCGCCGATCTCGTCGACCACCCGGTCGCCGTGAGCTCGCCGCAGGGGAGGTTCGCTGCCGGGGCCGCGCTGCTCGACGGGTCGGTCCTCACGACCGCCGCCGCGCTCGGCAAGCACCTGCTGCTGGGCTTCGGGTACGGCGACGACGCGCCGCTGCCCGTGTCCGACGTCGTCCCGGAGCGCTGGGTGCACGTGCACCTCGGGCTCTACGGCGCGTGGGACTTCCGGGGGCGGGTGTCCCCGCTGGCCGACGGCGAGCCGGTCGCCTTCCTGGGGGCGCCGCGCCGCGCGGTGCGGATGGGCGAGGGCGAGGCCTCGCTCGCCACGGCAGCGGCCGGGGACGCCGGCGTGCTGACCGAGGTCTTCCCGCCGCCCCCGGTCGGCGCCGTGCGCGTGCGCCTCGCGACCGACGCGACGGTCGCCGACCTGCGCGGCCCGACGGCGTGCGAGGTCCTGGGGCCGCCCGAGGTGGCCGCCATCGTCGCCAAGGCGGGCCCGGACCCGCAGGTCGACGCGTGGCCCGAGCCGCAGGCGGAGTTCGTGCGCCGCGTCCGCCGGCGCCGGGTCGCGATCGGACAGCTGCTCATGGACCAGTCGGTCGTCAGCGGGATCGGGAACATCTACCGCGCCGAGATGCTGTTCCGCGCCCGGCTCGAGCCGCACGTCCCGGGCTCCGCCGTGCCCGAGGAGGTGCTCGACGCGCTCTGGCGCGACTGGGTCGTGCTCCTCGAGGACGGGATCCGGACGGGTGTCATGCTGACGCGCGAGGACCTCGACGGCCCGGGTGCGCCCTCGCGCGCCGCCGCGGTCGCCGACCGGTCGCTGCGGCACGCGGTGTACGGCCGCGCGGGGGAGCCGTGCCTGCGCTGCGGGTCGACGATCCTGCGCGAGGAGCTGGCGGGACGCACCCTCTACTGGTGCCCCGCCTGCCAGTCCTGAGCCCGACGGCGGCCGCCGCGGCGCGAGGTCGTGTCCCGGGGCGAGAGGATGGGCGCATGGATCTGCGCATCTTCACCGAACCCCAGCAAGGCGCGTCGTACGACGACGTCCTGCGCGTCGCCCAGGCCACCGAGCGCCTCGGGTACAACGCCTTCTTCCGTTCCGACCACTACCTCGTCATGGGCGACGGCGACGGGCTCCCGGGCCCGACCGACGCCTGGACCACCCTCGCGGGCCTCGCGCGCGAGACGAGCACCATCCGGCTCGGCACCCTCGTGTCGTCCGCGACGTTCCGCCACCCGGGCGTCCTGGCGATCCAGGTCGCCCAGGTCGACCAGATGTCCGGCGGCCGGGTCGAGCTCGGCCTCGGCGCGGGCTGGTTCGCCCAGGAGCACGCGGCCTACGGCATCCCGTTCCCCGAGAAGCGCTTCGGCCTCCTGACCGAGCAGCTCGAGGTCGTCACGGGCCTGTGGCGCACGCCCGTCGGCGAGCGCTTCACGCACCAGGGCGAGCACTACACGCTCACCGACTCGCCGGCGCTGCCCAAGCCGGCCCAGCACGTCGCGCTCGCCGACGGCCGCCGGGTCGAGGGCGCCGGCGTCCCGGTGATCGTCGGGGGCAAGGGTCCGAAGCGCACGCCCGCCCTGGCCGCGCGCTTCGCGTCCGAGTTCAACGCCTCCTTCCCGGAGATCGCCGACATCCCGCAGATGTTCGGCCGCGTCCGCTCCGCGTGCGAGGAGATCGGGCGCGACCCGCACGACCTCACCTACTCGGTGGCGCTGGTGCTGTGCGTCGGGGCCGACGACGTCGAGGTCGCGCGCCGCGCCGCCGCCATCGGTCGCGAGCCGGGCGAGCTGCGCGAGCACGGCGTCGCCGGCACGGTCGCCGAGGCGGTCGACCGGCTGGGTGAGCTCGCCGAGGCGGGCGTCGAGCGCATCTACCTGCAGGTCCTCGACCTCGCCGACATCGAGCACCTCGAGCTCGTCGCCGCGCAGGTCGCGCCGCACGTGCGCTGAGGCGTCAGGCGTCCGCCGTCGTCGGCCCCCGCACCGCGCGGGCGAGGCCGACGACGGCGCACGCCGTCACCGCGAGCAGCAGCGCGTTGCGCGCGTCCAGGATCAGGGCCATGCCGTCGTCGCCCGCGAGCAACGGCAGGTAGCCCCACGGGAAGACCGCCTGCGTCAGGCCCGCGGCGAGCAGCACGAGAGCGCCGGCCACCTGCCACCAGACGGGCCGGACGTCGCGCCACGTCGTCGGCGCCCGCATCGCGACGAGGACGGCGACGGGCGGCGCGAACCACGTGAGGAACTGCGGCGAGCCGACCTTGTTGGTCACGACCAGCAACGCGACGAGCAGCAGGGACGCCGGCAGCAGGGCCGCGGGGGCGGTCCCGCGCCGTCGCGCGGCCAGGAGCACGAGGGCCACCGCCCCCACCGCCAGGGGCAGGAGGACGTCCAGGACCGCCGCGGCGCCGGCCGTGCCCGGGCCGACGACCTCGTAGGTGACCAGCTCCTCGTTGAGCACGACGGCGACGTCGTCCCGGTGGAGCGCCCCGACCACCGTGGCCGCGACGGACTCGACCTGGAGCCCGCGCTCGCCCTGCGCGTCGAGGAAGCCGAGCAGCCGCGGCAGGCCGCCGCCGGCCGCGACGGCGCCGACGACCACGGCGCACACCGCGGCCGCGGGTGCGACGACGTCGCGCACCGGGCGGCGGGCGGCGGCCGCGAGCGGCAGCACGAGCGCGCCCGGGGCCACCTTCACCCACGCCCCGAGGGTCAGCAGCGCCGCGGCGCCGCGCGTGCGGGTCGTCGTCGGCGCCGCCGCCAGGAGCAGCGCGACGATCGTCAGCGGCGCGACGACGGCGTCGAGCCGGCCGATCCCCACGGGGCCCAGGAGGAGCAGGAACGCCAGCCACCACCACGCCGCGGCCTCGCCGCGTCGCCCGCCGGCGCGCAGCAGCGCGGCGACCGCGAACGCGTCGAGCAGCGTGACGAGCCCGCACCACGCGAGGGCGTACCCGGGGGTGGTGGCCGCGACCAGCGCCGGCAGCAGCATCGGCAGGACCGCCGCCGCCGGGTACACGGACGGCTCGTCGAGGACGGGCCAGCGCCCCTCGTGGAGCCCGAGGTGCATCCACCAGCGGTAGAGGTCGACGTCGTGGAAGGCCGCGCCGGGCAGCACCACGACGCCGAGGTAGGTCAGCCAGCCGTGGACCGCGACGAAGGCGGCCCACACGGCGGCCCGGGTGGCCACGGTCGGCCGTCGGCGCCGCGGCGTCCGGTCAGTAGCCCGACGTCGTGCCGATCCCCCAGAGGACCGCACCCCAGACGAACACGAAGAACAGGCCGCCGAGCACGGCGATGCCGATGCCGACCCAGCCGAGGATCTGGCCCCACGTCGCGAGCGACGCCCCGCCCTCACCGGTACGCGCGATCTCCTTCTTGGCCATGGGCCCGATGATGACGGCGGCGATCGAGCCGATGAACGGCAGTGCCGTGAGCCCGCAGATGCCGGCGACGAGCGCCATGACCGCCATCGTGTTGTTGGCCGGGGGCGCCACGGGCGGGTAGCCGCCGTAGCCGTACTGGCCCGGGTGGCCGCCCTGCTGGCCGGGCTGCTGCTGGTACCCCTGCGGGTACCCCTGCTGGGGGTAGGGCGAGTAGCCCGGGTCGGGCTGACCGGGCGGCGGGGTCGTGGGCACGCTCATGACAGCTCCTCGGATCGGGCGACGGCGGCAAGCATTTCACAGCGGCGTGACACGAGGTGGCTAGGCTGCCCCCGGCTCCGGCGGCGCTCGTGTGCGACCGTGCGGAAGGGCCCCGGCTGAGGAGGACGCATGGCGCTCGGGTGGCAGGTGCACGGCGACGGCCGTCAGGTCGGTCCGGGGGCGGTCGTGGCGCCCGACGAGCGGCTCAGCTGGCCGCGGACGATCGGCATCGGCATGCAGCACGTGGTGGCCATGTTCGGTGCCACCTTCCTCGTGCCGATCCTCACGGGGCTGCCCCCGGCGACGACGCTGTTCTTCTCCGCGATCGGCACCGCGCTCTTCCTGCTCATCACCGGCAACCGGCTGCCGAGCTACCTGGGCTCGAGCTTCGCGTTCATCGCGCCGATCGCCGCCGCGCAGGCCGACGGCGGCACGGCCGTCGCTCTCGGCGGCGTGCTCGTCACGGGAGCCCTGCTCGCCGTCGTGGGCCTGCTCGTGCAGGCCGTGGGTGCGCGCTGGATCGACGTCGTCATGCCGCCGGTCGTCACCGGGACGATCGTCGCCCTCATCGGGCTCAACCTCGCGCCCGTGGCGTGGGACAACGTCCAGAAGGCGCCCGTGACCGCGGTGGCGACGCTGTTCGCCGTCGTGCTCATCACCGTGCTGTTCCGCGGCATCCTCGGGCGCCTCGCCATCCTGCTCGGGGTGCTGGTCGGCTACGCGGTCGCGGTGCTGCGGGGCGAGGTCGACTTCAAGGCGGTCAAGGACGCGGCCTGGGTGGGCCTGCCGGACTTCACGGCGCCCGTGTTCGACCTCAGCGTGCTCGGGCTCTTCGTCCCCGTGGTGTTCGTGCTCATCGCCGAGAACGTCGGCCACGTGAAGTCGGTGGCCGCGATGACCAACCGCGACCTCGACTCGGTGATGGGGCGCGCGCTCTTCGCGGACGGCGTCGCGACCACCCTGGCCGGGGCCGGCGGCGGGTCCGGCACGACGACGTACGCGGAGAACATCGGCGTCATGGCGGCGACGCGCGTGTACTCGACGGCCGCGTACTGGGTCGCCGCGGGCACCGCGCTGCTCCTGAGCCTGTCGCCCAAGTTCGGCGCGCTCATCGCCACGATCCCCCAGGGCGTGCTCGGCGGGGCCACGACGGTGCTCTACGGGATGATCGGCATCCTCGGTGCCCGGATCTGGGTGCAGAACAAGGTCGACTTCTCCGACCCGGTGAACCTCACGACGGCCGCCGTCGCGCTCATCATCGGCATCGCGAACTACACCTGGGCCGTGGGCGACGTGACGTTCGAGGGCATCGCGCTCGGCACCGCCGCCGCGATCGGGATCTACCACCTCATGCGGTCCGTGGCCCGGTGGCGCGGGACGTCCGAGGAGGCCGCGAGCCCGGCCTCGGTGCCCGGCGGCACGGAGCTGCCCGACCGGCGGCAGGACGACCGGCCGGACCCGGCGAGCTAGGCGGGCGCCCGACCCGACGCCGCGACGAGCTCGGCCGGCGGGACTAGAGGTGCAGGCCCAGCTGCCCGGCGTCGTCGGCGACCGGCCGGAAGCCGAGGTGGGCGTAGAACCCGCGGGCCCGGGTGTTGGCGGGGTCCACGCCGAGGTGCACGCCCGGCACGCCCCGGTCCCGCAGCGCCGTGAACAGGTGCTCCAGGAGCGCGCGCCCGTGCCCGCCGCCCTGCGCCTGCGGCAGGAGGTCGACGTGCAGGTGCGCGGGGAACCGCGCGACGACGGCGTCGTCGGTGCGCGGGGGCTCGTGGATCAGGGCCACCAGCGCCGCGTCGCGCGTCCCGGGCGCGAACTCGTCGCGCGGGTGGCGGCGCCGGACCTGCGGCCACCACCGCTCCTCGCACGCCGCCTCGAAGGCGGCGGTGTCGGCGGCGCCGATCACGTAGCCGACCGGCACGTCGTCGTCGCCGACGAGGACGAATGCCAGGTCCGGCGCGAGGAGGAGGTAGGGCCGCAGCCAGATGTCGCAGATGAGCTCCGGCTGGGCGAAGACCTGCGTCGCGTCCCCGCCGGCCTCGCCCGTGCGGATGCAGACGTCGTCCAGGGCGGCGGCGTCGTCGGGGCGTGCGAGGCGGACGTGCAGGGCCGGTGGTGCGCCGCTCACCCCTCCGTGGCCTCTCCCTCGGCCGGCGCCCCCTCCTCGGCGGGCGCCTCGCCCTCCGCGGGCGCCTCCTCGGGGGCGGCCGGTGCGGGGAGTGCGGCAGCGCGCGCCTCCTCGAGCGGCACGCAGCCCGCGACGCCGGTGAGCGGCGCGGCCTGGTCGAGCACCACGGCGTTGGACTCGACGAGACTCCCGAACTCCTGGCCGAGCACGAGGTCGACGCTCGCATCGGCGCGCTGGTCCAGGACCAGCGTGGGGGTCGTGACGTGCGCCGCGAGCGTGTACGCGGCGGCAAGCCCGGCCTCGCCGAACGTGATCTGCGCGGTGCCCGGCAGCTTGGCCGGGTAGTTGCCCGCCGTGAGCACCGCGAAGCCCCGTGCCGTCAGGGCGTCGCGCGTGCTGCCGGCGAGCCCGGAGGTGCCGGCGCCGTTGAGGACGTTGATCGTGACGGTGTTGTACTGCACCGGCAGGGTGCCCTCGGGCGGGCAGGGCGGGGGCGGCAGGGCCGCGGCGCCGGCGTCCGGGGGCGGGGTGCTGAACTCGCGGTCCAGGAACGGCGCGGAGATGACGCCCGTGTAGACGGCCGCGGAGCCGAGGCCGGCCACGGCGAGCGCCGCGATGAGCGACCCGAAGACGACCGCCTGCCGCTCGTGCTGGCGTCGGCGCCGCAGGCGGCGCTCGCGGTCGGCGGCGGTCTCCTCCATCAGTCCTCCACGACGAGCACTCGGGCATGCAGGATCGGGCGCTGCTGGAGGGCGGCGCGCACGGCGCGGTGCAGGCCGTCCTCGAGGTACATGACGCCCTTCCACTGCACGACGTGGGCGAAGAGGTCGCCGTAGAACGTCGAGTCCTCCGAGAGGAGGTTGTCGAGGTTGAGCGTGCGCTTGGTCGTCACGAGGTCGTCGAGGCGCACCTGCCGGGGCGGGACCTCGGCCCACTGCTTGGGCGTGGTGAGCCCGTGGTCCGGGTACGGGCGCCCGTCGCCCACGGCCTTGAAGATCACGCGGCGAGTCTAGTCGGCGCACCCTTGCGCCACGTGCGACCTCGGGATGACTCGGGTCGGCGCGTGATCCACACGCCCAGCAGGCACAGCGCCCCACCGGCGAACGCGAGCAGCGGCGGCACCTCGCCCAGCAGCAGCCAGCCGAGCAGCACCGCGAGCGGGGGGACGAGGTACGTGGTGGAGCCGAGGCGGCCCGCGTCGCTGCGCGCGAGGGCGTAGGCCCACGTGGTGAACGCGACGGCCGTCGGGAACAGGCCCAGGTACACCACGCCCAGGAGCGGTCCCGGGCCCGGGGCCGCCGTGAGGTCCGCGACCAGCTGCGGTGCGAACGGCAGGCACGCCAGGGCGCCGACCGTGCACGCGGCCCACGTCACCTGCAGCGCCGAGAGCCGTCCGAGCAGTGGCTTCTGCACGATGACGGCGACGGCGTAGGCGACCGCGGCGACGACGCACAGGACTGCGCCCCACACGTCCGCGCGCTCCCCGGTCGACGTCGCGACCCCGATGACCACGACGCCGGCCAGTCCCACCGTGCTGCCCACCAGGAGGGGCCGCGGGAACCCCTCGCCCAGGGTGATCCCGGCGAGGACCGCCAGGAGCACGGGTCCCACGTTGACGAGCATCGACGCGGTCCCGGCGTCGATGCGCTGCTCGGCCGCGTTGAGCGCGAGGTTGTAGACCCCGAACCAGAGCACGCCGACGGCGACCAGGCGGGGCCACGCGGCGCGGGGCGGCCACGCCTGGCGCTGGAGGAGCAGGGGCACGCCGAGGGCGACGCTCCCCACGAGGAGCCGGCCGAGGGTCAGCGCTCCCGGGCCGACGTCGGCGCCGACGTCGCGGATGGCGACGAACGCGGAGGCCCACAGCACGACGGTCACGCCGATCGCGACCACGGGCAGGGCCGGGTGGCGCGAGGTCCGCGGCGAGGGGCGGGAGGTCGGGCCCGAGGCGTGGGAGGTCACGCCTCGACGCTAGGGCCGGGGGCCGTCCCGTGGCTCGCGAGATCCTGCCGTCCTGGCGCGAGATGGCGCCGGGCGCACGGGTTCCGTCAGGACGCGCACCGGGACCGTAGGGAAACCGTCAGGACGGCGGATCTCGCCCCGGCGCGGGCGTGGGATGGGTGGCGAGCCCACCCGGGCCCCGCGTGCGCCCACCGGGCGGCGCGGTCCGGAACCGACGTCAGGAGTCACCCGTGCTGGACCTCGTCTTCGTGGCAGCCTCGATCGCGGTCTTCGCGCTCGTGGCCGTCGTCGGTCGGGGGGTCGCGACGCTGTGATCGTCCTCGACCTCATCGCCGCGGCCCTCGCGGTCGCCGCCGTCGTCTACCTCGTGTGGGCGCTCGTCAAGCCGGAGCGGTTCTGATGGCCGCCTGGTACGCCGTCGCCCAGGCGCTCGCGCTCGCGCTGGTGCTGGCCGGGCTCCACCGACCGCTCGGCGAGTACATGGCGCGCGTCTACACGTCCGGCAAGGACCTGCGCGTCGAGCGCGGGTTCTACCGGGTCCTCGGCGTCGACCCGCGGGCCGAGCAGACCTGGTCGCAGTACCTGCGGGCGCTGCTCGCGTTCTCGCTGGTCGGCCTCCTGCTGCTCTACGCCATGCAGCGCCTGCAGACGGTGCTGCCCTACCACCTGGGGCTGCCCCCGGTCGGCGAGCACCTGGCGTTCAACACGGCCGCGTCGTTCGTCGCGAACACCAACTGGCAGTCGTACTCGCCCGAGCTCACCGTCGGGTACGCGGTGCAGGCCGCGGGTCTGGCCGTGCAGAACGTCGTCTCGGCCGCCGTCGGCATCGGCGTCGTCATCGCGCTGCTGCGGGGGTTCGCGCGGCGCAGGGCCGGCACGATCGGCAACTTCTGGGTCGACCTGACGCGCGGCACGCTGCGGATCCTGCTCCCCGGTGCCGCGATCGGCGCCGTGGTCCTCGTCGCCGGCGGCGTGGTGCAGAACTGGTCCGGGTTCACCGACGTCGCGACGCTCGCCGGCGGGGTGCAGTCCGTCCCCGGGGGCCCCGTGGCCTCCCAGGAGTCGATCAAGCTGCTCGGCACGAACGGCGGCGGCTTCTTCAACGCGAACTCGGCGCACCCGTTCGAGAACCCGACGCCCTGGACCAACCTCGTCGAGGTCGTCCTCATGCTCGCGATCCCGTTCTCGCTGCCGCGCACGATGGGGCGGATGCTCGGCGACACCCGCCAGGGGCACGCGATCCTCGCGGCCATGGCGACGATCTTCGCCGTCTCGCTCGCCGCGCTGACGCTGTTCGAGTGGCACGCCACGGGGGACGCCCCGGCGGCCGCGGGCGGCGCGATGGAGGGCAAGGAGCTGCGCTTCGGCGTGGCCGGCTCGGCGCTGTTCGCCACGACGAGCACGCTGACCTCGACCGGCGCCGTGAACTCGATGCACGACTCGTACACCGCGCTCGGCGGCATGATGCCGATGCTCAACATGATGCTCGGGGAGGTCGCCCCGGGCGGCGTCGGCTCGGGGCTGTACGGGATGCTCGTGCTCGCGATCATCGCCGTGTTCCTCGGCGGCCTCATGGTCGGCCGCACGCCCGAGTACCTGGGCAAGAAGATCGGGCCGCGCGAGATCAAGCTCGCCTCGCTGTACATCCTCGTCACGCCGGTCCTCGTGCTCACCGGCACGGCGCTGAGCTTCGTGATCCCCGGGGTGCGGGCCGACGTCGAGGCGACGTCGATCTGGAACCCCGGCGTCCACGGGTTCTCCGAGGTGCTCTACGCGTTCACGTCCGCCGCCAACAACAACGGCTCCGCGTTCGCGGGCCTGACGGCCAACACGCCGTGGTTCAACACGGCGCTCGGCGTGGCGATGCTCCTCGGGCGGTTCCTGCCGATCCTCTTCGTCCTCGCCCTGGCGGGCTCGCTCGCGGCGCAGGACCGCGTGCCCGCCACCGTCGGCACCCTGCCGACCCACCGGCCGCAGTTCGTCGGCCTGCTCACGGGCGTCACGGTCGTCGTGACCGCCCTGACGTACTTCCCCGCACTCGCGCTGGGTCCCCTGGCGGAAGGTCTCTGACACCCATGTCCACGACAGCACAGCTCTCACCGGCGCCGACGGCGCCCCACACCACTGCCCCGCGGACGTCCGCCCCGAGCGCCTTCGGGCCCCGACAGCTCGCCGCGGCCCTGCCCGGCGCGCTGCGCAAGCTCGACCTGCGCCTCATGTGGCGCAACCCCGTGATGTTCGTCGTCGAGGTCGGCGCGGTGCTCACCACCGTGCTGGCCGTGGCCGAGCCGTTCCTCGGCGGTCCCGGCACGTCGGGCGGGTCACCCGTGCCGGCGACCTTCACCGCGGGCATCGCCGTGTGGCTCTGGCTCACCGTCGTCTTCGCCAACCTCGCGGAGTCCGTGGCCGAGGGCCGGGGCAAGGCCCAGGCGGACAGCCTGCGCCGCACGCGGACCAGCACCTCGGCGAACGTCGTGCAGGGCTACGACGCGGCGGGCGACCCCGCCGCGGAGCGCGCCGCGACGCGCGCCGTCGCGTCCTCGGAGCTCACGGTGGGCGACGTCGTCGTCGTGAGCGCGGGCGAGCCCGTCCCGGGCGACGGCGACATCGTGTGGGGCATCGCGTCCGTCGACGAGTCGGCCATCACGGGCGAGTCCGCGCCCGTGGTGCGCGAGTCCGGCGGTGACCGGAGCGCCGTGACGGGTGGCACGCGGGTCCTGTCCGACCGGATCGTCGTGCGCATCACCTCGCGGCCGGGCGAGACCTTCGTCGACCGCATGATCGCGCTCGTGGAGGGCGCGGCGCGGCAGAAGACCCCCAACGAGATCGCGCTGAACATCCTGCTCGCGAGCCTGTCGATCGTCTTCGTGGTCGTCACCCTGACGCTCAACCCGCTCGCCTCCTACGCCGCCGCGCCGGTGAGCCTGACCGTGCTCGTGGCGCTCCTCGTGTGCCTCATCCCGACGACGATCGGGGCACTGCTGTCGGCGATCGGCATCGCGGGGATGGACCGCCTGGTCCAGCACAACGTGCTCGCGATGTCGGGCCGCGCGGTCGAGGCCGCCGGCGACGTCACGACGCTGCTGCTCGACAAGACGGGCACCATCACCTACGGCAACCGGCGGGCGACGGCGTTCCTGCCGCTCACCGGCGTCGCCGAGCACGACCTGGTGCGCGCGGCGTCGCGCGCCTCCGGGGGCGACCCGACACCCGAGGGACGGTCGATCGTCGACCTCGCCGTCGAGCACGGCGTCGCGCCGCTCGGCGTCGACGGCGGCCGGCTGGTGCCGTTCACGGCGCAGACGCGCATGAGCGGGGTGGACCTGGTCGACGGCACGCTCGTGCGCAAGGGCGCCGGGTCGGCGGTGATCGCGTGGCTCGAGGAGGACGGCCCGATCCCGGCGGACGTGCGCCGCGACCTCGACGGTCACGTCGAGCGCGTCTCGGCGAGCGGCGGCACGCCGCTGGTCGTCGCCGAGCGCGCGCCGGACGGCACGGGGCGCGTCCTCGGCGTCGTGCACCTCAAGGACGTCGTCAAGGAGGGCATGGCGCAGCGGTTCGCCGAGCTGCGGGCGATGGGCATCCGCACCGTGATGATCACGGGTGACAACCCGCTGACCGCCAAGGCCATCGCGGCCGAGGCCGGCGTCGACGACTACCTCGCGGAGGCCACGCCCGAGGACAAGCTCGCGCTCATCCGGCGCGAGCAGGAGGGCGGCAACCTCGTCGCGATGACGGGCGACGGCACCAACGACGCACCGGCGCTCGCGCAGGCCGACGTCGGCGTCGCGATGAACACGGGAACCTCGGCCGCGAAGGAGGCCGGCAACATGGTCGACCTCGACTCGGACCCGACCAAGCTCATCGACATCGTCCGGATCGGCAAGCAGCTGCTCATCACGCGCGGCGCGCTGACGACCTTCTCGCTCGCCAACGACGTCGCGAAGTACTTCGCGATCATCCCCGCCATGTTCGCGGGCGTCTTCCCCGGCCTGGCGGCGCTCAACGTCATGCAGCTGGCCTCGCCCGCGTCGGCGATCCTCTCCGCGATCATCTTCAACGCGCTGGTCATCGTGGTGCTCATCCCGCTCGCCCTGCGCGGCGTGCGGTACCGGCCCCTCTCGGCGCCCAAGATCCTCAGCCGCAACCTGCTCGTCTACGGGCTCGGCGGGATCGTCGCGCCGTTCGTCGGCATCAAGGCCATCGACCTGCTGGTCAGCCTGCTCCCCGGGTTCTGACCCGTCGCCGTCGCCCCGACCAGCCGCCACCCCTCACCACAGAAGGACCGTCCATGAGCTCCGCACGCACCACCTGGCCGCACGTGCGCGTCGCCGTCCGCGCCATGCTCGTCCTGACCGTCGTCCTCGGCGTCGCGTACCCGCTGGCGATCACCGCGATCGGGCAGGTCGCCCTCGGGTCGCGGGCCGACGGCTCGCTCGTCCGCGGGCAGGACGGCGCCGTCGTCGGCTCCGCGCTGATCGGGCAGTCGTTCACCGACGCCGACGGCGAGCCGCTGCCCGAGTACCTCCAGCCGCGGCCCTCCGCCGCGGGCGACGGCTACGACGCGGGCGCCTCGAGCGGCAGCAACCTGGGCCCGAACAACGCCGACCTCGTGGCGTCGATCGAGGAGCGCCGGGCCGCGGTGGCGACGCTCGAGGGCATCGCCGAGGGCGACGTCCCGGTCGACGCCGTCACCGCGTCGGCGTCGGGCCTGGACCCGCACATCAGCCCCGAGTACGCCGAGCTGCAGGTGGCCCGCGTCGCGGCCGCGCGCGGCCTGTCCGAGGACGCCGTGCGCGGCGTGGTCGCCGACGCGACGGCGGGCCGCGACCTCGGGTTCCTGGGCGAGCCGCGCGTCGACGTCCTCATGGTCAACCTGGCGCTCGACCGGCTGGCAGGCTGAGCGCATGTCACGTGGGCGCCTGCGGGTCCTCCTCGGCGCCGCGCCCGGAGTGGGCAAGACCTACGCCATGCTCGAGGAGGGCCGGGACCTGCGTGCGGAGGGACGCGACGTCGTGGTCGCGGTCGTGGAGACCCACGGCCGCGCCGCCACGGCGGCGCTCGCCGAGGGCCTCGACGTGGTGCCGCGCACGCAGGTCGAGCACCGGGGGGTGAGGCTGGCGGAGATGGACCTCGACGCCGTGCTCGCGCGGCGGCCGCAGGTCGCGCTCGTCGACGAGCTCGCGCACACCAACGCGCCCGGCTCGCGGCACGCCAAGCGCTGGCAGGACGTGGCCGCCCTCCTGGACGCCGGCATCGACGTCGTCACCACCGTGAACGTGCAGCACGTCGAGTCGCTCAACGACGTGGTGCAGACGATCACCGGGGTGCCGCAGCGCGAGACGGTCCCCGACTCCGTGCTCCGCGGTGCGGACCAGGTCGAGCTCGTCGACCTCGCGCCCCAGGCCCTGCGCGAGCGCCTCGCGGAGGGCAACGTCTACCCGGCCGAGCGCATCGACGCCGCGCTGTCGCACTACTTCCGGCTCGGGAACCTCACGGCGCTGCGCGAGCTCGCGCTGCTGTGGCTGGCCGACGAGGTCGACAACGCCCTGCGCACCTACCGTGCCGAGCACGAGATCGGGGGCACGTGGGAGGCGCGCGAGCGCGTCGTCGTCGCGCTGACCGGTGGCCCCGAGGGGGAGACGCTGCTGCGCCGGGGCGCGCGCATCGCCGCGCGCTCCGCGGGCGGGCAGCTGCTCGCCGTCCACGTCACCGGGCAGACCGGGCTCCGCGAGTCGAGCCCTCACGCGCTCGCGGCGCAGGCCGCCCTCGCCGAGACCCTCGGCGGCACGTACCACCAGGTCGTCGGCGACGACGTCGCCCGCACGCTGGTCGACTTCGCGCGCACGCACGACGCCACGCAGCTCGTCATCGGGCTGAGCCGGCGCGGCCGGCTGGCCGCCGCGCTGAGCGGCCCCGGCGTCGGCGCGACAGTCATCCGCGAGTCCGGCTCGATCGACGTGCACATCGTCAACCACGCCGCCGCCGGCGGGCACGCGGCACTGCCGCGCCTCCGCGGCGCCCTCACGGCGCGCCGGAGGGTGCTCGGCCTGGTCGTCTCCCTGCTCGGCGGGCCGCTGCTCACCGCGGCGCTCGTGGGGCTGCGCACGCCGGACTCGCTGGTCGCGGACGTGCTGGCCTACCAGCTCCTGGTGGTCGTCGTCGCGCTCGTCGGAGGGCTCTGGCCGGCGCTCTTCACCGCCGTGATGTCCGGCCTGACGCTCGACTACTTCTTCATCGAGCCGGTGCGGACGGTGAGCATCGGCGAGCCGCTGCACGCCGTCGGGCTGGTGCTCTACATCGTCAACGGGATGCTCGTCAGCCTCGTGGTGGACCAGGCCGCGCGCCGCAGCCGGGTGGCGCGCCGGGCCGCGGCCGAGTCGGAGCTGATGCTGGCGGTCGCGGGCGGCGTGCTGCGCGGGCAGGACGTGCTCGGGGCGCTGGTGGCGCGCGCGCGCGAGGCGTTCGGTCTCGACGCGGTGCGCCTGCGCGAGGGCGACGACGTGCGGGCGCAGGACGGCGCGGCCCCACAGGGTGCCCCGTCGGCGACGGTTCGCGTGGACGACGTCGCGGTGCTCGACCTCCACGGACCGCCGCTCGACGCCTCGGCCGCGCGCCTCCTGCCGGTCGTCGTCACCCAGCTCGCCGGGGCCCTCGAGCAGGAGCGCCTGCGCGCGACCGCGAGCGCCGTCGGCCCGCTGGTCGAGGCCGACCAGGTCCGCAGCGCCCTGCTCTCCGCCGTGAGCCACGACCTGCGTCGCCCGCTGGCCGCCGCGGTGACCGCCATCGGTGGCCTGCGGGCGGCCGACGTCGACCTGTCCGCGGCGGACCGCGCGGAGCTGCTCGCGACGGCGGACGAGAGCCTGCGGACCCTGACGACGCTGGTCACGGACCTGCTGGACGTCAGCCGCCTGCAGGCCGGCGTGCTCGGCGTCTCGCTCGCAGCCACCGACGTCGAGGACGTCATCCTGCCGGCGCTGGACGAGCTCGGCGCGGGGCCGGACGACGTCGTGCTCGACCTCGACCCGGACGTGCCGGCCGTCGCGGCGGACCCCGCGCTGCTGCGGCGGGTCATCGTCAACGTCCTGGCGAACGCGCTCCACGTCAGCCCGCCGGGGCGCCCGCCGCACGTCTCGACGAGCGCGTTCGGGGAGCACCTCGAGATCCGGGTGGTCGACCACGGTCCCGGGGTCGCCCCCGACCGCCGGGACCAGCTCTTCGTGCCCTTCCAGCGGCTCGGGGACACGGACAACCTCACGGGGCTCGGGCTCGGGCTCGCGCTGTCCCGCGGCTTCACCGAGGGCATGGGTGGCACGCTCACCTCCGAGGACACGCCCGGTGGGGGCCTGACCATGGTCGTCGCGCTTCCCGTCGCGGCGGGGGCGGGGGTGCGGCCGTGAAGATCCTCGTCGCCGACGACGACCCGCAGATCCTGCGGGCGCTGCGCATCACGCTGCGGGCGCGCGGCTACACCGTCCTGACCGCGACCGACGGTGTCGACGCCCTCGCGCAGGCCGCCGAGCACCGGCCGGACCTCTACCTCGTCGACCTCGGCATGCCGAACCTCGACGGCATCGAGCTGATCCAGGCGCTGCGGGGCTGGACCGCGGCGCCGATCCTCGTGGTGTCCGGCCGCACGGGCTCGGGCGACAAGGTGGAAGCGCTGGACGCGGGTGCCGACGACCACGTCTCCAAGCCGTTCCACCTCGACGAGCTGCTCGCGCGCATCCGCGCGCTGACGCGCCGCTCGGCGCCGCGGGCCGACGGCGAGCCCGTCGTCACCTTCGGCGACGTCACGGTCGACCTCGGGCTGAAGATCGTCCTGCGCGGGGCCGACGCGCGTGAGCCGGTGCACCTGACGCCGACCGAGTGGCAGGTCCTCGAGATCCTGGTCCGCAACCCCGGCCGGCTGGTCACGCGCCGCACGATCCTGTCCGAGATCTGGGGCGCGCACGCGACGAGCTCGGGCTACCTGCGGCTGTACCTGTCGCAGCTGCGCAAGAAGCTCGAGCCCGACCCGTCCGCCCCGCGCTACCTGCTCACGGAGTCCGGCATGGGCTACCGGTTCCAGCCGGGCCCGCCGCCCGCCGGGGCGGCCGACGCCTGAGGCGCGGTGGACGAACGCGGGCGGCCTCCGCCAGAGTGGGCGGCGTGACGGACGACGCTGCGGTTCCCCTGACGGCCGACGGCGCGCCCGTCCAGCACCTGGTCATCATGGGCGTCTCGGGCTCGGGCAAGACGACGCTGGCCACGCTCCTCCAGGAGCGGCTCGGCTGGCCCTACGCCGAGGCGGACGAGTTCCACCCCCAGGCCAACATCGACAAGATGTCGGCCGGGACGCCGCTCGACGACGAGGACCGGTGGCCCTGGCTCGAGGCGATCCGGGACTGGCTCACGGCGCAGACCGCGGCCGGGCTCAGCTCGCTCGTCACGTGCTCCGCCCTCAAGGAGAGCTACCGCGACGTGCTGCGCGGGGCGCAGGGTCGCGTCCACTTCGTGCACCTGACCGCCGCCCCCGAGGTGCTCGCCGAGCGCATGGGCGGCCGCTCGGGCCACTTCATGCCGCCCACCCTCCTGCCCTCGCAGCTGCAGACGCTCCAGCCGCTGCGCGAGGACGAGGACGGGATCACGATCGTGGTCGACGTCCCCCCGGACGCGGTCGCCGACCGGACCATCGACGCGTTCGGGCTCGTGGCCGCGGCGCCGCGGGCGAGCGGGCCCACCGACTGACACCATCCCGCGGGAGCGCCGCGGGCCGTCGAGCACCAGGGGGAAGCCGTGCCACCGGAGGACTGGGAACAGACGCTCGGGGCAGCGCCCCTGCTCGGCATCGCGGCGGGCGCGATCGCGCTGCTGCTCTTCCTCATCATCAGGCTGCGCCTGCACGCCTTCCTCGCCCTGATCCTCGTCTCCCTGCTCACCGCGTTCGCGACCGGCGTGCCGGCCGGGGCCGTGGTGGACGTGCTCACCTCGGGCTTCGGGACGACGCTGGGGTCCGTGGCCCTCCTCGTCGGGCTCGGCGCGATGCTCGGCCGGATGGTCGAGACGTCGGGCGGCGCCAAGGTCATGGCGGACACCCTCGTGCGGCGCTTCGGCGAGAAGCGCGCGCCGCTCGCGCTCGGCGTCGCGTCCCTGATCTTCGGCTTCCCGATCTTCTTCGACGCCGGCCTCGTCGTCATGCTGCCGATCGTCTTCGCGGTCGCCCGGCGCCTGGGCGGGTCGGTGCTCTCCTTCGGCCTCCCGGCCGCGGGGGCCTTCTCGGTCATGCACGTCTTCGTGCCACCCCACCCCGGACCCGTGGCGGCGTCCGAGCTGCTCGGCGCCGACCCGGGGCTGGTCATCCTCATCGGCCTGGTGGTGGCGATCCCGACGTGGTTCGTCAGCTCCTACCTCTACGGCCTGTGGGCCGGACGCAGATGGGTCCTGCCGGTCCCCGAGATCCTCGGGACGTCCGAGGACGAGCCCGCCAACCCGCCGTCGCTGGGCACGGTCGTCGGCGTGCTGCTCCTGCCGCTGTTCCTGATCTTCCTCAACACCGGCCTCGACACGCTGCGCGGCGCCGGGGTCATCGACGGCGACGCGACGTGGGTCCAGCTCGCACGCGCGATCGGCTCGACGCCGGTCGCGCTCCTCATCGCCGTGCTGGTGGCCGCCTGGGTCATGGGCGCCCGGCGCGGACGCGACAAGACGGCGATCGAGCGCCTGCTCGAGTCCGCGCTCGGCCCCGTCTGCTCGGTCATCCTCATCACCGGCGCGGGCGGCATGTTCGGCGGCGTCCTGCGCGCGTCCGGCATCGGCGCCGCGCTCGAGGAGGCCCTCGGCGACCTCGGTCTGCCGATCATCGTGGCCGGGTTCCTCATCGCGACGGTCCTGCGCATCGCCCAGGGCTCGGCGACGGTCGCGCTCATCACGGCGGCGGGCCTCATCGAGCCCGCCGTGGCGAGCGGCGACTACGGGCCCGTGCAGCTGGCGGCGATCGTCCTCGCGGTGGCGGCCGGCTCCGTCATGGCCTCCCACGTCAACGACTCCGGGTTCTGGCTGGTGGGGCGCTTCTTCGGCATGGACGTGAAGACGACGCTCAAGACGTGGACCGTCATGGAGACGATCATCGGCACGATGGGCTTCCTCATCGCCTTGCTCTTCTTCGCCGTCGGGTAGCGGCTTTACGGCTGGACTTAGGTATGGCTAACCTTCGCTTATGACCGCCGCCCCGCCCGCCGTCCTCCGGCCCGACGCCGCCCACCGGGCCGACGTCGCGCCCGGCCGGGTGGCGCTCGAGGGCTCCGACCTGCACCTCGCCTACGACGGCGCTCCGGTCGTGCGCGGCGCGGACCTCGTCCTGCGCGCCGGGCAGGTCACGGCGCTCGTCGGACCCAACGGGTCCGGGAAGTCCACGCTGCTGCGATCGCTCGCGCGCCTGCACCGGCCGACGTCGGGCGCGGTGCGGCTCGCGGCGGCCGACGCGGACGCGTTCGCGCTGCACCCGCGCGAGTTCGCGCGCCTGGTCACCCTGCTCTCGCAGAGCCGGCCGACGCCCGGCGGCGTGACGGTGGCCGACGTCGTCGAGTACGGGCGGCACCCGCACCGCGGTCGCTGGCGGGCCGGCGACGCCGACGGCGCGCGGACCATCGCGTGGGCGATGGCGGTGACCGGCGTCGCCGGGATGGCGCAGCGCGCGGTCGACGAGCTCTCGGGCGGGGAGCTGCAGCGCGTCTGGCTCGCCTCGTGCCTCGCGCAGGACACGGGCGTGCTGCTGCTCGACGAGCCCACCAACCACCTCGACCTGCGCTACCAGGTCGAGATCCTCGACCTGGTCCGCGACCTCGCGGACGACCACGGCGTCGCCGTCGGCGTCGTGCTGCACGACCTCGACCAGGCCGCGGACGTCGCCGACACCGTCGCGCTGCTCGACCGCGGCCGCGTCGTGGGCACGGGCCGGGCGGCCGAGGTGCTGACCGGCCCGGCCCTGACCGAGACCTACGGCATCCGCATCGACGTCACGGTCGACCCGGCGACCGGCCGGGTCCGCGCGCATCCCGTCGGGCGTCACGCCGCGCGCCGCGTGCCGTCCTCCGAACCCTGCTGAGCCGGTCGCCCCGCGACCTGGCCGTGTCCTGACCGCACCCCACACCACGAATCACGAGGAACCCATGCGCCGCCTCCGCCTGTCCCTGCCTGCCCTCACGGCCCTGGCCGTCGTCTCGCTCGCCGCGTGCGGCACGACCGAGGCCCCCGCGACCGAGACCGACCAGGACACCGGTGCGGTCGCCGCGGCCGAGCCGATCACGGTCACGGACGAGCGGGGCGAGGTCACCCTGGACGCCCCCGCGCAGCGCGTGGTCTCGCTCGAGTGGGGTCTGACCGAGAACCTGCTCAGCCTCGGCGTCGAGCCGATCGGCGCGGCGGACCCGGCCGGCTACAACACGTGGGCCACGGTCGTGCCGCTCGACGAGGCCACGCCCGACGTCGGCTTCCGCGGCGAGCCGAGCCTGGACGCGATCGCGGCCCTCGAGCCGGACCTCGTCGTGACCACCACGGACCTGCCCGAGAACGTCGTCGCGCAGATCGAGGAGTCCTTCCCCGTGATCGCGCTGCGCGGCTCGGACGCGTCCGACCCGCTCGGCCACCTGCGGGAGACCGTCACGGTCCTCGGTGAGGCCACCGGCACCTCGGACGAGGCGCAGGAGCTGCTCGCGGAGTTCGACACGGCCGTCGAGGAGGGCGCCGCGGCGCTCGCCGAGGCGGGCCTCGAGGGCGCGCCGATCACGATGGCCGACGGCTGGGACAACAACGGCGTGGTCTCGATCCGGATGTACACCGAGGGTGCCTACCTGGGTGCCATCGCGGCCGAGCTCGGCCTCGAGAACGCCTGGACCGGCGAGGGTGACGCCGACTACGGCCTGGCCTCGACCGACGTCGAGGGCCTGACGGGCCTCGGCGACGTGCACTTCCTCTACGCCGCGAGCGACTCGCAGGCCGACCCGTTCGCCGAGGGCCTCGCCGGCAACCCGATCTGGCAGCAGCTGCCGTTCGTCACGGCCGGTGACGTCCACCGCATCCCGGACGGCATCTGGATGTTCGGCGGGCCGGCCTCCGGCGAGGCCTTCGTCGACGCGGTCGTCGACGCGCTGACCGAGTGAGCGTGCCCGTCCTGACGGTCGGGGCGCCGGGGGAGGCCGAGGCGTCCGCCCCGGTCACCCCGGTGCGCCGGCTGCAGGTCGGCGCCGTTCTCCTTCTCGCGCTCGCCCTGGTCGTCGCGCTCGCGCTCGTCGACGTCACGCTCGGCACGTCTGACGTGGGTGCGGGCGACCTGCTGCGCCTGCTCACGGGCGGCGCGGCCGACGACCAGGCCCTCGCGGTGCTGGTCGCCTCGCGCCTGCCGCGCGTGCTCGCCGCCCTGCTCGTCGGCGTCGCGCTCGCGGTGTCCGGCGGGGTGCTCCAGTCGGTCGCGCGCAACCCGCTCGCGTCGCCGGACACCCTCGCCGTCAACGCCGGGGGGTACCTCGCGGTCGTCCTGGCCGCCGTGGTCGGCGTCGCGCTCCCGCTCGCGGTCAACGGGCTGCTCGCGTTCGTCGGCGGCCTCGCGGCGGCCGCGTTCGTGCTCGCCCTGTCGCGGGGTGGGGCGACGGGGCCGACGCGCCTCGTGCTCGCGGGGTCGGCCACCACGCTCGCCCTCGGGTCGCTGACCGTGCTGCTGCTCATGCTCTTCGAGCAGGAGACGCAGGGCCTCTTCGCATGGGGCAGCGGCTCCATCGCCCAGACCGACGCGCGCACGCTGGCGCAGGTCGCCCCCGTCGTGGCGATCGGCCTGGCCGCCGCGCTCGTGCTCGGGCGCCGCCTCGACCTCATGGCGCTGGGCGACGACGCCGCGACCGTGCTCGGGCTCGACGTGCGCCGCACGCGCGTCGTCGCCGTACTCGTCGCGGTGCTGCTCGCGGCGTCGGCGGTCACCGTCGCGGGTCCGATCGGGTTCGTCGGGCTGTGCGCGCCCGTGATCGCGCGGCTGCTGGCGCCACTCGTCCCGGGCCTGCACCGGCACCGCGTGCTGCTGCCGCTGGCGGGCCTCGTCGGCTGCGTCGTCGTGCTCGCCGCCGACATCCTGCTCCGGCTCCTGATCCCCGGCACGGGCAGCGTCGCGGTCCCGACGGGCGTCGTGACGACGCTCTTCGGCGCCGCCGTGCTCGTCTGGCTCGCGCGCCGGCTGCGCGACGACGCGCGACCCACCACCGCCTCCGCCGGCACGGGCGCGCCGCGCACACGGCGCCGCGTCGTGGTGACGCAGGCGATCCTCGTGGCCCTGGTGGCGGGCGCCGTCCTGGCGGGGCTGCTGCTCGGCGACACGATGCTGCTCACGGGCGACGTCGCCAACTGGCTCCGCGGCGTCTCGGGCCGGGGCGTGACCTTCGTGCTCGACCAGCGGGTGCCGCGCGTCGTGGCGGCGCTGCTCGCGGGGGCCGCGCTCGCGCTGTCGGGCTCGATCGTGCAGGCCGTGTGCCGCAACCCGCTCGCCGAGCCGGGCCTGCTCGGCATCACGGGCGGCGCCGGCGTCGGGGCCGTGCTGCTCATCGTGCTGGTCCCGGGCGCGAGCCTGTGGGCGGTGACGGGCTCGGCCACGGTCGCCGCGGCGGCCACGTTCGCGCTCGTCTACGGACTCGCGCACCGTCGCGGGCTCAGCTCGGACCGGCTGGTCCTCGTCGGCGTCGGCGTGAGCGCGGTCGCGACCGCGCTGATCACGGTGATCGTCGTCGTCACCAACCCCTGGAACACCGTGCTCGCGCTGACGTGGCTGTCGGGCTCGACGTACGGCCGCTCGCTCGAGCAGAGCCTGCCCGTGCTCGCGGCCCTGGCCGTCGTCGTGCCCGTGGTGGTGCGGTCGCGGCGCGAGCTCGACCTCGTGGCGCTCGACGACGACACGCCCCGGGTGCTCGGCGTGGGCCTCGGGCCCGCGCGCCTGACCCTGCTCGCGTGCGCGGCCCTGCTCGCCGCGACGGCGGTCTCGGCGGCGGGCGTCGTCGGCTTCGTCGGGCTGGTCGCGCCGCACCTCGCGCGCGGGCTCGTGGGGTCGGCGCACCGGCGGATGGTCCCGGCGGCGACGCTGCTCGGCGCGCTGCTGGTCAGCGTCGCCGACACCGTCGGCCGCACGGTGATCGCCCCGGGCCAGATCCCGGCCGGCCTGGTCACGGCGATGATCGGCGCCCCGTACCTGGTCTGGCTCCTGTGGCGCACCCGCCGCACGGTCGGCCTCTGACCCCCCGCGCCCAGCCCGCTTCTGGCACGGATCCGGTGGTGGCGACGCCCGAATCGCTCCCAAGACCGGCCGAGTGCGCGGCGCGCTCGGCCCGCCGCTCGCCCTGCCGCCCTGCCGCTCGCCCTGCCGCGCCCGTCTCCCGCTCCGACCCGCCCGGCCCGCGCCCAGCCCGCTCCGCCACCCGCCCGGCCACCTCCGCCCGTCCCGCCCCGTTCCGCCTGCCACCCGCCCGCTCCGCCCGCCCCCTCGCCGCCCTCGCCTCGCCCCCGCCCCCGCCGGTTTTGGCAGCGATCCGGGTGTGGCGGCGCCCGGATCGGTGCCAAAACTGGCGCCGGGCGGGTCGGGCGGGCGGGTCGGGCGGACGGGGCGAGGGCGCGGAGACGGGTCGGGGCGAGCTGGGCGGGGCGGGCGGGGCGGAGGGCTGGGCGAGCGGGTCGGGGCGAGCGGGTCGGGGCCGGCGGGGGTTCGTCGAGCTGGTCGTCGGCACGGGGCGGGACCGGCGGGACGGTGAGGTGGACGACCTTGTCCCGGCCGCGGACCGGGCGCACACTGGCCGGACCTGCGACGACGCTGGAGGCGCTCCGTGGCCACCGATCCGAGCACGATGAGCGGCACGATCGACCCCGCCCCGATCGTCGAGGCCCTCTACACGGACGGGATCACCGCCCTGCGGGGCGCGTTCCCGGTCGAGTGGGCGGACCGCATGGCGCAGGACGTCGAGGCGGCGTTCCAGGAGGCCCGGGGCCGGCCCGACGGCGCCGTCGGGCGCGGGCCGAACCGGTGGTACGTCGAGATCCACCCCGAGCAGCTGCGCGGGTTCGTCGACCTCGTGACGCACCCGTGGGTCAGCGCGACCTGCCGCGCGGTGCTCGGCGACGACTACGAGATCGTCGAGGTCGGCTTCGACACCCCCTACCCGGGCGCCGTCGACCAGCCGTGGCACCGGGACTTCCCGATGCCCGAGGAGACGCGGCGCGACCGCCGGCTGACCTCGCTCGCCTTCAACCTCACGTGCGTCGACACGACGCCGGACATGGGCCCGTTCGAGATCGCACCCGGGACGCAGTGGGACGACAGCCCGGACCTCGAGCACGGCATGTTCCCGCCGACGTCGCACTACGACCGGTACCGCGCGCTGGCCGTGCGGAAGCTGCCGCAGCGCGGCGACGTCTCGGCTCGGTCGGCCCTGACCATCCACCGCGGCACGACGAACCACTCGCAGCTCGCCCGGCCCGTCCTGGTGCTCGGCGTCGACGCGCCGGGGGCGGGCAACGCCGAGCACCACGACCTCGCGGTGACCACCGGCTACTGGGAGGCGCTCCCGCAGGAGGTGCGCGACCACCTGCACTGCCCGGTCGTCGACCAGCTCACGCCCATCACGCAGAAGCACACGATCGAGGGCCTCGTCATGGGCGCCGCGGAGTGACGCCCGCCTGAGCGGCCCGTTGACCCCGGGTCCGTGCCCAGTCGACCTGCGGATCCGGGACCGCGACGCCTGACCGCCCGCGCCGTCAGACGTCGTCGGCCGCCCACCTGGCGACCACCGCGCGCAGCACCGTCAGGTTGCGGTTGGTCGCCGGGCCGAGCGCCCGCTCGACGACGGCGTTCGTCAGCCGGGCCGTGTGGTACTGCTCGCCGAGCATGAGGTGCACCGCGCGCCCGTCCACGCGAGCGACCTCCTGCGCGGTGCTGCGCGCCTCGATCGTCGCGACCTGCTCGGCCGTCGGCTCGTGCTTGAGGAACGAGACGTAGTGGTTGCCGCCGTGGCCGAAGGCCTCCGCGGCGGCGAGGACGTCCCGCAGCTCGGCCGGCGTGAACACGATGGTCGGCACCTCGAACCCGGCGGCTGCGCGGAACGCGTCCTCGAGGGCCGTCTCGATCACCGTGCGTGAGGCGAGGTCGCTCTCCAGGCGCACGTTGCCCGTGTTGATGTGGGTCGCCACGCCCGTGAAACCGGCGCCCTCGGCGGCGGCGGCGATCGCCTCCTTCGCGAACTTCCGGCGCGCGCCCAGGTTGATCGCCCGCAGGAACGCGACGTAGGTGGCCATCCCGCCATCCTCCTCGCGCCGCGGCGGTCAGGCGCCCGCGGACTCGTAGCGGCGCAGCCCCCGTCGGAACAGCCAGACGCCCATGCCGACGCACCACGCCGCCACGAGCGGGGTGAGGACACCGACCCACGCCGACGAGCCGTGGCCGAGGACGGCGGCGACCGGGAAGAAGGACACGAACGCGAACGGCAGCACGAACGTGATGACGGCCTGGATCCCGAGCGCGTAGATCGTGATCGGGAACCGTGCGAGCTCGCCCAGCGAGTGCAGCGAGAAGGCGAACGTGGAGAACGGTGCGTTGATCCAGAACGCGGAGGCGTTGGAGGCGAGATTGAGCCCGATCTTCACCGCGACGCCGCTGACCAGCAGGACGACGGCGAGCAGGACCCGGCCCACCGTCCAGTCGATGTCGACCTGCTGGACCGCGGCGATGATCAGGCCGATGCCCATGGTGATGTTGCCCAGACCGTTGAGCCCGACGTCGATGCTCATGACCTGCAGCACGGGCGAGTACGGGCGCACGAGCACACGGTCCAGCTCGCCCTGGTTCACCAGCCACGCCAGGCGCCACGTCCCCTCGAAGAAGAGCGACCCCACCCCCTCCGCGATGTAGACCATCGCGTACACGAGGACGATCTCCCAGAAGCCCCACCCGTTGATCTCCGGGATCCGCCGGAACACCGTCCACAGGAACACGAGACCCACGGCCTGCGTCATCACCGCGGCGACCATGAGGATCCAGAAGTCCGCCTCGTACTCCATGACGGAGCGGATCTTCGCCCCGAGGCTGCGTCGGTAGAGCCACAGCGCCCGACGCACGGGGCCGCGCTGCACGACGTCGGTCGGTGCCGTCATCCCGCTCACCCCCCGTGCACCGTGAGCCGGCGCGACGCCGCTCGCCACGCGGCGCGCGCCGCCCACCAGAGCAGCAGCGTCCAGCCGAGCTGTCCGCCGAGCCGCCACCACAGCTCGGCACCCTCCAGCCGGCCGAGGTAGAGCATGGCCGGCGTGTAGGCCATGGCCTGGAAGGGCAGCACCTCGGCGATCACCCGGAGCCAGTCGGGGAAGAAGGCGAGCGGCACCATCGCGCCCGAGAACAGCTGCTGCAGCGCGAGCCGCGCCCAGCTCACGCCCATGTAGCTCTGCGTCCAGAAGCACAGCAGGCCGCTCATGTAGACGATCGTGAACTTCAGCGGCACGACGGCGAGGATGCTCACGACGAACAGGGCGAGCGTGCCTGGGGGAGGCACGGCCACGCCGCCGAACACGGCGAGCGCGCCGACGGCGACGAGCGCGCACGCCACCAGCTCGAACGCCGCGAAGCCGAGGGCCTCCGCGAGCCGCGCGCGCTGGTAGTCCACGGGCTTGGTGAGGTCGACCGCGACGGACCCGTCCTGGATGCGCTGCGCCATCCGCCAGTCGGTGTACGTCGAGACGACCGTGCCGGAGACGAACCCGATGAGCAGGTAGGCCTTCATGTCGGGCCACGTGAAGCCGAGGGGCTGCTGGCCCTCGCGCAGGATCGTGCGCCACAGGTAGAACAGCGACAGCAGCAGGAACAGGTTCCCGAGCAGCCCGAGGAAGAACTGGAGCCGGTACGCGAGCAGGCTCTTGAACGCGGTGCCCGCCAGCGCGCGGTACGCCCCCAGCGGCACCCGGGCGCCGTCGGGCGCGCGTCCCGGCGCGACGACGTCGGCCGCTGCGGCACTCACGTCGCCTCCGCCTCGCGCGCCGCGGGTGCGTCCAGCTCGAGCTCGCCGAGGTAGAGCTTGCGGATGACGTCCTCGATCCGCGGCTCCTCGATGGCGACGTCCACGACCTCGGCGACGCCGAGCACACCCGTCAGGACGCGGCCGGCGTCGAGCACGAAGCGGTCGAAGCGCACGGTCACCTCGCGCTCGTGGGTCCCCGCGGCGACCGCCGCGGTCGGCAGCGCGGCGGCGAGCGGTGCGAGGGCGGCGACGGGCTCGCGCAGCTGGAAGGTCATGGCACGGTCGCGCGCGTAGCGGTCGGTCACGGCGGCGAGCGACCCGTCGTAGACGGTCCGGCCGTCGTCGATGATCACGATGCGGCGGCAGATGTCCTGGATGTCGCCGAGGTCGTGCGTCGTGAGCACGACGGTGGTGCCCCCGTCGACCAGCTCCTTGACGAACGCGCGCACGCGGTCCTTGACGGAGATGTCGAGGCCGATCGTGGGCTCGTCGAGGTAGACGATCGGCGGCTCGTGCAGCAGGGCGGCGGCGAGGTCCGCGCGCATGCGCTGGCCGAGCGACAGCTTGCGGGCCATCTGGGGGAGGAACTCGCCGATGCCGAGGATGTCGTCGAAGCGCTCGAGCCGCTCCCGGTAGGCGCGATCCCCGATCCCGTACATGTCCCGCAGCAGGCCGAGGGACTCGCGCACCGGCAGGTCCCACCACAGCTGCGTGCGCTGGCCGAAGACGACGCCGATCTGCCGGGCGTTCTCGATCCGGCGCTCGTGCGGCACGAGGCCACCGACCCGCACCTGGCCGGCGGTCGGCACGAGGATGCCGGTCAGCATCTTGATCGTCGTCGACTTGCCGGCCCCGTTGGGGCCGACGTAGGCGACCGCCTCGCCCGCGTCGATGGCGAGGTCCACGCCGTCGACGGCGACGTGCTCGGTGAACCGCCGCTGCACGAGGTGCTTCAGGGAGCCGGCGAGCCCGGGGCCCTTGTCGGCACGTCTGAACACCTTGGTGAGCCCGGTGGCTTCGATGAGCGGCACGGCGCGAGTGTGGCAGCGGGGTGTGACGTGGGTCACCGTCTTTACCGGTCCATCCCGCCTGCCGGACGGGCCGCCGTCGTCGAGCGGTTGTGGCCCGCGGCATCGTCGCTAGGGTGCTGAGCGTTGCCTGGACCGTCTCAAGGGGGAGATGTCATGGCCGGACGTGCGGACTCGGCGCGGGGTGCCACGGGCGGTGGCACGGAAGGCGGCGGGGGTGCCCTCCTGGAGCAGGATCCCGGCCTGCCGCCCGTCGCCCTCGACCCGGACGTGATCGAGGCGGAGGGCCGCCGCTGGACTCCGGCGCGCATCGCGGTCTGGGCCGCGATCGCCCTGCTGGGCGGCGTCGCCTGGGTCGTCATCGCGGTGGTCCGCGGCGAGACGGTCAACGCGATCTGGTTCGTCTTCGCCGCCGTGTGCACCTACCTCATCGCCTACCGCTTCTACTCCCGCTACATCGAGAAGCACCTGCTGCGCCCGGACGACCGGCGCGCGACGCCCGCGGAGTACAAGGGCGACGGCAAGGACTTCGTCCCGACGGACCGGCGCGTGCTGTTCGGCCACCACTTCGCGGCCATCGCCGGTGCCGGACCGCTCGTCGGCCCCGTGCTCGCCGCACAGATGGGCTACCTGCCGGGGACCATCTGGATCATCGTCGGCGTCGTGCTGGCCGGGGCGGTGCAGGACTACCTCGTGCTGTTCTTCTCGATGCGGCGCGGCGGCCGCTCACTGGGCCAGATGGCGCGCGACGAGCTCGGCGTGATCGGCGGTACCGCCGCCCTGCTGGCGACGCTCGTCATCATGATCATCATTGTGGCGATCCTCGCGCTCGTCGTCGTCAACGCGCTGGCCGAGAGCCCGTGGGGCGTGTTCTCCGTCTCCATGACCATCCCGATCGCCCTCTTCATGGGCTGCTACCTGCGGTTCCTGCGGCCCGGCAAGGTCACCGAGGTCTCGCTCATCGGCTTCGTGCTGCTGCTCGCGGCGATCGTCGGCGGCGGGATGATCGCCGACACCGCGTGGGGCGCCGACGTGTTCACGCTCGACAAGGTGACCATCGCGTGGGCCATCGTCGTCTACGGCTTCATCGCGGCGGTGCTCCCGGTCTGGCTCCTGCTCGCGCCGCGCGACTACCTCTCGACCTTCATGAAGATCGGCACGATCGTCATGCTGGCGGTCGCCATCGTCGTCGTGCGGCCCGTGCTCGAGGTGCCGGCCGTGAGCGAGTTCGCGCGCAACGGCCAGGGACCCGTGGTCGCCGGGTCCCTGTTCCCGTTCCTCTTCGTCACCATCGCGTGCGGCGCGCTGTCCGGGTTCCACGCGCTCATCTCGTCCGGCACCACACCGAAGCTCGTCGAGAAGGAGCGGCAGACCCGCCTCATCGGCTACGGCGGCATGCTCATGGAGTCGTTCGTCGCGATCATGGCCCTGGTCGCCGCCCTCTCGATCGACCGCGGCATCTACTTCGCGATGAACGCCTCGGCCGCCGCCACCGGCGGCACGGTCGAGGGCGCCGTGGCGTTCGTCAACGGGCTGGGCCTGACGGGCGTGGAGCTCACGCCCGAGATGCTCACGCAGACGGCGCAGGACGTGGGCGAGGAGACGATCGTCTCGCGCACGGGCGGCGCGCCGACGCTGTCCGTCGGGCTGGCCCACATCATGCAGCAGCTCGTCGGCGGCTCCGGGATGATGGCGTTCTGGTACCACTTCGCGATCATGTTCGAGGCGCTGTTCATCCTCACCGCCGTCGACGCCGGAACGCGCGTCGCGCGCTTCATGCTCCAGGACAGCGTCGGCAACGTCGTGCCCCGCTTCCGTGACACGTCGTGGCGGCCCGGCGCCTGGCTCGCGACGGCCGTCATGGTCGGCGCCTGGGGTGCCGTGCTCCTGATGGGGGTGACCGACCCGCTCGGCGGCATCAACACCCTGTTCCCGCTGTTCGGCATCGCGAACCAGCTGCTCGCCGCCATCGCGCTCGCGGTGTGCATGGCGATCGTCGCGAAGCAGGGGACGTTCCGGTACCTGTGGGTGGTGGTCCTGCCGCTGACGTTCGCGACGGCGGTGACGGTGACGGCGTCCCTGCAGAAGATCTTCTCGCCCGTCCCGGCGATCGGGTACTTCGCGCAGCACAGCGCGTTCCGTGAGGCCCTGGCGGCGGGGGAGACGAGCTTCGGGACGGCGACGAGCGTCGAGGCGATGCGCGCCGTCGTGCGGAACACGATGATCCAAGGTGTGCTGTCGGTCGTGTTCGTGACGCTGACGCTCGTCGTCATTGTCACGGCCGTCGCCGCCGTGTGGCGCTCGTTCCGGTCGGGCGGCGCGCCGAGCGCCGAGGAGCCCGCCCGGCCGTCGCGCCTCTACGCGCCCGCCGGGTTCGTGGTGACGCCGGCCGAGAAGGAGCTCGAGGCGCGGTGGCGCGAGCATGACGCCGCCCACCCCGAGGCCGTGCACGCGAGGACGCACTGATGGCCGCCGTCGCGGGCCCCGACGCCGTCGTGCGCGGCGTGCGCGGCCTGCGCCGCTACGTGCGCGCACTGCTCGGCGAGGACGCCTATGAGCGCTACCTCGAGCACGAGGCGGCGCACGGGCGGCGGCCGGGTGACGCGGGCGTCATGGGCGAGCGGGAGTTCTGGCGGGACCGCACGGACCGCCAGGACCGGGCGCCGCAGGGGCGGTGCTGCTGAGCGCGCCGGGACTCACGCCTCCGGCGTCGTGCCCTCGCCGGCCTCGGTCTCGGCGCCCGTGCGCGCCTGACGACCCCGCTGCCAGTCGGCGTCGTCGTTGACGTACGCGTAGAAGAGGCCGATGAGCAGGCCACCGCCGATGAAGTTGCCTATCAGTGCGATCCCGACGTTGCCGGCCGCGAGCCCGATGTCGATGCCGTCGCGCAGGCCCACGATGGTGAACAGCACCGTGTTCGCGACGGAGTGCTCCAGGCCGAGGAACGCGAAGATGAACACGGACATGATCATGGCGAGGCTCTTGGTGAGGTCGTCGCGGATCAGGCCGTTGTAGACCAGCAGCATCGCCATGTTGATGCAGAAGTTGCACAGGATCGCGCGCATGAGCAGGTCGACCCAGCCGCCCGGGCCTGCGGCGACATAGTCGAGCTTCACCGTGACGGCGTGCACCATCTCCGCGAGCACCGGCCCGTCGGCGAGCGACGAGAACCGCAGGAGCAGCGCGATGACCAGCCCGCCGATCGCGTTGCCGAGGAAGCACAGGCCCAGGACCCGCAGCGCCTTGCCCCACGTCGTGCGCCGGTGGTAGCCGCCGATCGCGACGATCATCATGTTCGAGGTCAGCAGCTCGGACTTGGTGTAGTAGATGAACACCAGCGCCCAGCCGAACGTCAGGGCGCCGACGATGAGGCCGAGCGGCCGCAGCGTCGAGCCGCCGACGTCGATCGCGTCGAACGCGGCCACGATGGCGTAGTTGGTCATGTAGAACAGCCCGGCGAAGATGCCCGCCATGGCGGCGCGCTGGAGGTAGCGCCGTGCCAGCTCGCCCGACATCGCGATCTTCGTGTCCAGCGCCTCGAGCGCCGTGCTGATGAAGAGCTTTCCCGGGAAGAGCGACGCAGGATCGGCCATGGGTACCACGCTGCCACGTCTGGGACCGCCCAAAAGCCCCATCGGGGCCGGACGTCGAGCCTGATGCGTCACACCGGCGCGTCACGCCGGTGCCTCACACCGCCCCGAACCCCTCAGTCGTCGGGGCCGCGCTCGATCGTCCGCCGGGTGAGCATGTGCTGGCCGACGACGAGCATCCCGACGCCCCAGAGCCCGTACTGCTCGGTCGTGGTGACGGCCTCCGCCCAGGCCGGCGAGCCCGCCTGCGCGCTCAGGCCCCGCGCGACGCCGTTCCACTTCAGTGCGTAGGCCAGGCTCGCCAGCCCGGAGACGGTCACGGCGCCGCCGACCGAGAACCACCGCAACGCCAACGGGCCCCACGACGACGTCGGCTTGGCTGCACCGACGGGCCCGGAGGGGGCCTCGTCGGCGGGCATCGGGTGGGTCGCCACGCGTCACTCCCTCGCTCGGCGGCCCGGACGGCCGCACGGTGGCGCGAGCGTAGGGGTGTCCCGGGGTGGCAGGGTGCAGACATGCCGCAGCGCGCCGTCATCGACACCGCCGACCTCGCGGCCGCGCTCGCGGCGCCCCGGCCACCGCTCCTCCTCGACGTCCGGTGGACCCTCGCCGGCGCGGACCCGGCGTCCTACCGCGCGGGGCACGTCCCCGGCGCCGTCTTCTGCGACCTCGACGCCGACCTCGCGGCGCCGCCGGGGGAGGGCGGCCGGCACCCGCTGCCGACCCCGGCGGACCTCGAGCGGACGCTCCGCCGGCTCGGGGTCGCACCGGACCGCGACGTCGTCGCCTACGACGGCGGCCCGGGCGCGGCCGCCGCGCGCGCCTGGTGGGTGCTGCGCTGGGCGGGTCACGAGCGCGTCGCCGTGCTCGACGGTGGTCTGCCGGCCTGGGTCGCGGCCGGGGGCGCGCTCGAGGCGGGCGACGTCGTGCCGGTGGCCACACCCGACGCCGTCGTGCGCCCGGGTGGGCTGCCGACCGTGACGGCCGACGACGTGCTGAGCGGACGCGCGGGCACGCTGGTGGACGCCCGGGCCGCCGAGCGGTACCGGGGCGAGGTCGAGCCCGTCGACCCGGTCGCGGGCCACATCCCCGGCGCCGTGTCCGTCCCGACGACGGCGCTCTACGACGCCGACGGGCGGCTGCTGCCGGCCGAGGCGCTGGCGGTGGTGCTGGAGCCGGCCACGCACGGGCCGGCGGCCGCGTACTGCGGCTCGGGCGTCACCGCCGCGCAGGTGGTCCTCGCGGCCGACGTCGCCGGGCTGCGCCTGGCGCTGTACCCGGGCTCCTGGTCGCACTGGGTCACGGACCCCTCGCGTCCGGTCGCCACCGGCGCCGAGCCGGGCTGAGCCGGCTCAGCCGCGCACGATCTCCAGCGCGCGACGCTGGTACCAGGCGACGTACTGCTCGTGGCTCCAGCCGAGCTCGCCGGTCAGGCGGTCGTAGGCCTCGGGCATGCCGAGCGCCCAGAGGCTCGCCACGATCTCCTGCGGTGGCGTGGAGGTGGTCAGCCACCCCCGCGCGCGCACGAGGTGCACCATCTGCCCCAGGGAGGCGCGGATGCTCGCCATCATGCGCCGGGCCCGCTCGCGCACGGCCGGCTCGCCGTCGCTCGCGCTCGACAGGGCGCGCCACACGCCCACCACGCGCTGGTTGATGTCCGCCTGGACGTGCGCGCCCACGGCGACGAGCTCCTCCAGCGTGGCCGCCTCGAGGTAGGCCTCGCCGAGCGGGGACTCCAGGAGGGCCATCTCGCCCTCCACGCCGAAGGACACGAGCTCGACCGCCGCCTGGAGCAGGTCCAGCTTCGGACCGTGCCCCTGCACCGTCTCGACGGAGACGCCGGCGAGGGCGGCGATGTCGCTCAGCTTCGTCGCGCGGTAGCCGCGCGACCCGAAGAGCTCCGCGGCGGCGCGGACCACGCGTTCGCGCGTGGCCCGGGCCTGTTCCTGGCGCAGCTGGGAGATGTATCGACGCGGTGCGGTGGCCTGGGACATAGTGACTCCGGTCATGCCGTACTGAACCCCTCGGGGCTGTAACGACCACACCGTACCCCCCGCAGGAGGGCGAATGACTTCAGTTCTGCTCTGCGCCGTGCCGCTCGCGGGCCACGTCGCACCGATGCTCGGCGTGGCGCAGGCCCTCGGCGAGCGCGGCTTCCGGGTCCGCGTGCTCACCGGCCGACGCTTCGCCGACGCCGTGCGCGCCACCGGCGCCGAGCACCTGCCGCTCCCGCCCGACGCCGACCCCGACGACGACCTGTCCGACGTCACGTCGGCGGCGCCCGGTCGGCGACGCCCCACCGGCACGGGCTCCCTCCGCGCGACGATCGCGCGCGTGTTCCTCGACCCGGCGCCCGGCCAGTTCCGCGCGCTCACGGCGGCGCTGGCGGCCGAGCCGACGGACGCCGTGGTCGCCGAGGCGGCGTTCGTCGGTGCCGCCGCGCTCGCCCACGTGCCGCGGGACCGTCGTCCGGCGGTCGTCGCGTGCGGCATCGTCCCGCTCGGCGTGATGAGCCGCGACGCCGCCCCGTTCGGACTCGGGCTGCCGCCGCGGGGCGGGCCGCTCGGTACGGCGCGCAACGTGGCGCTCAACGCCCTGGTCCGCCACGTCGCGCTGCGCCGGTGCCAGCGGCAGGCCGACGAGACCATCCGGGCGCTGTCGGGCCGCGGGCTCGACGGCTACTTCATGGACTGGCTCCTCGCGGCGGAGCGCATCGCGCAGCTCACGGTCGCCGAGTTCGAGTACCCCCGGCGCGACCTGCCCGCGTCGCTGCGCTTCGTCGGGCCCGCGAGCCGGCTCGCCCCGCCCCGGGGCACGACGCCGCCGTGGTGGGACGAGCTCGACGACTCGCGGCCCGTCGTGCTCGTCACCCAGGGCACGCTCGCGAACAGCGACCTGGGGCAGCTCGTCCACCCCACCCTCGACGCGCTCGCCGACGCGCCCGTGAACGTCGTCGTGACGACCGGGGGGCCGCCGGTCGACGTCCTGGGGCCGTTGGCCGCCAACGCGTTCGCCGCGACCTTCGTGCCCTACGACCTGCTCATGCCGCGGGTCGACGTGTTCGTCACCAACGGGGGCTACGGCGGCATCCACCTGGCGCTCGAGCACGGCGTGCCGGTCGTGGTGGCCGGCGACACGGAGGACAAGCCCGAGACCGCCGCCCGCGTGGCGTGGGCGGGGGTCGGCGTGAACCTGCGCACTGGCACGCCCCGCCCCGAGGCCGTGCGCTCCGCGGTGCGCCAGGTGCTCGGGGACGGCCGCTACCGCCAGGCCGCCGGGCGGATCGGTGAGGCGATCCGCGCGGCGCCGGGAGGTGAGGGGCTCGCCGCGCTCGTGCGGGAGGCGATCGCCGACGACGGCGCATCGGTTCCGGTGCGCGGCGCGCGGCGCGTGGGGTGACGGTCGGGGCCGCCGGGGTCGCGGCCCGTCAGGCGAGCGACAGCTCCCGGGCGCCGTCGCCGTGCAGCGGCCGCCCGAGCACGCGCCCGGCCTCGTCGGCCGGCAGCGCCTGCGCGTAGAGCCAGCCCTGCGCGTTGCCGCAGCCCATGGTGCGCAGCAGGTCCGCCTGCTCGCTGCGCTCGACGCACTCCGCGATGACGTCGAGGCCGAGGCCCGCGGCCATGGTGACGATCGCACCGAGGATCACCGCGGGCCGACCGACCTCCGCCAGGTCGCGCACGAAGGCCCCGTCGATCTTGAGGGTGTCGACGGGGAAGTCCTGGAGGGTCTGGAGCGACGAGTGGCCCGTGCCGAAGTCGTCCACGTGGAGGCGGAAGCCGCGCGCGCGCAGGTCCGTCATGATCGCGCACGCGCGGTCGACGTCGGCCATGATCACCGACTCCGTGATCTCCAGCACCAGCGCGGAGGCCGGCACGCCGTGGCGCGTGGCGGCCTCGACCACGGACGGCACCAGGAGGTCGTGCCAGAACTCGAGGTGCGAGACGTTGACCGACACGCTCACGCCGCTGTGCTCGCGGCGCCAGACGGCCAGCTGCCGGCACACCTCGTCGGTGATCCAGCGGCCGAGCGTGACGATCGCGTCCGAGTCGACCATCGCCGGGAGGAAGGCGCTGGGCAGGAGCAGCCCGCGCTCCGGGTGCTGCCAGCGCACGAGGGCCTCGAAGGCGGTCACCTCCGTGCCGTCGAGCGGCACGATCGGCTGGTACTGGACGACGAACTGCTCCTCGGCCAGGGCGGTGCGGATCTCGGACTGGGACCGCAGCCGGTCGGTCGCCTGCGCGTGCATGCCGGGGTCGAAGACGGTCGCCGTGCCCCGCTGGGTCTCCTTGGACCGGTACATCGCGGTGTCGGCGTCGCGCAGCACGTCCTCCGCCGAGGCGTAGCCCGTGGCGGAGCTCGCGATGCCGACGCTCGCGGTGACCGCGACGTCCTGGTCGCCCAGGTGCACGGGCCGCGCGATGGCGACCTGCAGCCGATCGGCGACCTTGAGGAGGTCCTCGGACACGGGGTTGGCGAGCAGCACGGCGAACTCGTCGCCGCCGAAGCGGGCGACGATGTCCACGCCGCGGATCTGCGAGCGCATCCGGCGCGCGACGGCGCGGAGCAGGTCGTCACCGGCGAGGTGGCCGAGCGAGTCGTTGACCAGCTTGAAGCCGTCCAGGTCCAGGAAGATCACGGCGTAGGAGGCGCTCGGGTCGCGCTGGGTGACCGCGATCGCCGCGGCCAGCCGGTCGAGGAACAGGCGCCGGTTCGCCAGGCCCGTCACCTCGTCGTACATCGCGGCGTGACGCAGGCGCTCCTCGAGCTCGCGACGCGCCGTGGTGTCCGACACCGAGCCGACCATGCGGGCGACGCCGCCGTCGTCGTCGGGCACGGCGAGCCCTCGGCTCAGCACCCAGCGGGCACCCGCGTCGCCGTCGAGGCGGTACTCGACCTCACCGGACGTGCCCGGCTGGCCGGACGCGATGCGCATGGCCCGTTCGGCACCCTCGCGGTACTCGGGCGCGATGCGAGCCATCCACTCGGTGTGCGTCACGTCGCCGTCCTCCGGCAGGCCGAGCAGGATCCGGCACCGGTGCGAGAGGTAGAGGTGGCCGGTGCGCAGGTCGTACTCCCACAGGCCGTCCTGGGCGGCGCGGACCGCCCAGGCGTACCGCTCCTCGCTCGCGCGGACCGCGTCCTCCAGCTGCTCGCCCTCGAGCGCGCGGAACAGCAGCTCGGCCATGTGGTGGTACGGCTCGCGGGACGACGTCGTGTCGACGCGGCCCAGCAGGGCCAGCAGCCCCCACGAGCGGTCGCGGGAGGCGACGGGGATCACGAAGCACATGTCGCCGTTCTCGGCGTCGCCGGCGGCGGCGAGCGCCTCACCGGGGAAGTCCCGCACGTCGACGAGGTCACCCACGGCGTACGGGTGCGCGCCGTGCGGGTCGTGGACCCCGCTCACGCGCAGCCGCCCGTCCTCGGCGGGGCCGTCCCAGAGCGCCAGGACGGCGGACCGGATGTCGGTCTCGCGCAGCCACGCGAGCGAGCGCAGGGTGGCGCCGTCGCTGCGCAGCACTGCGCTCGCGACCTGCTCCTGCTCGAGGGCCGAGCGGTCGAGGCGGCGCTCGCCGTGGCGGTGGCCGTGCGCCCGCAGCTCCCACAGCGCCGCGGCGACCTCGGCGGCGCCGACGGCGCGCGGGCCCGAACCGGAGTCCGCGGCGCCCTCGACGACGTCGGCGAGGTGGTCGGACAGGTCTGCCGCGAGATCCTGCAGGTCCTCCGCGTCGCGCGTGAGGCCGGCCAGCCGGCGCACCGCGAGCGTCACCTCGTCGCCGGCGGGCAGCGTCGGGGCGAGGGAGAGCCGCTCGAGCTGCTCGACCGTCTCGACGAGCGCGGCCTGCGAGGCGGTGGGCCGCCCGCCGGCCAGGAGCGCGGCCACGGGGCTGCGGACCGAGGGGACCGCCGGGACGCGGCGGGCGGAGTGGGGGGTGCCGAGAAGGTCCTCGCGGCACCCGCACGAGCCGCGCCGGGCCATGACGATGGTCTCCGGGACGTAGCTGCCCGCGGGGACCTCGCGCCCCTCGATCGTGCCGATCAGGAGCCGGGCGGCGAGCCCACCGACCTCGCGGAAGCGCTGCCCGACGCTCGACAGGCTGGGCGTCGTGTGGGCGCCCTCCTCGAGGTTGTCGAAGCCGAGGACGGCGAGGTCCTCCGGGACGCGTACGCCCGCGCTCGTCACCGCGCGAATGAGGCCGATGGCGTTGTTGTCGGTCGCCGTGATGACGGCCGTCGGCGGGCGGGGGTGCGCCAGCACGCGAGCGGCGGCCGCGGCACCGGCCTGCTGGGAGAAGTCGTCCGCCGGGATGTACAGGTCGTCGTCGCAGTCGAGCCCGCGGGCCGCGACGGCGTCGCGGAACGTCGAGAGGCGCTCGCGGAAGTCGCGCATGTCGAGCGACCCGACGAAGCCGATGCGCCGGTGCCCGTGGTCGGCGAGGTGCTGCACGGCGGCGTCGATCGCGATCGCGTTGTCCGGCATGGCGACGGGACCGTCGAAGCCGTCGTGCACCTCGCTCGCGAGGACGATCGGGAAGCCCTGCTCACGCAGCGCCTCGAGGTACTGCGGCGTCGCGGAGTTGGCGATCGAGATGACGCCCGCGACGCGGTTCCAGGCGAGCGGCAGGGAGAAGCGCGGTCCGAACGAGCGGTCACCGTGACGTCCGCCGGGGTCACGGGTCTCCGCGACGACGACGTGCCGGCCCGCCGCGGCGGCGGTGCGCAGCACGCCCGTGAGCATCTCGCCGTAGTAGTGCCCGCCGCTGTGCAGCGTCAGCACCAGGATGTTGCCTGCCGTCGGCGTGGGGTCCGCCATCACCGGTTACCGTCCTTGGTTCGTCCGCGTGAGCGCGCCCAGGTCGTGAGCGTGCACACTCGTCATCGGCGGTGCTGCGCCGGTTGTGAGGGATCGTCCGGTCTCGGGCGGGCCCGGGTCTGCGCCAGGGCGCTTCCGCGGGGACGCCTCAGCTGCAGGTGTCGCAGACGCCCGTGGCGGGCAGGGCCATCGAGCACGTGGGGCAGATGACCGGCGCGACCTCGCGGGCCGCGGGCGCGCGGGTCGTGGCCGACGGCGTGCGGGGGGCGCGCGGCGCGCGCGGGGTCCGGGTCGCCGCGGCCCGCGGGGCCACGGGGGCCGGCCCGGAGACCTCGAAGCCCCGACGCCGCAGGATCGCGAGCGCGGTGTCCATGCCGGAGCGGAAGTCGTCGGGGGTGGCGAGGCGGCCGGTCGCGTACCGGTGGGCGACGCCCAGGACGGCCGGGGCGTCGTACGTGCTGCCCTCGTGCGTCAGCCGGTGGACCGGGTCCGGCGTGAAGCCGTACGTGGCCAGGAACTCGTCGGCGCCGCGCGAGTCGTGCTCGGCCAGGGCCTGGAGGACGTGCTGTCGGGTCACGGAGGAGAACGTCGCCATGATGCCCGAGCCTACGACGGCCTCCGACGACGTCGCCCCGCTGTGCCCGGGGCGCGGGGCGACGTCGTCGGGTCTCAGGAGGTCGGACGCTGCGCCGCGGCCAGGTCCGCGCGGAGCTCGTCGGCCGTCCGGCGAGGGCCGTAGCCCGGCGTGCCGGGCTCGATCCGCCACGTCCCGGCGAGCGAGTCGATCTCCACGACGTCGAAGCCGAACGAGTCCACCAGCGCCGCCACCGTGGCCCGCGCGTCGGCGTCGTCGGCCGCGACGACCAGCGCGCGGCGGTCCGGCGTGCCGGCCTCCTGGCCCTGCGCCGTGAGGTCCGCGGCGGGGATGTGGTTGAAGGCCTTGACGACCCGCGAGGTCGGCAGGTGGCGCTGGAGCAGCTCCGAGCTCGTCAGGGTCGCGGCGTCGAGCTCGGGGACGTTCCCGTCCCGCTGCGGGTAGTAGTTGTTGGTGTCGACGACGACCTTGCCGGCGAGCGGCTCGACCGGCACGGCGCCGATCGCGTGCACCGGGATGGTCACCACGACGACGTCGCCCCCCTGCGCCGCCTCCTGCGGGGTGCCGGCGCGCGCCAGGTCGCCGAGCTCGGTGACGAGGTCGACGAGCGTCTCGGGACCGCGGGAGTTGCTGACGACGACCTCGTGGCCGCGCGCGACGGCGAGGCGGGCGAGCTGCGAGCCGATGTGGCCGGAGCCGATGAGTCCGATGGTGGTCATGGTCATGTCAACCGGCTGGCGGCGCGGTCATTCCCCGCTGCTCAGAAGGCGTACGGCCCGAACCGGCCCCACGCGACGAAGGCGGCGACGGCGAGCAGGACGACGTTCATCACGATGCCCTGCGGCTCCTTGCGTCGGGCGTGGACGACGATCGCGCCGAGCATCACGACGACGAGACCCGCGGCGGCGACCGGGGTCAGGACGGGCGCGATCCCCGTGAGGGCGGGGAGCACGAGGCCGAGCGCGGCGAGGACCTCGACGACCCCGATGAGGCGGACCTGGGTCGCGGAGAAGTCGGCGACCCAGGGCAGCATCGGCTCGAGTGCGGCCTTGGGGCGGGTGGCCTTCATGGTGCCCGCGGCGAGGAAGGCGAGGGCGAGCAGGATCTGGGCGACCCAGAGGGCGACGGTCATGGTGGTCCTTCGTACGGAGGGATGCGGAATGCTTACCGCGGAAAGTAATGTGCCGTGCGAATGCTTGCCATGTCAAGTATCGTGGCGGCATGACGCGGCCCGACGAGCCCCGGTGGCTGACGCCCGAGCAGACGCAGGCCTGGATCGGTCTGCTGCGGACGACTGTCTCGCTCCCCGCCGCCCTGGACGCGCAGCTCCGCCGCGACGCGGGGCTCTCGCACGCGGAGTACCAGGTCCTCTCGTGGTGCTCGATGTCCCCGGGCCGCGCGGCCCGGATGGGTGACATCGCCGTCCGCGCGAACGTCTCGCTCTCGCACCTCTCGCGGATCGCGGCCCGGCTGGAGAGCCGCGGTTGGTTGACGCGCGTGCCGGACCCCACCGACGGCCGCGCGACGCTCGCGACGCTCACCGAGGACGGCTGGGAGAAGGTCGTCGCGACGGCGCCCGGCCATGCCGAGGAGGTCCAGCGCCTCGTGTTCGACAACCTCGACGCCGAGCAGGTGCGTCAGCTCCGCGAGATCACCGAGCGCATCGTCGACGCCACGCAGCGTGAGCGGGCACTCCCGCCCCCGCCGGGCGCGGTGGCGCGCTGACCTCAGGCCGGGCGACGTCGTCGCTCAGGCGACGTCGTAGACCAGGTGCGTCGCGGTCGACGTCGGCGTCACGCTCCGCTGCACGAGCCGGAGGCGTGCGCCGCTCGGGAAGAGCGGGGTCCCGGCGCCCAGCACCACGGGCGCGAGGTGGAGCACGAGCACGTCGGCCAGGCCGGCGGCGAGCGCGGAGCCCACCGTCGCGCCGCCGCCCATGAGGACGACGTCCAGCACGGTGCCGCGCCCGGACGCCGCCGCCTCCGTGCGCTCGCGGGCGACGGCGACGGCGTCGGCGAGCCCCGAGGTGACGAAGGTCCAGTCGAGGTCGCTGCGCCGTACGGCGTCGGGCGGCGTGCCGGTCACGACGACGAAGGGCGGGGTGCCCACCTCGCCGGCGCCGTAGCCCGTCTCCTCGTCCCAGCCGTGCGGCCCGTCGACGACGTCGAACAGCCGCCGGCCCATGACCACGGCACCCGAGCGGGCGGTGGCGTCCCGCAGGACCTGCTGGTCGGCCGGGTCGTCGGAGAACGCCCACGTGTGGAGCGCCTCACCCCCCGTGCCCAGGCCGTTGTCCGGGCCCGGGTCGGGTCCGGTGACGAAGCCGTCGAGGGAGACGGAGATGTCCGCCACGATGCGGGTCATGCTGTGGGTGACCCGGCGAGCCGCGTGAAGTCATCGGGCGGGTACCGCGGCGGTCGAGGATGCGCGACGAAGGGCCCGTCACCCACATCGCTGCAGGTCACGGGCCCTTCGTGTCGTACCAGGTGCGGAGGATGGGGGATTCGAACCCCCGAGGGCGTTAACCCAACACGCTTTCCAAGCGTGCGCCATAGGCCACTAGGCGAATCCTCCCGGCCGCACGAGGATACCGGAGGACCGGGCCGCGGCCGAACGCGCGCCGATCAGGCCTGCGAGGCCAGCTGGATGAGGTTGCCGCACGTGTCGTCGAGCACGGCCGTCGTCACCGGCCCCATGGTCAGCGGCTCCTGCGTGAAGCGCACCCCGAGGCCGACGAGGCGCTCGTACTCCGCCCGGACGTCCGGCACGCCGAACGACGCGAACGGGATGCCGTCGGCGACGAGGGCGTCGCGGAACGGGGCGACGGCGGGGTGCTCGGACGGCTCGAGCAGGATCTCGGGGCCGTCGGCCTGGTCGGGGGAGCCGACCGTGAGCCAGCTGTGCTCTCCCAACGGCACCTCGGTCCGCTTCTCGAACCCGAGGACGTCGGTGTAGAAGCGCAGGGCCTCCTGCTGGTCGTCGACGAAGACGCTCATCACGGTGATGCGGGGCATGGCGGACCTGCTTTCCGGTGCGGCCACCGCTCGGCGATGGCGGTCAGGGGTGAGGTGTCGACGTGGTGGAACGTGTAGCGGCCCTCGCGCCGCGTGCGGACGAGCCCGGCGGCGACGAGCACAGCGATGTGCTGGGACACGGCCTGGCGCGACGACGTCAGGCCGTGCGTGCCGATGAGGCGGGTGCAGAGCTCGAACAGGGTCTGTCCGTCGCGCTCCACGAGCTCGTCGAGGATCGCGCGGCGGGTTGGGTCGGCGATCGCCTTGAAGACGGCGTCGTCCATGTCGGCGACGATAGGCAAGCACAGACTTGCATGTCAATTGTCCCGGTGGACGCGTGACGGACGGTGCGCGCGCTGCGTTAGGGTGGGCGACGACCCCTCGTGCGGCGTCATCTCGCTGAACTCCCCCAGGGCCGGAAGGCAGCAAGGGCAGGCGGGCTCTGGCGGGTGTGCGGGGGGTCCTTGCATGCCCGGAGCCCTGCAGAGCGAGCCTGCCGTGCGACGGCGCCTGCGACCCAGGGATGACACCGGCCGCACCGACCCTCCCAGGGTCGCAGCCGCGCACCGGCAGGACGGGACCCGAGGGCGACGCGCCGGACGGGGCACCGCCGCCACGCTGGCTGCCATGAGCACCTCGTTCCCCCCTCCGCCGCCCGCCGCGGCCCCGAGCGCCGCGCCCGCGCGCGTCCCGGCGCCGCCCGCCGCCCGCCTCAGCGCACGCGGCCTCGTCAAGACCTTCGGCAGCACGACGGCGCTGGCGGGCGTCGACGTCGACCTCGCGGCGGGCGAGTCGCTGGCGGTGATGGGCCCGTCGGGCTCGGGCAAGTCGACGCTCCTGCACTGCCTCGCGGGCATCCTGCCGCCCGACTCCGGCACCGTGACGCTCGAGGGCCGGGACGTCAGCGGCCTGAGCGACACGAAGCGGACGATCCTGCGCCGCGCGCACTACGGCTTCGTGTTCCAGTTCGGCCAGCTCCTGGGCGAGCTCTCGGCGGAGGAGAACGTCGCCCTGCCGCCCATGCTCCTCGGCACGCCGCGCGCGGAGGCGGTCACCCTGGCGCGGCAGTGGCTGGCCTCGCTCGGCCTCGCCGGCATGGAGACGCGCCGCCCGGGCGAGCTCTCGGGCGGCCAGGCGCAGCGCGTCGCCGTCGCGCGGGCGCTGATCACCGGGCCCGACGTCGTCTTCGCGGACGAGCCGACCGGCGCCCTCGACCAGGCGACCGGCGCCGACGTCATGCGCGTCCTGGTCGAGACCACCCGTGCCGCGGGCGCGTCGCTCGTCGTGGTGACGCACGACGAGAACGTCGCGTCCTGGTGCTCGCGCCGCATCGTGGTGCGCGACGGCCGCGTGGTGGCGGCATGAGGACCGTCCTGATGCTCGCGAGCGGCCCGCTGCGCAGCGGATCGGTCGCGCACCTGATCCCCGGGGTGCGCGGCACATCGCGGCCCGGCCCGGTGTCCGGCGGCGCAGGGGGCCGCCTGACGCCGGGGGTGCTCGCGGTGGTCGCGTTCGCCGTCTCGACCGCGTTCGCGGTCAGCGTCGTGGGAGGGCTCCGCGGCTTCATCCGGCGCGACGCCGACCCGGCGTCGGAGTACATGACGCACTACGGCGAGGCCTACGTGATCCTCGCGTGGGTCGCGGTCGTCCTCCTCGTGGTCCCGCTGGTCTCGCTCGGCGCGGGTGCGGCCCGGCTCGGGGTCGCCCGCCGCGACGCGCGGCTCGCGACGCTCCGGCTGCTCGGGGTCACCGGCGGCCAGGTCGTCGGCCTCACCGCGCTGGAGACCGCCAAGCAGGGGCTCGTCGGTGCGGTCCTCGGCCTGCTCGGCTACGGGGCGCTCCTGCCGGTGTGGACGAGCATCCCCTTCATGGGCGACCCGTTCTCGGTCGGCGAGCTGTGGGTCGGCCTGCCGGTCGTGGCGGCCACCCTCGTCGTCGTGCCGCTGGTCGCGGCCGTGAGCGCCGCGGTCTCGCTGCGCCGCGTGGTGGTCACGCCGCTCGGCGTCGCGCGCCGCACGACGCCGCCGGGCATGCGCTGGGTCCGCGCGCTCGCCGTCGTCGTCGCGGTGGTGGCCTTCACCGTGATGGTCAGGGTCGACCTCGGCCTGGATTTCGCGGTGCTCCTCGTCCTGCTCCTCGGGACGCTCGCGCTCGTCGTGCTCGCGCTGAACCTGCTGGGCCCCTGGGTCATCAGCGTCATGGCCCGCGCGATGGTCCGGCGTGCCAGGACGCCCGCACGCCTGCTCGCCGGGCGTCGGCTGCTCGACGACCCCAAGGCGGCGTGGCGCGTCGTGGCCGGCCTCGGGCTGGCCTCGTTCGTCGCGGGCGTGGTGTCGGTGCTGCCCGTGCTCACCGAGGTGTCCGGCGACACGAACCAGAACGACGTGGTCTTCGCGCAGGACGTGCTCACGGGCGGGATCCTCGCGCTCTCGATCGCGTTCGTGGTGGCCGCCGCGTCGGCCGGCATCATGCAGGCCGCGTCCGTCCTGGACCGCCGGCAGGAGTACGCCCTGCAGCACCTCGCGGGCGTGCCGCAGGAGCTGTTCGACGCGGTGCGGCGCCGGGTCGTCATCGCGCCGATGGTGCTGGTCGCGGGACTCTCCGCCGGTGTCTCGCTGGTCGTCCTGCTGCCCCTGTACGGCCTGGCGCTGGTCATGGCGCCGGCGGGCCTCGCGCTCCTCGCGGGATGCCTCCTGGGCGGCGGCCTGCTCGTGGTCGGTGCCACCGAGACGAGCCGTCCGCTGCTGCGCGCGGTGCTGCGCGAGACGGTGGTGCGGCCGGACTGAGCCGGGTGGGGACCGCGCGCCCGCTTGTCGGCCGCGCCGTCTACCCTCGTGGCGTGAGCACAGCCCTGTACCGCCGCTACCGGCCCGACACCTTCACCGAGGTGATCGGCCAGGAGCACGTCACGGAGCCGCTCATGCAGGCGCTGCGGGCGGACAAGGTCACCCACGCCTACCTGTTCTCGGGCCCCCGCGGCTGCGGCAAGACGACGTCGGCCCGCATCCTCGCGCGCTGCCTCAACTGCGCCCAGGGGCCGACGCCGCAGCCGTGTGGGACGTGCCCGTCCTGCGTCGAGCTCGGGCGCGGGGGGCCGGGGAGCCTCGACGTCGTCGAGATCGACGCGGCGAGCCACGGCGGCGTCGACGACGCGCGCGACCTGCGCGAGCGCGCGACCTTCGCCCCGACGCGCGACCGCTTCAAGATCTTCATCCTCGACGAGGCGCACATGGTGACCCCGCAGGGGTTCAACGCGCTGCTCAAGATCGTCGAGGAGCCGCCGCCGCACATCAAGTTCATCTTCGCCACGACGGAGCCCGACAAGGTCATCGGGACCATCCGCTCGCGCACGCACCACTACCCGTTCCGCCTCGTCGGCCCGTCGACGCTCCAGCCGTACCTCGAGCAGCTCTGCGCGACCGAGGGCGTGCCGGTCGGACCGGGCGTGCTGCCGCTGGTGGTGCGCGCGGGCGGGGGTTCGGTCCGCGACTCGCTGTCGGTCCTGGACCAGCTCGTCGCCGGCGCCGACGCCGACGGCATCGACTACGAGCGCGCCGTCGCGCTGCTCGGCTACACCCACGCGACGCTCCTGGACGACGTCGTCGACGCGATCGCCGCGCGGGACGGCGCGAGCGCCTTCCGCGTCGTGGAGCGCGTGATCTCCTCGGGGCACGAGCCCCGCCGCTTCGTCGAGGACCTCCTCGAGCGGCTGCGTGACCTCATCGTCATCGCGGCGTCGGGCGAGGCCGCGCAGGCCGTGCTCCGGGACCTGCCGGCCGACCAGCTCGAGCGGATGCGCGGCCAGGCCGCGGTGCTCGGAGCCTCTGAGCTGTCGCGCTCGGCGGACCTCGTCAACGCCGCGCTCACCGAGATGACGGGCGCGACGTCGCCCCGGCTGCACCTCGAGCTGCTCGTCGCGCGACTCCTCCTGCCCGCGGCCGACGACGGCTCCCTCGGCCTGGGCGCGCGGCTCGACCGCGTGGAGCGCGAGCTCGCGGGCGGCGCGCGGCCCGCCGCGGACCGGCCCGCCGCGGCGCCCTCCGTGCCCGCCGCCGCGCCTCCCGCAGCGTCGAAGGCTGCGGCGCCGGGGCCCCGGCCTGCACCCGCGGCGCCGGAGCCCCGGCCTGCCCCCGCGGCGGATTCGGCTGCCGCGCCCGCTCCGGCTCCCGCCGCCGGGTCCGCTCGGGCTGCCGCGTCCGCTCCGGCTGCCGCGTCCGCGTCGGCTGCTGGGCGCGCTCCGGCAGCCGCCCCGGCCGCGGCCGTACCCGTCGAGAGCGCGCCGACGGTGCCCGTCGAGCACGCGGTGCCTGCCGAGCCGTCGGAGCCGGCCGTGCCGGAGGTCAGCCAGCCGGCGTCCGCGGAGGGCGGCGAGGGCGGCGCGCACCCCGCCGAGGTGGCGGCGGCACCCGCCGCGCCGAGCGGTACGCCGGAGGTCGCGGAGGAGCAGGCGCGCGCGCCGCAGCAGGCGCAGGCGGCGCCCCCCAGCGCACCCGTGCAACCCGTCGCGGCCGGGCAGTCCGCGCCGACCGCGCCCGGCCTGGACGCCGAGACGGTGCGGCGACGGTGGCCGGAGGTGCTGCAGACGCTGCGCGGGCTGCGCATGGCCACGTGGGTGCTCGTGAGCCAGAACGCCCAGGTCGGCGAGGTGACGGCCGACCGTGTGGCCCTCGCCTTCACGACCCCGCAGCTCGCGTCCACCTTCCGCAGCGGCCCGCACCCGGACAACGTGCAGCGCGCGCTGCACGAGACCCTCGGCATCACCGTGCGGGTGGAGACGACCCTCACGGAGAGCGCCACCGCGGCAGCTGGGGCCGCGGGAGCGCCGGAGGCCCCCCGCGCGGCGGACGCGGCTCCCGCGCGGATGTCCACCGCCCAGGCCGAGGCGTCGTGGGACGCCCCCGCGGCACGCCCGTCCGCCGCCCCGGCGCGTCCCGCCGCGTCGGACACGGCCCGCCCGTCGGGCGGTCGCGAGCCGCAGGCCGGGCGCGAGCCGGCCGACGTCGGACGGTCCGCCCGTGGCACCGCCGCACCCGGACCCGCCTCCGACGGCATCCCCGACGGCCCGGAACCCGACACGGAGCCCGAGCCACCCCTGCCCGCCGGGCCGGGCCGCGGGGCGCCGCGCCAGCCGCTGCGCGTCCCCGAGGGCGCCCGCCCGCGCTTCCAGCAGGACGCGCCCGCCGCCGTCCGCCGCCCCGAGGACGACGGCGACGACGCCAGCCCGGACGACCCCGACCTGCTCTCCACCGGGCTGGTCGGCGCCCCGTTGGTGGCGCAGATGCTCGGCGGCACGGTGGTCGACGAGATCATCGAGGACTCCCGCTAGCCGCACAGACCCAGGTGCGACCCGCCGCACCGCGCCGCGCGCCCTGGCGACGTCGCACCGCCGTCGCGTCACGCCGCGCGGCGACCTCGCGCTGCCGTCGCGTCGCCCGCTTCGACGGAGGGTTGCACCCGCTCCGCGGCCACAACCCTCCGTTCCCGTTCGTGCGCCGGTGCCCGCGATGCCGGTGCTCGTCGCGCGCGCCGCGTCCGCCGGGGCGGAGGGTTGTGGCCGGCCCGCGGGCAGAACCCTCCGCGTCCCTGGCTGCGTGCCTGCGTGCCCGTGGTGTCTCCCGTGCGCGGCGTCGGCGCCGGGTCGGTGCCGACCACGTAGGCTGGCCGGGTGTACGAGGGTGCGGTCCAGGATCTGATCGACGAGCTCGGGCGACTGCCCGGGGTCGGTCCCAAGAGCGCCCAGCGCATCGCGTTCCACCTCCTCGCGGCGGACCCCGCCGACGTGCGGCGTCTCGCCGACGCCCTGACCGAGGTCAAGGCGCGCGTCCGCTTCTGCAGCGTCTGCGGCAACGTGTCGCAGGAGGAGCTGTGCCGCGTCTGCCGCGACCCGCGCCGCTCCACGGCGGTCATCTGCGTCGTGGAGGAGCCGAAGGACGTCGTGGCGATCGAGCGCACGCGCGAGTTCCGCGGTCGGTACCACGTGCTCGGCGGCGCGATCAACCCGATCGACAACGTCGGCCCGGACGACCTGCGCATCAAGGAGCTCATGTCGCGCCTCGCCGACGGCACGGTCACCGAGGTGATCCTCGCGACCGACCCGAACGTCGAGGGCGAGGCCACCTCGACCTATCTCGCGCGCCTCCTGGTCCCCATGGGGCTGCGGGTCACGCGTCTCGCCTCCGGGCTGCCGGTCGGGGGCGACCTGGAGTACGCCGATGAGGTCACGCTCGGGCGTGCCTTCGAAGGACGGAGGCAGATCAGTGCCTGACATCCCCATGATCCCGCGACCGAGGCAGGACGAGCCCGCCGACGTGCCTGCCGGCGCCCCGGCCGACCTGCGCGAGGTCGCGCACTCGATGGCCTCGGAGTCGCGCAGCTTCCTGACGACCGTCACCGAGGTGGGCGCGAACGCCAACCCCGACGCCGCCATCGCCCTGCTGCTGCTCGCCGTGTCCGACGTGCTGGCGGCGGGCGCGCGCCTGGGCGCGATGGTCGACGTCGTCCCGGTCGAGCGCTTCGAGCCGGACCTGGGTCCGGACCCCGACCTCGACCCGCTGCGCGCCGCGCTCGAGAACGTCCTCGACGGGATCGACGACTACGCCGAGGTCGATGACCCGGTGCTGGGAGGCGACGTCGTCACGTCGTCCGTCTCCGGCGACCTCATGCTCATCGCGGGGTCGCTCGCCCAGGGCCTGCGGCACCACGCCGCGGGCCGCGTGACCGAGGCCCTGTGGTGGTGGCAGTACTCGTACCTGTCCAACTGGGGCGAGCGCGCGTCCGCCGTCCTGCGCGTCCTGCAGACGGTCCTCGCGCACCTGCGCCTGGACGTCGACGACGACGTCGCCGCCGAGGCGGAGTTCCAGGCCCTGCACCCCTGAGGGCAGGGCTGGTCACATCCCGCCGCCCGCGGCCGGGAGCAGCGGCACCAGCGCGTCCCAGCGCGCGATCTCGCAGCCGTCGGTGAGCGAGAACCGCGCGCTGACCGGCGCCCCGTCGACCGTGCCCTCCACCGTGGCGACCTGCGGTCCGCCCCACTGCTGCGTGCACATGACGTCCGGCGGCGTCTCGGCGAGGCCGGCGGTGCCCACGGCCGCCAGGGCCGCGCAGGCGCCCTCGGGGTCGGGGTGGTCGCCGCCCGCCGGGTCGCACGTCAGGGTGAGGGTGGTCGTCGCGCCCGAGCCGGTCTCGTCCACCGTCACGGTGAGCGAGGCCGCGCCGACGGCGGCCGGCGTGGGGTCGCCCGACGGCGTGGGGGTCGCCGGTGCCGTCGCGCCCGGCGTGGGCGTCGGCTCGGGATCGCCCGCGTCGGCGCAGCCGACGAGGCCCAGCGCGGCGGCGGCGGCGAGGCAGGTCAGCAGGCGCGTCCTCATGCCCCCCATCCTCCCCCCACCGCCGCGGCCCACGCCTCGGACACCCGGATGTCCGAGGCGTGGGCCGACCTATCATTCGAGGGTCGGATCCCGTGCGTGATCCGGTCGCACCCCGTCTCGACCTCCCGGAGCTCCACCGTGGCCCTGATCGTGCAGAAGTACGGCGGGTCGTCCGTCTCGGACGCCGCCGCGATCAAGCGCGTCGCGAAGCGGATCACCGAGGCGAAGCGCGCCGGCGACGACGTCGTCGTCGTCGTCTCGGCGATGGGTGACACGACGGACGAGCTCATCGACCTCGCGAACGAGATCACGCCGCTGCCGCCGTCGCGCGAGATGGACATCCTGCTCACCGCCGGGGAGCGGATCTCGATGTCGCTGCTCGCGATGGCGATCGCCAACCTCGGCGTGCAGGCGCAGTCGTTCACGGGTCAGCAGGCCGGTGTCATCACCGACGCCGCGCACGGGCGCGCGCGGATCGTGGACGTCAAGGCCAACCGCATCCGCCAGGCGCTCGACGCGGGCAACGTCGCGATCGTCGCGGGCTTCCAGGGCGTCACCGAGAGCACGAACGACGTCACGACGCTGGGCCGCGGCGGCTCGGACACGACCGCCGTCGCCATCGCCGCGGCCGTGGGCGCCGACGTCTGCGAGATCTACACCGACGTCGACGGCGTCTTCACCGCCGACCCCCGCATCGTGCCGACGGCACGCAAGCTCGAGCGGGTCACCTACGAGGAGATGCTCGACCTGGCGGCGAGCGGGGCCAAGGTGCTCATGCTCCGCTGCGTCGAGTACGCCCGCCGGAACAAGGTGACCATCCACGTGCGTTCCTCGTTCTCGGGGCGCGAGGGCACGTTGGTGACCGACCAGCCCGTCGAGGGAGAGGGACCCATGGAGCAGCCGATCATCTCGGGTGTCGCGCACGACCGCAGCGAGGCCAAGGTCACGGTGGTCGGCGTCCCCGACGTGCCCGGCACCGCCGCGCGGATCTTCGAGATCGTCGCCGGCGCCGAGGTCAACATCGACATGATCGTGCAGAACGTGTCGGCGGCGTCCACCGGCCTGACGGACATCTCCTTCACGCTCCCGGCGAGCGACGGACAGCGCGCGACGGCGGCGCTGAGCGCCGCGCAGGACCAGATCGGGTTCGCCTCGCTCCAGTACGACGACACGATCGGCAAGCTCTCGCTCGTGGGCGCCGGGATGCGGTCGCACCCGGGCGTCTCCGCCAAGCTCTTCGGGGCGCTGCGCGACGCCGGCATCAACATCGAGATGATCTCGACGTCCGAGATCCGCGTCTCGGTCGTGACGCGCGCCGACCAGCTCGACGACGCCGTGCGCGCCGTCCACACCGCTTTCGACCTCGACTCCGCCGACGGCGAGGCCGTCGTGTACGGGGGGACCGGACGATGACCACGAACCAGACCAGCACCACCGCACCCGGCCTCCGGGTCGCCGTCGTCGGCGCGACCGGGCAGGTCGGCGCCGTGATGCGCCGCCTGCTGGACGAGCGCGACTTCCCGCTCGCCTCCATCCGCTTCTTCGCCTCGGCGCGCTCGGCCGGCACGACGCTGCCGTGGCGCGGCACCGAGGTGGTCGTCGAGGACACGGCCACGGCCGACCTGTCCGGCATCGACGTCGCGCTGTTCTCCGCGGGCGGGGCGACGTCGAAGGAGCACGCGCCGCGCTTCGCGGCCGCCGGTGCCCTCGTGATCGACAACTCGTCCGCGTGGCGCCGCGACCCGGAGGTCCCGCTCGTCGTGAGCGAGGTCAACCCGGACGCGGTCGACCGCGCGGTCAAGGGCATCATCGCGAACCCCAACTGCACCACGATGGCCGCGATGCCGGTCCTCAAGCCGCTGCACGACGAGGCGGGGCTCGTGCGCCTCGTCGTCTCGACCTACCAGGCGGTCTCGGGCGGCGGCCTCAAGGGCGTCGCCGAGCTCGAGACCCAGGTCCGCGCGCTCGAGGGCGCCGACATCGCGGCCCTGACGCACGACGGCGGCGCTGTCGCCTTCCCGGAGCCCGGGATCTACGCGCGGCCCATCGCCTTCAACGTCCTGCCGATGGCGGGCGCCCTCGTCGACGACGGCTCGTTCGAGACCGACGAGGAGCAGAAGCTCCGCAACGAGAGCCGCAAGATCCTCGACCTGCCCGAGCTGCGCGTCGCGGGCACCTGCGTGCGGGTGCCGGTCTTCACCGGTCACTCGCTGTCGATCAACGCCGAGTTCGAGCGGCCCCTGTCCGTCGAGCGCGCGACCGAGCTGCTCGCGGCGGCCCCGGGCGTCGAGCTGAGCGACATCCCGACGCCGCTGCAGGCCGCCGGCCGGGACCCGAGCTTCGTCGGGCGCATCCGGGCGGACCAGAGCGCGCCGGAGGGGCGCGGGCTGGCGCTCTTCGTCAGCAACGACAACCTGCGCAAGGGCGCGGCGCTCAACGCGGTGCAGATCGCGGAGCTCGTCGCGGCGAAGCGGCTCGCCACGGCCTGACGGCCCGGCCCGGCGTCCCGGCCGGGCGGTCTCAGCTGCCCAGGCGCAGCAGGAACAGCAGGAGCAGGGCCCCCATCGTCGCGAGCGCGACGCCGTAGGTCGTCGTCGCGCTGCCCGGGCCGAGCGTCACGTCGTGCGGGCGCTGCGGGTTGACGTAGACCGTGACCGCGTCGCCGACGGTCAGGCCCCGCAGGCCGTAGATCGGTCCGGCCGAGAGGCGGGCGGACAGGGTCTCGCCGTGCGGGGACGGGTACTCGACGGTGACGCGGGGCGGCTGCGTCATCCACGACCGGTCCACCACCCGCCCGGGCACGGGCACGCGGCGCGACGCGAGCGCGGACCGCACCATGAGCAGCCCTCCGACGAGGAGTCCCAGCGCGATCAGCCCGAGGGGCGAGAAGAGGAAGAAGCTCACGCGCGGACCTTACTGGCCGCGCGCCCTGAGGGAAGCCCGCGCAGGGCGCCGGGGCGCACGACGGGATCCGTCCTTGCGCCCCGGTCGGTTCCGTGGTTCATTACTCCTGTAATGAACCACCCAAGCGGCGGGAGGACGTGACCGTGTTCGACGGACGCGACCCGATCTACCTCCAGATCGCCGACCAGATCCGGGGCGACATCCTCGACGGCACCCTCCGGGAGGAGGAGCAGGTCATGTCCACGACGCAGTACGCGACCACGTTCCGCATCAACCCCGCGACCGCCGCCAAGGCGTTCACCGAGCTGGTCGACGAGGGAGTGCTCTACAAGCGCCGCGGTGTCGGCATGTTCGTCGCACCGGACGCGCGCGCCCGCCTCCTGGCGGGGCGGCGCGAGCGGTTCTTCGCCGACGTCGTCGAGCCCGTCGCGGCTGAGGCGCGGCGCCTCGAGATCCCGGTGGAGGACGTCGTCGCCCACCTCCGGGCCCTCGCCGCCGACCCCGTCCCCGCGAGCCCGTCCCCGACCACCGAGCAGGAGACCCGATGAGCTTCGGAGTCGAGGTCCGTGACCTCACCGTCCGCTACCGCCGCACCACGGCGATCGACGGCGTGAGCCTGACGCTCGAGCCCGGCCGCATCCACGGCCTGCTCGGCCGCAACGGCTCGGGCAAGACGTCGCTGCTGTCCGTGCTCGCCGCGTTCCGTCCCGCCACGAGCGGCACCGTCCTGGTCGACGGCGAGGACCCGTTCGAGAACGCCCGCATCATGGCCGGCACCTGCCTCGTCCGCGAGAGCGGCGACCACATGGACGAGAAGGCGCGGACGTCGCTCCAGATCGCCGAGGCCGTGCGCCCGACGTGGGACGGCGAGCTCGCCGGACGCCTCGCCGAGCGGCTCCAGGTCCCCCTGGACCGCAAGCCGGGCGAGATGTCGCGCGGGCAGCGCTCCGCGCTCGGCGTCGTCGTCGGGATCGCGTCGCGCGCACCGCTGACCATGCTCGACGAGTCCTACCTCGGGCTCGACGCGCCGTCGCGCTACGCCTTCTACGACGAGCTGCTCGCCGACTACGCCGCCCACCCGCGCACGATCGTCGTCTCGAGCCACCTCATCGAGGAGGTCGAGCGCCTCTTCGAGAGCGTCGTCGTCCTCGACCGGGGGCGCGTCCTGCTCGCCGACGACGCGGACGCCCTCCGGGCGCGGGGGGCGACCCTGACCGGCCCGGCCGACGTCGTCGACGCGTTCCTCGACGGGCGCAGCGTCCTCGAGCGCCGGACCCTGGGCCGCACCGCCGCGGTGACCGTCGACGGCGGGCTCGACGCGGACGCACGACGTCGCGCGCGCGAGCTCGGCCTCGAGGTCGGGCCCGTCCCGCTGCAGGACCTGTTCGTCCACCTCACGACGTCCGGGGAGCGCCGATGAGCGCCGTCGCGCCGTCCTGGTCCCTCACCGGCCCGGCCGCCCGCGCGACGCGCCTGTGCCTGCGCAGCCAGCTCGCCGTCTGGGGCTGGTTCTGGTTCACGCTCGTGGTCGTCGGGATCGGCGTCGCCGCCGCGGCCCTGCGCTTCGACGTGCTCGAGCTGAGCGCGTGGGGCTACCTCAGCACCGCGACCCGGTGGTTCGCCTTCGCGATGCTGGTCTTCGTCACGGCGGGCGCCGCCGGTCCCTTCGTCGCCAACGGCCTGACGCGCCGCGCGTTCGTCCGGGTCCTCGCCGCCGTCCTCGTCGTGACAGCCGCCGCCTTCGCCGTCCTGTGGACGGCCGGCCACGCGGTCGAGACGGCGGTGTTCCGCTCGCGCGGCTGGCCCACGGCGGTCGAGGGTCACCTCTACGCGGACGGGGCGCAGCTCGGTCTCGTCGCGCTCGAGGCGCTGCTGGCCATGCTCGCCTACGGCGCGTCCGGCGCGCTCGTCGGCGCCGGCTACTACCGCGGCGGCGGCTGGTCGGGGACGCTCGCGCTGCCCCTGACCCTGCTGCCGGTCGCCGTCGCCCAGCTGCTGCTCTCGGGCGGCTGGAGCCTGGGTTCCCTCGAGCTCGCTGCCGGCGTCGCCGTGCCGCTGCGCGCGCTCGGAGCCCTCCTGGCAGCCGTGCTCGGCCTCGTCGCCGTGCACCTCGTCCTGCGCCGCGTGCCTCTGCGCCGGCCGACCACCTGAGGAGGAAGAGATGACCACCGTCGCGCTGTCCCGCTCGCGGAGCGGGTCCCGGGTGCTGCGCGCGAGCGCACAGCTCCTGCGTCGTCACGCGGTCGCCTGGGCCTGGTACTGGGTGCTCCTCGCGGCCGTGGTCGTCGTCATGGCGCGCACGCCGCTGCGGGTCGAGGTCGACGCCGCGGGCATGTGGAGCACCGTCGACTCCGCGCCCCGCTGGTTCGCGTTCGCCATGCTGCTCTCCCTGGTGCCCTCGGGCCTCGCCGCGCACGTCGCGAACGGGCTGACCCGCCGCGCCTTCGCCGACGTGCTCGTCGCCGTCGCCGTGGTCACCGCCCTGGCCGGCGGCGTCGCCTGGGCCGTGGGGGCCGCCGTCGAGGCGGCCGTCACGGACACGACGGGCAGGCCCGTGCTCCCGCTCATCCTCGAGGCCGCCGCGCACCTCGCCGCCTACGGCGCGGCCGGGACCCTGGTGGGGGCCGTGTACTACCGCGCCGGCGCGTGGTGGGGCACCCTCACGCTGCCCCTCACCGTCGGCCCGGCCGTCGCGGCCGAGACCTGGGTCGCGTCCGGGTGGCAGGGCGAGGTCGGGGCGGCGCTGGGCTGGCCCTCGCTCACGGGTCCCGCCACCACCCTGCTGCCGGTCGGGGTCGCCGCGCTGCTCCTCCTCGCCACGCGGATGGTCCTGAGCCGTGCCGCGATCCACCGTCCGGGGAGCTAGGCGCCCGGCCCTTCCCACCCGTCCGAACCACGCCCTCCGACAACCGCACCGCCGACCCCCGGGAGACACCGTGCACACACAGCCCGACCAGTCCGAGCCCGCACCGGCCGTCGCCGACCCGGAACCCGCGCACGACGTCGTCGTGCAGGTCGAGCACCTGCGCAAGACCTACCGCGACAAGGTCGCCGTCGCCGACGTCTCGTTGACCGTCCGCCGGGGCGAGATCCTCGGCATCCTGGGCCGCAACGGCGCCGGGAAGACCACGACCGTCGAGTGCCTCGCCGGCCTGCGGACCCCCGACGCCGGCACCATCCGCGTGCTCGGCCTCGACCCGACCCGCGACGGTCCCGAGCTGCGCCAGCGGCTCGCCCTGCAGCTGCAGGAGAGCGAGCTCCCGGCCAAGATCCGGGTGCGCGAGGCGGTCGAGCTCTACGCGTCCTTCTACGCGGACCCGGCCGACCCGGCCGAGCTGCTGCGCGACCTCGGCCTCGCCGACAAGGCGGAGGCGCAGTTCGCCAAGCTCTCCGGCGGCCAGCGGCAGCGACTCTCGGTCGCGCTGGCGCTCGTCGGGAACCCGGAGGTCGCGATCCTCGACGAGCTGACCACCGGGCTCGACCCACAGGCGCGGCGGGACACCTGGTCCGTCATCGAGCGCATCCGCGACCGCGGCGTGACCATCCTGCTGGTCACCCACCTCATGGAGGAGGCCGAGCGGCTCTGCGACCGGATCGTCGTCATCGACGACGGACGGGTCGTGGCGACGGGCACGCCCGCCGAGCTCGCGACGGCCGCCGCGGCCGACGTCGTCCTGCGGTTCCGGGTCGTCGGCGACGTGGTGGGTGGCCTGGGGGCCGCCGGGGCCACCGTGACCGGCCCCGGCGTCGACGGGCGCTACGAGGTCCGGGGCGGCGAGCACGTGGTCCAGGACGTGCTCGTGGCCGTCGACCGCGCGGGCGCCCGGGCCGTGGACCTGCAGCTCGAGCGCGGGTCCCTCGAGGACGCCTTCGTGTCCCTCACCAGCAGGTCCACCACGTCCCAGCCGGAGGTCTGACATGTCCGCCACCGCCACCGCCACCGCCACCGCTCCCGCCGTCCTGGCACGGCTCACGGCCGTCGAGGCGCGACTGCTGCTCCGCGACCGCGGCACCGCCTTCTTCGGGCTCCTGTTCCCGGGCGTGCTCCTGACCGTGCTCGGGCTCGTGATGCCCTGGGCCGACGAGCCCGTGGACGCGACCGACCCCGTGCTGAGCCAGGTCACCACGATCACCGCCTACGCACCGATCGTGCTCTCCCTGGCGATCGGCACCGCCGCGCTGTCGACCTTCCCGACGGTGCTCGGCACCTACCGCGACAAGGGGGTGCTGCGCCGCCTGTCGACGACGCCCCTGCCCCCGTCACGGGTGCTCGTCGCCCAGCTGCTCGTCGCCCTCGGGTCGATCGTGGTCGCGGGCGTCCTCGCCGTCGTGCTCGGGGCGGTCGTGCTCGGCATCGCGATGCCGTCGCAGCCGCTCGTGCTGCTCGCCGCGTTCGTGCTCGGCGCGACGTCGGCGCTCGCCCTCGGCTGCCTCATCGCGGCCCGGGCGCGCACCGCCGGCGCGGCGACCGCGGCCGGCATGGTCGCCTGGGTCGCGTCCATGTTCTTGGCGGGCGTCTGGCTCCCGCTGCCGCTCATGCCCGACGTCGTCGCGACGATCAGCGCGTGGACGCCCGTCGGGGCCGTCTCGCAGGCCATGGCGACGGCTTGGTACGGGACGGGCGTGCCGGCCCAGGAGCTGCTGGCGATGGCCGGCTGGACGGCCGTGTGCGTGCCGCTGGCGGCGAGGTTCTTCCGCTGGTCCTGAGCCCGGGCCGTCCGCTCAGCGGGCGAACCACGGGTCGGGTGCGGCGCCCTCGGCCCGGGCCGCGATGTACGCCAGCGTCCGGTCGATGCGCTCGCGCGAGCTGGGCGTCAGCGGCTCGGGCAGCGCGCCGGGGGCGAACCACCCGACCTCGAGGGACTCGTCGTCGGCCACGTGCGCCTCACCGGCCACGGGCCGGCACCAGAAGCACGTGTCGAGGTACTGCGCCTCGTCGCCGTTGGGGTAGCGGACCCGCTCGCTCACGGACACCGCGGTGAGCGCGACGACCTCGACGTCCACGCCCGTCTCCTCGCGCGCCTCGCGCACGATCGCGACGCCGGGCTCCTCGCCGGGCTCGAGGATGCCCGAGACGACGGCCCAGGCGCCGGTGTCCGCCCGGCGGCCCAGGAGCAGGTGCCCGCGCTCGTCCACGACCACCCCGGAGACGCCCGGCAGCCACAGCATGTCGGTGCCGATGCGGGCACGCAGGTCGGCGACGAAGTCGGGGATCGGCATGCGGGCGACTGTAGCCCGGGGACGACGAAGGCCCCCGGGCGGCGTCTCCGCCGGCCCGGGGGCCTTCGTGCACTGTCGGGGTGACAGGATTTGAACCTGCGCCCTCTTCGTCCCGAACGAAGCGCGCTACCAAGCTGCGCCACACCCCGTGGAGCCTGACAAGGATAGCCCAGCCCGAGGGTGCCGGTGAACCGCGTCCCGCTCAGCGGGTCGCGGCGGTCAAGGTGAGCAGGCTCGCCTCCGGACGGCACGCGAACCGCACGGGCGCGTAGGGCGAGGTCCCCAGGCCGGCGCAGACGTGGAGCCACGTCGAGTCCGCGCCGTCGGGCTCGTCCGGCCGCGCGCCCGGCCAGCCGTGCAGCCCTTTGGCCCGGCCGCGGTCCAGGTCGCAGTTCGTCACCAGCGCGCCGAGGAACGGCACGCACAGCTGGCCGCCGTGCGTGTGGCCCGCCAGGACGACGTCGGCGCCGTCGGCGTGCATCGCGTCCAGGACCCGGCGGTACGGCGCGTGCGTCACCGCCAGCCGCAGGTCGACGGGCGAGTGGTGGCTCCGGGTGACGGCGGGGAAGTGGTCGCGGTCCAGGTGCGGGTCGTCCACGCCGACCAGGCTCACGCGGCGACCCGCGACGTCGACGACGTCGCGCCGGTTGGTCAGGTCCTTCCAGCCGGCGTCACGCAGCGCGTCGGCGAGCGCGTCCGCGGGCAGGGCCACGTGGTCCCGCCGCAGGCTCCCGCGGGCGTCGCGGCGCAGGTACCGCGCCGGGTTCTTCGGCACGGGCGCGTAGTAGTCGTTCGAGCCCATGACGAATGCGCCGGGCAGGGCCATGAGCGGCTCGAGCGCGTGCAGCAGCGGGGCCAGCGCGTCGACGTGCGCCATGTTGTCGCCCGTGTCGACGACCAGGTCGGGCTCGAGCGTCGCCAGCGACCGTACCCAGGCGATCTTCCGCTCCTGGCTCGGCACGAGGTGCAGGTCGGAGATGTGCAGCACCCGCAGGTCCGCCGCGCCAGCGGGGAGCACCGGCAGCGTGAACCGGCGCAGCGTGTACCAGTGGGCCTCGGCGGCGGCCCACGCGAGCGCGCCGACGCCGAGCGCGCCGACGACCCCGGCCGTGCGGAGCATCCGGCTCATCCGCGCACGCCGGAGGAGGCCGCGACGCGGTGCAGCAGGGGGGAGCCGCCCACGGCGTCAGCCGTCGCCGTCGCGGTCGTTCTCCTCACCGCCACCACCGGGCGGTGGAGCCACCGCGGCCGGGTCGGGTCCCTGAGAGATCTGGATGGTGACGACGGAACCGCGGGTGGCCGTGCTGCCGCCCCCGGGCGAGGTGCCCGCAGCGGTGCCCGGTGCGTACTGCGAGAACACGGGGGTGGGATCGACCTGCGGCCGGAAGCCCGCGCCGGTGACCTGCGACTGCGCCTGCTCGGGCGTCATGCCGCCGACGTCGGGCACGCGCACCTGCACGCCCTCGACCTGCTGCCGGCTGGCCTCGGCGAAGGGGACGGCCGGGACGCCGTCGAGCGCCCGGGTCATGAACCGTGACCACGTCGGCGCCGCGATGGTCGAGCCGTACGCGTTGCGGACCCACTTGCCGTTGATCGTCATCCGCTGCACGGGACGCATGGTGTCGGGGAAGCCGACCCACACGGCCGACGCGAGCTGCGGCGTGTACCCGACGAACCAGGTGTACTCGTTGTGCGAGGTGGTCCCCGTCTTGCCCGCCGAGGGTCGCCCGGGAGGCGGCGTGACGTCCTTGGCGGTGCCGCCCCAGACGCCGCTGAGCGCGAAGTTGATCGCCGCGGCGATCTCCGGCGAGATCGCCTGCCGGCAGTTGGGCTGGGGCACGGGCAGCGAGACGCCGTTGGTGTCCACGATGCTCGTGATCGCGATCGGCTCGCAGAACACGCCGTTCGCGGCGAAGGCGGCGAACGCCGAGGCCATGGTCAGCGGCGCGATCTCGGTGGACCCGAGGACGTTGGACGGCACGACGTCGACCGGGTCGCCGTTGGCCTTGTGGACTCCGAGGTCGGCGGCGGTGTCGAAGATGCCGCACAGGTCGAGCTCGCTCGCCATCCGGATGTACCCGGAGTTCACGGACCCGCGCGTCGCCTGCAGCACGCTCATGACGCCGCCGGGGCCCTCGGCGTTGCCGAACCTGTACGGGGGCTGCCCGTTGAAGACGGCACCGCACGACGGCGAGTTGAACTCGCGCATCGGGTACTCGAGCTTCCGCGCGTCGATCGTCTCGTTGAGGCTGTGCCCCTCCTTGAGCCACTGCACGAGCGTGAAGGGCTTGAACGTCGACCCGGGGTGGAACCCGCCCGAGGAGCCGTAGGCCTTGTCCGTGTTGTAGTTGACCGCCGTCTCGCCCGGGCCGACGACCTGGGCGCTGTTGAAGATGCGGTTCTGCGCCATCGCCACGACCTTGCCCGTGCCGGGCTCGACGACGGAGATCGCCGACGCGACGCCGGACGGGTCGAGCACGGGGATGCCGTTCTTGACCTCCTCGTCCGCGGCCTGCTGGAGGCTCGGCACGAGGGTGGTGTTGATCGTCAGGCCGCCGTTGAGGAGCAGCCGCTGCCGGTCGGCCGGCGTCTCGCCGAAGGCCGGGTCGTTAGCGATGATCTTCGTGACGTAGTCGCAGAAGTACCCGGCGTTGAAGACGGCGTTCGCCTCGACGCACCCGAGCTTGGAGCTGCTGACCACGAGCGTGTCGGTGAGCGGGGTCGCCACCCCGGCGTCGTGCTCCTCCGCGGTGATGTAGCCCTCGCGCAGCATGAGGTCGAGCACGAGGTTGCGGCGGCTCTGCGCGGCCTCGGGGTTGCGCACGGGGTCGTAGTCGCTCGGCGCCTTGGTGACGCCGGCGATCGTCGCGGCCTGGAGGTAGTTGAGGTTGGCGGCCGAGGTCGAGAAGAAGTGCTGGGCGGCGGCCTCGACGCCGTACACGGACAGCCCGAACTGGGAGATGTTGAGGTAGGCCTCGAGGATCTCGTCCTTGGTCATGCGCTCCTCGAGCGAGAGCGCGGTCTTGGCCTCCTGGAGCTTGCGCGCGTAGCCCGGTATGCCTTCCGTCTCGCGCGCGGCCTCGATCGCCGCCAGGCGCTCCTCCTCCGTGTCCGCCGTGAGGGCGGCCTGGATCAGCGCGTTCTTGACGTACTGCTGGGTGAGCGTCGAGCCGCCCTCGAGCTCGTCGCTCGTGAGGTTCTTCATCAGCGCTCGGGTCATGCCCTGCAGGTCGACCCCGCCGTGCTGGTAGAACCGCCGGTCCTCGGTCGCGACGACGGCGTTGCGCATGTGGACCGAGATCTGGTCGAGCGGCACCACGATGCGGTTCTCGCTGTAGAAGGTGGCCAGCACCGTGCCGTCGGCCGCGTGGATGACCGACTTCTCGGAGAGGGTCACCTGCTCGAGGTCGGCCGGGACCTCGTCGAACAGCCGCACACCGGTGTCGGTCAGGGTGCTCGTGGTCGCGACGGCGGGCATGACGAGGCCCGCCGACAGCAGCCCGCCCACGGTGGCCATGAGCAGGAACGCGAGGAGGAGGCCGAGGGCCTGGAGCACGTTGACCTGCCGGCCCCGAGGCCGAGCGGACGCAGAGGACACCATGCTGCACACACTACGGGAGGCCGTCGCGTCGACCCGGGTGTCGCGGGCGCCCCGGTGTGAAGGCTTCGTGGACGCCGGTACGGTGCACGCATGGCCACCACGTGGGAGTACGCGACCGTTCCCCTGATCGTCCACGCCACCAAGGCGATCCTCGACCAGTGGGGCGCGGACGGCTGGGAGCTCGTCCAGGTCGTCACGGGCCCGGACGGCAACGGCCTGGTCGCGTACCTCAAGCGCCCGACCGGCGGCGACGCGTGAGCGAGCACGGGGGCGTCGGCCGCCGGCTCGCGGAGCTCGGCCTGAGCCTGCCCGCCGTCGCGGCCCCGGTGGCTGCGTACGTGCCGGCGGTGCGCAGCGGGTCGCTCGTCTGGACCGCGGGCCAGCTCCCGTTCGTGGACGGCGCGCTGCCGGTCACCGGCAAGGTGGGCGAGGGCGAGGGGCTCGTGCCGCCGGCGCGCGCGGCCGAGCTCGCGCGGACCGCGGCGCTCAACGCCCTCGCGGCCGTCGCGGAGCAGGCGGGCAGCCTCGACCGCGTGCGTCGCGTCGTCAAGGTCGTGGGCTTCGTGGCGAGCGACCCGGCCTTCACGGGGCAGCCGGCCGTGGTGAACGGCGCGAGCGAGCTGCTGGGGCAGGTCTTCGGCGAGGCGGGCAAGCACGCCCGCAGCGCCGTGGGCGTGGCCGTCCTGCCGCTGGACTCGCCCGTCGAGATCGAGCTGGTCGTCGAGCTCGCCTGACCGCAGAGCTCGCTTGCCGCAGAGCGGCCGGTCCGTCAGCGCGCCCGGCGCTCGAGCCGGTCGATGTCGAGCAGCACGATGGCCCGGCCCTCGCGCCGCACCCAGCCGCGGGCGGCGAAGTCCGCGAGCGCCTTGTTGACCGTCTCGCGCGACGCCCCGACGAGCTGCGCGAGCTCCTCCTGCGTCAGGTCGTGGGCGACCCGCAGGCCGTCGGTGACCTCCTCGCCGAACCGCGTGGACAGGTCCAGCAGCGCCTTCGCGACGCGTCCGGGCACGTCGGAGAAGACGAGGTCCGCGAGCGCCTCGTTCGTCCGGCGCAGCCGGCGGGCGAGCGCCTCGAGCAGGTGCTTGGCGACCGCGGGGTAGCGCTCGAGCCACGTGATGAGCTCGGCGTGGCTGAGCTCGTACAGCGTCGCGTCCGCCACGGCCGTCGCCGTCGCCGTGCGGGGGCCGGGGTCGAACAGCGAGAGCTCGCCGAACATCTCGCCCGGTCCGAGGATCGAGAGCAGGTTCTCGCGGCCGTCGTTCGACCGGCGACCGAGCTTCACCTTGCCGGTGCCGATGACGTACAGGCGGTCGCCGGGCTCGCCCTCATGGAAGACCGCGTGCCCGCGCAGCAGGCGCAGGGGCGTCATGGAGGCGTACAGGGCCTGCGCCGCGTCCTTGTCGATCGCGGCGAACAGGGGGGCCGAGAGCACCACGTCGTCGTCCACAGTCCCTCGTTCCACGTTGCCGTTCACCAGCGTCGCTCGCCGAGCGACATCCTCATCCTGCCTCACCCGGAAGGGGTCAGCGAGCGTCGGGTGCCATCGCGTCGGCGAGGCAGGCCTGGCGGGCCGTCGTCTCGAGTGCCGCGTCGAGCGCCGCGCCGTACGCGGCGAGCCGCTGGTCGAGGTGGCGCAGGTGCTCGAGGAGGGCCACCGGGTCCTGGTCCCGCGGCGTGGCCACGGTGACCGCGCGCACGAGCTCCTGCGGCGCGGGCAGCGCCATCTGGGCCTCGGGCAGCAGGTCCCAGGTCATCGCACCGACGTGGTCCGGGGGTGCGAGTGCGGCGACCGCGAGGTCGAGGCGGGCGCGGACGAGCCGGCGCCACCGGGCGAGCTGGGCGCGTTCGGTGCGCAGGGCCGCTCGCGTCGAGCGTGAGCCGACCGTCGACGGGATCGTCCACTCACCGGACACGTGCCCTGCCATGCCGTCCTCCTCCCGCGGCCGCCGCGGGCCGATACCCATCGATCGTCCGTCGGCCGGATGATCTTGAGGCGTTCCCGGACGGTTTCACCCCTTCGGGCGTCGTCGGGCGTGCGTAGGGTGTCGCCATGGCCGAGCCGACCCCGCTGGGGCTCACCCGCCGCGCGCGGCGGGTCAACCGCCTGCTCGCCGAGCGGTACCCGACGGCGCGGTGCGAGCTCGACTTCCGCACGCCGCTCGAGCTGCTGGTGGCGACGGTGCTCTCGGCCCAGACGACCGACGTGCGCGTGAACCAGGTCACCCCCGTCCTGTTCGCCCGCTACCCGGACGCCGCGGCGCTCGCGTCCGCGGACCGCGGCGACCTCGAGGAGATCCTGCGGCCGACGGGGTTCTTCCGCGCCAAGGCGGCGTCGGTCACGGGGCTCGCGCAGGCCCTGGTCGAGCGGTACGACGGCGAGGTCCCGGCGCGGATGGCGGACCTCGTCACCCTGCCCGGCGTCGGCCGCAAGACGGCGAACGTCGTGCTCGGCAACGCCTTCGGGATCCCCGGCCTGCCGGTGGACACGCACGTGGGGCGCGTCGTGCGGCGCCTGGGTCTGACCGCCGACGAGGACCCGGTGGTCGTCGAGGCCCAGCTCTGCGCCATGATCGAGAAGCGCGAGTGGACGATGTTCTCCCACCGCGTCATCTTCCACGGCCGGCGCACGTGCCACGCGCGTCGGCCGGCGTGCGGTGCGTGCCCGCTGGCACGCCTGTGCCCGTCCTACGGGATCGGGGAGACCGATCCCGCGCGCGCCGCGGCGCTGGTCAAGGACCCCGACCTGGCCCCCGCGGAGCCGACCGGGGCGTGAGCCCGTCTCAGGCCGTGGGCGCGGGCAGCGAGCCGAGCCAGTCGACCAGCAGCTCGGTGGTGCGCTCCGGCGCCTCCTCGGCGAGGAAGTGGCCGGCGCCCGGCACCGTCTCGAACCGGTAGGGCCGCCCCGCCTCGCCGCGCGCCGCGCGGACGGGCAGGCACCGGTCGGCCGTGCCGTGCACCTGCAGGACGGGCACCGGGACCGGCTCGCGTACCGCCGCGAGGTAGCGCTGACCGTCCATGCGCGGCGTGGACCGCACGAGCCAGCGCAGCGTCTCCATCGCGGAGTGCGCTGCGAACGGCACCTGCATCGCGAGCCGGTAGGTCCGCGCGACGTCGGGCGTGAGCCAGCCGGGAGCGCCCCACTCGGTCAGCACGCGCTCGGTGAGGTCGCCGCGCGCCATCGACTGCTCCGGGAACCACGGCAGCTGGAAGAAGGCGAGGCGCCGGGCGGGCGTGGACCGCAGCATCGCCACGGCGAGGGCGGGGGAGTGCATCCGCGCCGGGTGTGGCGCGGAGAACGCACCGACCGCGCGCGTCAGGTCGGGGTGCAGGGCGGGCATGGACCAGGCGACGGCGCCGCCCACGCCCTGGCCGACGACGACCGCTTCCTGGGCGCCCAGCGAGCGGATGACGCCCGCCACGTCGCGGGCGAGCGTGGGCACGTCGTAGCCGAGCGGCGGCTTGTCCGAGGCGCCGGTGCCGCGCAGGTCCATGGCGGCGACCCGGTAGCCGGCGTCGGCGAGCGCGGGGATCTGGTGCCGCCACGCCCACCACGTCTGCGGGAACCCGTGCAGGAGCACGACGAGGGGGGCGGGTGCGTCCGCCCCGGCCGCGGGACCGGCCTCGGCGACGTGGAACCGGGCGCCGTTGGCGGCGACGAACTGGTGCCGCCAGGGGCCATCCAGGAGCACGACGGACTGATCGGTCACGCGCGCCAACCTATCCCCGCCCGTCCCGGCACCGGTACGGGCGGGCGCCTCACCCGGCGAGGTGCTGGTCGTCGGGTGCGCCGGCGGTCAGCTCCGCGGCGTCCGCCGCGAGCCCGCCCGCCGCGGCGCCGCCGTCGCGGTCCGCGCCGCGCCGGTGGGGCGGGTCGAAGCGGTAGCCCACGTTGCGGACGGTGCCGATGAGCTGCTCGTGCTCGGGACCGAGCTTGGCGCGCAGCCGCCGGACGTGGACGTCGACGGTGCGCGTGCCGCCGAAGTAGTCGTAGCCCCACACCTCCTGGAGCAGCTGCGCGCGCGTGAAGACGCGGCCCGGGTGCTGGGCGAGGTACTTGAGGAGCTCGAACTCCTTGTAGGTGAGGTCGAGCGGCCGGCCCCGGACGCGTGCGGTGTAGCCGCCCGCGTCGATGGTCAGGTCGCCCGAGGAGATCTCCTCGACGTCCTCGACCGGGTTGGCCGCACCGGAGCGCTCGATGACGAGCCGCAGGCGGGCCTCGACCTCGGCGGGCGACGCGTCCTCGAGGAGGATGTCGGCCGCGCCCCACTCGCCCGTGACGACCGTCAGGCCGCCCTCCGTGAGCACGAGGACGAGCGGCACCGTGAGGCCGGTGGCGCGCAGCAGCCGGCACGTCGAGCGTGCCGTCGCGAGGTCCCGGCGGGCGTCGAGGAGCAGGACGTCGGCGTCGGGCGCGTCCAGGAGCGCGGACGGCTCGACCGGCAGCACGCGGACGCGGTGGGAGAGTAGGCCAAGGGCCGGGAGCACCTGGACGGAGCCCCCAGCACTGGGTGTCAGGAGCAGCAGGTCTGCCACCGCCGGTCACCTCCTGCGGACGAGGTGGCATCACGGTACAGCCGCGGCGGTGGGTGCGGTGCCACGACAACGCCAGGCGGACGATCTGCGAGACTCTGGCCGTGCTCTCGGCCCCGGACCCCACGATCTGATGGACCTCTCGACCCGTACGGTGCTCACCGCTGCCGTCGCCGCGATCGTCGGCGGGGCGGCCGTCGTGGGCGGCCCGGCGCTGGTCGCCGGGGCCGGTCTCCTGGCCCTCGTGCTGGCCGTCGGCTGGCCCGTGCTGCTGGACCTGCCGTCGCGGCTGGGCAGCGGGGTCGTCATCGCGCTCGGCGGGGCGGGCGGCGTCGTGGCGGTGACCGCGACGCAGGGCGCGCCCGTGCTGCGGGCGCTGCCGATCGTCATCGCGCTCGCGGTCCTGCTGGCGTTCGCCAACGAGCTCGCGCGGCAGGACGGGCGCACGCGCCTCGTCGAGTCGGTCACCGGGACCGTCGCGGGCGTGCTGGTCGCCTCGGCCGCCGCGGGCTGGGTCGCGGCGGGCCGGACGCCGGGCGGCGCGTCCCTGGTGGTCAGCGGCGCGTTCGCGCTCGCCGTCGGCGCGGCCGTCTCTGCCGTCCACCTCGGGGGCTGGACGGCTGCCGCGGTGACCACGACCGCCGCGGTCATCGCGGGCGGTGCGGTCGGTGCCGTCATGCCGGGCACCGACATCGTCTCCGGAGGGGTGCTGGGGCTCGCGACGGGGATCCTCGTCGCGTCCCTGCACGTGCTGTTCGACCGGCACCCCGTGCTCAGCAAGCGGTGGGCCGCGCTCGCCACGATCGTGCTGCCCGTCTCGGTCAGCGGGATCCTGGTCTACGTCGTCGGCCGCGTCCTGCTGGGCTGAGCCGGTCCGGGCGCGGCCTCAGTAGACCAGCGCCTGCGCCCCCGGCCGCAGCGACTCCTCCACGAACGTCGCGGCGCCCGCGACGCGGACACCGGGCACGACGTCGTCCGGGCCGATGCCGCGGCGCGCGGCGCACTGCGTGCAGACGGTCACCGTGCCCGCCGCGAGGACCACGTCGAGCAGGTCGCCCAGCGGGGTCGCGTGCTCGAGCGCGACGTCGGACGTGCGCCCGGGCAGCGCGAGCCACGCCGCCTCCCCGGTGAGCCACAGGCTCACGTCCGCGCCGGCCGCGACCGCCGCCGCCGCGACCGTGAAGGCCTGGTTGCACGCCTCCGGGCGGTCCGCGCCGGAGGTCGTCTTGACCACGAGCGACCGCGCGGCCGCGCGAGGTGGGGGAGTCGGCGTCGTCATGCGGGCAGCGTAGGCGCGGCGCCCCGGCCGGGCGCTTAGGATCGGGGCATGGTGGCCCTCGAGATCTTCTTCATCGGCCTGCTGGTCGCGTCAGCGCTGACGATCGGCTGGTTCGCCTTCTACGTGGTCTACAAGCTCTTCAAGGGCCAGCGCTGACGTGTCCTTCGTCCTGCCCGAGGGGCTCGCTCCCGAGGTCTACCCGCTCGCCTGGCTCGTCGGCCGGTGGCGCGGGGAGGGCGTCGTCGTCTACCCGAACATCCCCGAGACGCCGGTCGTCCAGGAGGTCGTCGTCGACCACGACGGCGGCCCGTACCTGCGGTGGACGAGCACCCTGCGCCTGGGGGCCACGGAGGGTGAGCCGGAGGGGCGCGTCTGGGGGACCGAGTCGGGCTTCTGGCGCGTCCCGGCCGACAGGCCCGAGGGGATCCCGGAGGACCGCCACCCGGTGGAGCTGCTGCTCGTCGACCCGGCCGGCCACCTGACGCTGTACTTCGGCATGGTGGGCAACGGTCGGATCGACCTCGCGAGCGACCTCATCGCGCGCACGCAGGACGCGGCCGAGATCTCGCGCGCGACCCGGCTGTACGGCCTCGTCCACGGCGAGCTCATGTGGACGTGGGACCTCGAGGCGTTCGGCCAGCCGCTGCAGTCGTACGCGTCGGCGCGCCTGGTGCGGCAGTGACCGCCTGGCGCAGCCCGCTCCTCGCGCGACCGGGTGCGGTCGAGGGCGCCGGGCCGGACGCCGGCGTGGCCTGGCACTACGGCGACCCGACGGCGGAGCAGCGCGCGCTCGCCCACGGCGGCGCCGTCGTGGACCTCTCCCACCTGGGCGTGGTCACGGTGACGGGGCCCGACCGCCTCACGTGGCTGCACTCGATCACCTCCCAGGATCTCGCCGCGCTCGCGCCCCGCACGTCGACCGAGACGCTGGTCCTGAGCCCCCACGGCCACGTCGAGCACGCGGCGGGCGTGGTGGACGACGGCACGACGACGTGGCTGCTGACCGAGAGCGCGCCCGCCCTCGCGGCATGGCTCGACTCGATGCGGTTCATGATGCGGGTCGAGGTCGCGGACGTCACCGACCGCTGGGCGGCCCTGGGCGAGCCCGTCGACGCCGAGGGCGGCGAGGCCGAGCCCGTCACCTGGCGCGACCCGTGGCCGCGGACCCTCGCGGGCGGCACGCGCTACGGCCCGCCCGACGCCGAGCACCCGGGCGCCGAGCGTCCCTGGCGCGTGGTGCTCGTGCTGCGCGACGGCCTCGAGACGGCCGTCGGGGCGCGCGAGGCCGCGGGCTGGCGTCTCGCCGGCACCTGGGCGTCGGAGGCGGCGCGCGTCGCCGCGTGGCGCCCCCGGGCCGCGACCGACGTCGACCACCGGACCATCCCGCACGAGCTCGACTGGCTGCGCACCGCCGTGCACCTGCACAAGGGCTGCTACCGGGGGCAGGAGACCGTGGCGCGCGTGCACAACCTCGGCCGCCCACCGCGCCGGCTCGTCATGCTGCACCTGGACGGATCCGGTCACCTGCTGCCCGTGGCGGGCGCCGAGGTGAGCGCCGACGGCCGCGCGGCCGGGGCGGTCACGTCCGTCGCCCGGCACCACGAGCTCGGCCCGATCGCGCTCGCCGTCGTGAAGCGCAGCGTGGACCAGGACGCCACGCTGACCGTCGCGTGCGAGGGCGGCGACGTCGCGGCCGGGCAGGAGGTCGTCGTCCCGGGCGACGGGGTCTCGGTGGACCGGCCGGCCCCCCGCGCGCCCGTCGCCCGCGGGCTCTCGCCCCGCACCCCCTGAGCCCCGGCGCCGCGACGACCGTGGGGACGCGCTCGTGACCTCGGCCCGCGTGGTCGCCCGCGCGCGGGTCCGCCAGGGCTGGCGGCGGGTGCGCCGCGCCGCGCTGCCGGTGCTGGGCGCGAGCGTCGCCGCCGGCGCGGCCTGGGCCATCGCCCACTACGGTCTCGGGCACCCCGCGCCGTTCTTCGCCCCCGTCTCGGCCTGGGTGGCGCTCGGCTTCACGGCCGACCGGCAGCCGCGTCGCGTCGCCGAGCTCGCCGCCGGCGTCGCCGTCGGGGTGCTCCTCGGCGACCTGCTGGTGCACGTCATCGGCACCGGGCCGGTGCAGATCGCCGTCGTGCTGAGCATCGCGGCGCTCGTGGGGCGCTTCATCGACCGCGGCGCGCTGTTCACGATGCAGGCGGGCGTGCAGTCGATCGTCATCGTGGCGCTACCCGCGCTCCAGGCCGGGTCGCCCGTGGGGCGCTGGCTCGACGCGCTCGTCGGCGGCGTCCTCGCGCTGATGGTGGCGACGCTGTGGCCGCAGGACCCGCGGCGCCGCGTGCGCGCGGTCGGCGAGGAGGCGCTCACCGAGGTGGCGGAGCTGCTGCGGCACCTCGCGACGGGCCTCGAGCGCCGGGACGAGGACGAGGTCGAGGAGGCGCTCGCGCGGGGCCGTGCCTCCCAGCCGGTGCTCGACCAGTGGCGGGACTCCGCGTCGGCGGCGCGGCAGTCGGCGCGCGTCTCGCCGGCGTTCCGGCGCCACGTCGCCGAGCTGCGCCAGCTCGAGGGCGCGGCGGTGTGCGTCGACCGCGCCATGCGCAACGCGCGCGTGCTCGCGCGCCGCAGCCGTGCCGTCGTGCGCGAGACCCACGACCTGGCCGGCCTGGCGGCCCTGGTCGAGGACGTCGCGACGGCGGCCGGTGACCTCGCGGGTGCGCTGGGCTCGGGCGGGGACCGCGGTCGGGCCAGGGAGCGGCTCGCCGACCTCGCGCGCCGCACGGACCCGTGGCTCGTCGTGCCCGACGACTGGCACGCCCAGAGCCTCGTGCTGCTGCTGCGCTCGCTCCTGGTCGACCTCCTCGAGGCCGCGGGCGCCGAGCCCGGCGAGGCCCGCGCGAACCTGCCCGAGATCTGACCCCCGGTCGCGTCTCGTACGCTCGTGCCGTGATCGCGTCCATCCAGGTCCTCATCTTCCTCGCGCTCTACGTCGGCGTCTTCGCCGCCTGCGTCGTCGCGCTCATCGACCTGGTGCGCCGCCCGGCGGGGGCCTTCGTCGCCGCGGGCAAGAAGACCAAGACGTTCTGGGGCGCGCTGCTCGGCGTCGCGACGGCGATCGCCTTCGTCGCCATCCCGTACCCCCTCGGCATCGGCGAGCTGCAGTTCCTCGCGCTCGGCAGCGCCGTGGCCGCGATCGTCTACCTCGTGGACGTCCGGCCGGCGATGGGCAGCCACGGCCGGGGCGGACCCCGCCGGCCGGGTCCGCGGGCGGGCGGCTGGTGACCTCGCCGGACCTGCTCGCCGAGGTCGTCCGGGGTGACCTCGTGGAGTCCGTGCACCACGGCCACCTCGTCGTGCTCGGCGCCGACGGCGCCACGCTGGCGGAGGTCGGCGACGCCGACGCCGCGATGTGGCCGCGCTCCTCGCTCAAGCCGCTCCAGGCCGTCGCGATGCTCCGGTGCGGGCTCGACGCCGACGTCGACGCGCTCGCGCTCGCGGCGGCGAGCCACTCGGGCACCGACGCACACCTGGCCGTCGTGCGGGCCGTCCTGGAGCGGGCGGGCCTCGGCCCGGACGCCCTGCAGAACACGCCCGACCTGCCGCTCGACGCCGACGCGGCCTACGCCTGGCGCGCGGCCGGTCACGGCCCCGCGGCGCTGACCCAGAACTGCTCGGGCAAGCACGCCGCGATGCTCGCGACCTGCGTCGCGGCCGGCTGGGACACCGCGACCTACCTCGCGCCCGACCACCCGCTGCAGCGCGCGATCCGGTCGACGGTGGGCGAGCTCACGGGGGTCCCGGTCGAGCACGTGACGGTCGACGGCTGCGGTGCCCCGCTCCTGTCGACGACGGTGCGCGGGCTGGCGCGGGCGCTCGGCCGGATCGCGCGGGCGGGCGCCGGGGCGGGCGACGGCGACGAGGCGCGCGTGGCGCGGGCCATGGCGGCGCGTCCGGACCTCGTCGGCGGGCCCGGGCGGGACGTCACGGCCGTGATGCGGGCCGTCCCGGGCCTCGTCGCCAAGGACGGTGCCGAGGGCGTGTACGCGGCCGGGCTCCCGGACGGGACGGGAATCGCGTTCAAGGTCGCGGACGGGTCGCCGCGGCCGCGGCCGGCGGTGCTGGTCGCCGCGGTCGCGCTGGCGCTGCGGGCGGCGGGCCAGGAGGTACCCGCGGCGCTCGAGGCGGCCGGCCGCACCCCTGTGCTCGGGCACGGGGTGCCCGTGGGCGAGGTCCGGACCGCGTTCGCCGGGGTGGCCCGGTGAGGGCCGTCGTGCAGCGCGTGACCCGCGCGTCGGTCACCGTCGCCGGCGAGGTCGTGGGCGCGATCGACCGCCCGGGCCTGGCCGTCCTGGTCGGCGTCACGCACGACGACGGGCCGGAGCAGGTGGCGCGGATCGCCCGGAAGATCGCGGAGCTGCGCATCCTGCGCGACGAGCGCTCGGCCGTGGACGCGGGGGCGCCGGTGCTCGTCGTCAGCCAGTTCACGCTCTACGGCGACACGCGCAAGGGCCGGCGGCCCACCTGGCACGCCGCCGCGCCGGGCCCCGTGGCGGAGCCGCTCGTCGCGCAGGTCGTGGCGGCCCTGCGCGAGAGCGGACTCGAGGTCGCCACGGGCGTGTTCGGCGCCGACATGGCGGTGGAGCTGGTCAACGACGGCCCGGTGACGATCCTGCTCGAGGCCTGAGCCGGTCGTCTCAGCCGTCGAGCCGCGCCAGCTCCTCGGCCGTGAGCTCCAGCTCGGCAGCGCGCACCGAGTCCGTGATGCTCTCCGGGCGGCTCGCGCCGGGGATCGGGACGACGACGTCGGCCTTGGCCAGCTCCCACGCGAGGCAGACCTGCTGCGGGCTCACGCCGCGCTCCGCGGCCACCTGCGCGAACGCCGCGTGGTTGCCGCCCAGGTCACCGGCGTTCTTGATGCCCCCGAGCGGGCTCCAGGGCAGGAAGGCGATGTCGAGCTCGGCGCACAGCTCGAGCTCCGGCTCGCTGCTGCGGAACGCCGGCGAGAACTGGTTCTGGACGGAGACCAGGCGCCCGCCGAGGACCTCCTGCGCGAGCCGGATCTGGTCCGGGCTCGCGTTCGAGATGCCCGCCATGAGGATCTTGCCCTCGTCGAGCAGGTCGCGGAGCGCGCCGACGGACTCCTCGTACGGCACGGCTGGGTCGGTCCGGTGGAACTGGTAGAGGCCGATCGCCTCGACGTCGAGGCGCTGCAGGGACGCCTCGCACGCCTGCTTGAGGTAGGCGGCGTCGCCCTGGACGTACCAGGAGCCGTCGCCCGGGCGGCGGTGGCCGCCCTTGGTCGCGACGAGGACGTCGTCCGGTCCCGTGCCGGCGAGCCGCAGCGCCTTGGCGATGAGCAGCTCGTTGTGGCCGACGTCGGTCGGGTCGCGGTGGTAGCTGTCCGCTGTGTCGATGAGCGTCACGCCCGCGTCGAGCGCGGCGTGGATCGTGGCGATCGACCGGGCCTCGTCGGGCCGGCCCTCGATGGACATGGGCATGCCGCCCAGGCCGATGGCGCTGACGGACCGGTCGCCGATGCGGCGCTGCTGCACGGTGTGTCTCCCGACGGTGGTGGCCCTCGGGCCGGCGGATCGGTGCCCGGCGATCGTAGGTCGGTCGCTCGCGCGGCGCAGGTGGGGGGTTGAGGTGTGCTGTGTGGTGTAGTACACATGCTACATACAGCATGAGGCACACTATGGGCTGGGGGACGGATGGACGACGAGGCGGTCGCCGTGAGCGGCCTGCGGATGCGCTACGGGACCACGGACGTGCTCGACGGGGTCGACCTCTGTGTCCGGCGCGGCGAGGTGGTCGCCCTCCTCGGTCCCAACGGCGCCGGCAAGACGACGACGGTCGAGATCCTCGAGGGCTTCCGTGAGCGCTCGGCGGGGGACGTGCGCGTGCTCGGCGAGGACCCCGCGACCGCACCCGAGAGCTGGCGCGCGGGGATCGGCGTCGTGCTCCAGTCCTGGCGGGACCACCGCCGGTGGCGCGTGCGCGAGCTGCTCGCCCACCTCGGCGACTACTACCGGCCCTACGGCACGCCGGACCGCGCGCGGCCGCGCGACGTCGACGAGCTGCTGGCCACCGTCGGTCTCGCCGACGCGGCGGACCAGATGCTGATGCGGCTGTCCGGCGGGCAGCGGCGCCGGCTCGACGTCGCCATCGGGATCGTCGGCCGGCCGGAGCTGCTCTTCCTCGACGAGCCCACCGCCGGCTTCGACCCCGAGGCGCGCCGCGACTTCCACGAGGTGGTCCACGCGCTCGTCGACCTGGAGGACACCACGGTGCTGCTGACCACGCACGACCTCGCCGAGGCCGAGAAGCTCGCGGACCGGATCCTCATCCTCGCCGGTGGGCGCATCGTCGCCGACGGCAGCCCCGACGCGCTCGCGCGCCAGACCGCGAGCCGCGCCGAGGTCCGGTGGTCGCGCGACGGGGAGCGCTTCGTCCACGCGGCCGACGACGCCACGGCGTTCGTCCGCGAGCTGCTCCAGCACGAGGGCGTCACCGACCTCGAGGTCCGGCGCGCCAGCCTCGAGGACGCCTACGTGCGGCTCGTGCACGAGCACGAGCACGAGCACGGCGGGTTTGGCACGACCCTGAGCTTCGACGGAGCGGTCCGATGAGCGCGGCGACGAGCGGGCGGGCGGTGACGCCGGCGTCCCCGCTGCGCCACGCGCTCCGGGTCGGGGCCCGGCGCGGCCTGAGGGAGTTCCGGATCAGCCTGCGCAATCCCGAGGACCTGCTGTTCTACCTCGGCTGGGGCGGCGGCCTGCTGCTCTACCTCGTGCTCAACCGCGACGCCGTCGCGCCGGGGACGTCGCTGACGATGCCGACGCTCGTGCTTCCCGGAGCGCTCGCCGCGATGCTCGTCTTCGGCGGTGTGCTCGGGCCCGCGTTCACGCTCGTCATCGAGCGTGAGGACGGGACGCTCCTGCGCGCGAAGGCGGCCCCGAACGGCATGGCCGGGTACGTGACGGGACAGGTCGTCGTCCAGGCGCTCGGCATCCTGCCGATGCTCACGATCATCCTGGTGCCGTCCGTCCTGTTCCTCGGCGTCGACGTCCACCGCGGCGCCGTCGGCTGGGTCGTGCTGGCGGCCGCGCTGTTCCTGGGCCTGGTGGCGACGCTGCCGATCGGCATGGTCGTGGGATCCGTCGCGCGCAAGGCGGGCCAGGTGAGCACCTGGGGCATGCTGCCGATCCTGGCGATGGGCGCCGTCTCGGGGATCTTCGTGCCCATCACCCAGCTCGCCCCGTGGATGCAGGCCGTGGGCCAGGTGTTCCCGATGTACTGGCTGGGCCACGTGATGCGCTGGGCGACCCTGCCCGACGGCGCCACGATGCTCGAGCTCGGAGGCGAGTGGCGCGTCCTGGAGGCCGTGGGCGTCCTGGGCGTGTGGACCGCCGTCGGCCTGCTGCTCGCCCCGCGCGTGCTCCGTAGGATGGCGCGCCGGGAGTCGGGCTCGGCCGTCGAGGCTCGCAGGCAGGAACGGATGCAGCGGATTGGCTGAGCGCACCGCGCCCTCGGGCGAGGCGGTCCACAACCGGATCGCGATGCTGCGCGCGGAGCGCGGCGTCTCTCGCCGCGAGCTGGCCGACGCCCTCGGCGTCCACTACCAGACCATCGGCTACCTCGAGCGTGGCGAGTACAGCCCGAGCCTGCACCTCGCGCTGCGCATCGCCGAGTACTTCGAGGTGCCGGTCGAGGTGGTCTTCTCGGTGCGTCCGTTCCCCCGGCTGGGCAGCGGCGCGGCCGGGGGACGGGACGCGTGACCCGCGCGGGTCAGCCGGCGAGGTCGAGCAGGGCGGCCAGCACCCGCGTCACACCGTTCTCCGTGTGCGGCGGCGCGACGAAGCGCGCCGCGGCGCGGACGTCGGGGTGGCCGTTCGCCATCGCGAAGGACATGCCCGCCGCGGCGAGCAGCTCGAGGTCGTTGAGGTGGTCGCCGAAGGCCGCCGTCTGCGCCGCGGTGACGCCGAGCGCCTCCTGCGCCCGTCGCAGCGCGACCCCCTTGTCGGTGCCGCGCGCCATGACGTCGACCCAGTGCTCGCCGGACAGCACCACGGTGTGCTCCGCGGCGAGCGGCGCGAGCGCGGGATGCGTCCGCGCGGCGACGTCGACCTCGTGGTGGACGGCGACCTTGAGCGCGTCGTCGTCGACGGCGAGCAGGTCGGGCACGCACTCCAGGCGCGCGTAGTAGCGCGAGACGGCGCCGAGGAAGGCGTCGTCGTGCCGCTCGACGTACGCCGACCCCGCGCCCGACAGGACAGTGCCGACCGGCTCGCCCTCGTGCGCCAGGCCGCGCACCGTCTCGACCGCGCGCACGACGGCGTCGCGGGAGACCACGCTCGTGCTCACGCGCCGGCCGTGGTGGACGACGTCGGCGCCGTTCTCGGCGATGAGCACCATGCCCTCGGCCCGCGCGCCGAACATCTCCTCCAGCGTCGCCCGCTGGCGGCCGCTGGCGGCGCAGAGCACGACGCCGCGGCGCTCGAGCTCGTCGGCGACGGGCCAGAAGGACGGGTCGACCTCGTGGTCGGCGTCGAGCAGCGTGCCGTCCATGTCGAGGGCGACGAGGCGCAGGTCCGCCGCCTCGGAGGCGTCGGGCAGGTCGACGAGGGCGGGGCGGGGGAGCACGCCCCAGTCTCCCACCGGGGCGGAAGGGCCGCTCCGGCCCATGGGAAAGAACGAACGGTCGTGCTATTTTGCCGTGATGGGACGGGGCGAGCACACACGGGACGTCATCCTGCGGCAGGCGGTCGCGCTCGCCTACCGCGTCGGGCTCGAGGGCTTGACCATCGGGGCGCTCGCCACCGAGGTGGAGATGTCCAAGAGCGGGATGTACGCGCACTTCGGCTCCAAGCAGGCCCTGCAGCTCGCCGTGCTCGACGCCGCCGCGGCGGACTTCGCGCGAGCCGTCGTCGTGCCCGCGCTCCGGGAGCCCCGGGGAGAGCCGCGCCTGCGGGCGCTCGTCGCGGCCTGGATCGCGTGCGGGCGTGAGCGCCGCCCGGGCGGCTGCCTCTTCGTCAAGGCGAGCACCGAGCTGGACGAGCGGCCGGGTCCGGTCCGGGACCGGCTCGTGGAACACCACCGGGAGCTCGACGCCTCGCTCGCCCGCATCGTGCGCGGCGGTGTCGCGGACGGCCGGTTCCGCCCCGACGCCGACGCCGAGCAGTTCGCGTCCGACCTCTACGCCGTGATGCTCGGGTTCTACCACCGCCACCGGTTGCTGGCCGACCCGCGCGCCGAGGCGCGCACGGCACGCGCCGTCGACACCCTGCTGGCCGCGATCCGGAACCCGGGCGAGGTGACCGCATGACCGGGTCCGTCACGTCCCCTCCCGCCCCGTACGCGTCGCCCTCGTGGCGGCGGCGGTTGCGTCGGACCCGTCGCCGGGCGACGGCGGCGGCGCAGCTCGCCGCGGTCCGCGCGCACCTGCGCGCCCTCGAGCGCGTCGCACCCGCGGCGGCCGATCGCCGCGCGCTCGACCTGTGGTGCACGCTGCCGGCCGTGCCGCGCCGGCAGGACGGGCGACCCGCGGGCGGCGTCGTGCACCGCGTCCCGGTCCCGCGCGGCGGCACCGTCGCGGTCGAGACCTGGGGCGAGGGGCCGACGGTCGTGCTCGTGCACGGCTGGGGCGGGTGGCGAGGTCAGCTCGGTGCGTTCGTCGCGCCGCTGGTCGACGCCGGTCACCGCGTCATCGCCGTCGACGCGCCCGGCCACGGGGACAGCGACCCCGGGTACCTCGGCCCCCGCCGCGGGACGGTGATGGAGTTCGTCGAGGCGCTCGAGGCGACCCTCGAGCGGTTCGGGCCCGCCACCGGGCTGGTGGGGCACTCGATGGGGTGCACGGTGGTGGGCCAGGTGCTCGCGGCCGGGGCGACCCCCGAGCGGGTCGCGCTCGTCGCTCCCAACCACGGGTTCGAGGACGTCGTCGCGATGTTCACCGGGCTGCTGCGGCTGGGCGGGCGCACGGCCGACCACCTGCGCGCGTCGCTGGAGGAGGTCGCGGGCCGGCCGATGGCGGGCTTCGACCTCGCGCCCCTGGGGGAGCGCGGCGTCACGCCGCCGACGCTCGTGGTCCACGACCGCGACGACCGCGAGACGCCGTACCGGGTGGCGGTCGAGCTCGCGGCGCGGTGGCCGGACACGCGGCTCGTGACCACCCAGGGTCTCGGCCACCACCGCGTGCTCGCCTCGCCGGTGACGGTCGACGCCGTCGTCGCCCACCTCGTGGAGCGCGGCCCGGGCCCCGGCGTCACGCCTGCGGCGAACACGGAAGCCTCGGGCGAGACCCGCCGTTAGCCTTGCAGAACGCCGTCGCAAGGAGCGCCACATGTTCGAGAGATTCACGGACCGAGCCCGCCGTGTTGTCGTCCTCGCCCAGGAAGAGGCGCGGATGCTCAACCACAACTACATCGGGACCGAGCACATCCTGCTCGGCCTCATCCACGAGGGTGAGGGTGTCGCGGCCAAGGCGCTCGAGTCGCTCGGGATCTCGCTGGACGCCGTGCGTCAGCAGGTCCAGGAGATCATCGGCGAGGGCCAGCAGGCCCCGTCGGGTCACATCCCGTTCACGCCCCGCGCCAAGAAGGTGCTCGAGCTGTCCCTGCGCGAGGCGCTGCAGCTGGGCCACAACTACATCGGCACCGAGCACATCCTCCTCGGCCTGATCCGCGAGGGTGAGGGCGTCGCCGCCCAGGTGCTCAACAAGCTGGGCGCCGACCTCAACCGCGTGCGCCAGCAGGTCATCCAGCTGCTCTCCGGCTACCAGGGCAAGGAGCCGGTCTCGGCCGGCGGCCCGCAGGAGGGCCAGCCGTCCGGCTCGGCCGTGCTCGACCAGTTCGGGCGCAACCTGACCCAGGCGGCGCGCGAGGGCAAGCTCGACCCGGTCATCGGCCGGGACAAGGAGATCGAGCGGGTCATGCAGGTGCTGTCCCGCCGCACCAAGAACAACCCGGTGCTGATCGGCGAGCCCGGCGTCGGCAAGACGGCCGTCGTCGAGGGCCTCGCCCAGGACATCGTGCGCGGTGACGTCCCCGAGACGCTCAAGGACAAGCAGCTCTACACGCTCGACCTCGGCGCGCTCGTGGCCGGCTCGCGCTACCGCGGCGACTTCGAGGAGCGCCTGAAGAAGGTCCTCAAGGAGATCCGCACGCGCGGCGACATCATCCTGTTCATCGACGAGATCCACACGCTCGTCGGTGCGGGTGCCGCCGAGGGCGCGATCGACGCCGCGAGCATCCTCAAGCCGATGCTGGCGCGCGGGGAGCTGCAGACGATCGGCGCGACGACGCTCGACGAGTACCGCAAGCACGTCGAGAAGGACGCCGCGCTCGAGCGCCGCTTCCAGCCGATCCAGGTCGCGGAGCCGACGCTGTCGCACGCGATCGAGATCCTCAAGGGCCTGCGGGACCGCTACGAGGCGCACCACCGGGTGTCCATCACCGACGGCGCGCTGGTCGCGGCCGCGCAGCTCGCGGACCGCTACGTCAACGACCGCTTCCTGCCCGACAAGGCGATCGACCTCATCGACGAGGCGGGCGCGCGCCTGCGCATCCGCCGGATGACGGCACCGCCGGAGCTGCGCGAGCTCGACGACAAGATCGCCGAGGCGCGTCGCGACAAGGAGTCGGCGATCGACGAGCAGGACTTCGAGAAGGCCGCGCGCCTGCGCGACGTCGAGAAGCAGCTCGGGCTCCAGCGGGCCGAGAAGGAGAAGGCCTGGAAGTCGGGCGACCTCGACACGGTCGCGGAGGTCGACGAGGAGCTCATCGCCGAGGTGCTGGCGCTGGCCACCGGGATCCCGGTGTTCAAGCTCACCGAGGAGGAGTCGAGCCGGCTGCTCCACATGGAGGACGAGCTGCACAAGCGGGTCATCGGCCAGGAGCAGGCCATCAAGGCCCTCGCCCAGGCGATCCGCCGCACGCGTGCCGGGCTCAAGGACCCGAAGCGTCCGGGCGGTTCCTTCATCTTCGCCGGCCCCACGGGTGTCGGGAAGACGGAGCTCGCCAAGGCGCTCGCCGAGTTCCTCTTCGGCGACGAGGACGCGCTGATCCAGCTCGACATGTCCGAGTTCTCGGAGAAGCACACGGTCTCGCGGCTGTTCGGCTCGCCCCCCGGCTACGTCGGGTACGACGAGGGCGGTCAGCTCACGGAGAAGGTGCGTCGCAAGCCGTTCTCGGTGGTCCTCTTCGACGAGGTCGAGAAGGCCCACGCGGACATCTTCAACTCGCTGCTGCAGATCCTCGAGGACGGTCGCCTGACCGACTCGCAGGGCCGGGTGGTCGACTTCAAGAACACTGTGATCATCATGACCACGAACCTCGGCACGCGTGACATCGCCAAGGGCGTCCAGACCGGCTTCCAGGCCGGCGGCGACCTGTCGACGTCGTACGAGCGGATGAAGGCGAAGGTCGGGGACGAGCTCAAGCAGCACTTCCGGCCCGAGTTCCTCAACCGCGTCGACGACGTGGTCGTGTTCCCGCAGCTGTCGCAGGACGAGATCATCAAGATCGTCGACCTGATGATCGCCCGGCTCGAGAAGCGGCTCCAGGACAAGGACATGGGCATCGAGCTCACGCCCGCGGCCAAGAAGCTGCTGGCCGAGAAGGGCTACGACCCCGTCCTGGGTGCCCGGCCGCTGCGCCGCGCGATCCAGCGCGAGATCGAGGACAACCTCTCGGAGAAGATCCTCTTCGGCGAGCTGCGCGCGGGGCAGACCGTGGTCGTGGACGCGCAGGGGGAGGGCCTGCTCGGGGAGTTCATCTTCCGCGGGATCGGCAAGGAGGGCGCCGTCCAGGACGACGTCGAGCCCGTCGGGGTCGCCGTCTCCTCGATGCCGCCGCTGACGACGACGGACGAGGATCAGGCCTCCTGACCGCTTGCACCGCCTGACGGCGACGCCCCGCCCGGGATCCGGGCGGGGCGTCGTCGCGTGTGGGGTGGCCATGGTCGTGTCGGTGGTCGCCCGTAGTGTGCCGGTATGTCCAGTTCGGGGGTTGTCGGCAGCGCCGCTGGCGCGCCGCGTCCCGGTGGTGCCGGTGGTGGGCGTGAGGTCGCTCCCCAGGTCGGCGCGTGGCTGTGGGCCGTGCGTCACCCGGTGGCGGCGGAGCTGGCGGAGGCGGAGCCCGGTGTCGGCCTCGCGGAGCGGCTGGCGGGGTTGGAGCCCGCCGACGTCGACGAGGCGGGGCTGGTGGAGGCGATCGCGGCGTGGGAACGCGTGGTCTCGTGGGCGGTGGCCGGCCAGGCGCGGGTGATCGCGGAGCTGTCCTCGCGCCCGCGCGGCGCGCGCGGGGAGTTCCTGGCCGAGGAGGTCGCGGTCGCGCTGTCGGTGACGCGTCACGTCGCTGAGGACAAGGTCGCGCTGGCCGCGGGGCTGGAGCGCATCCCGGCGGCCGCGGACGCCCTGGCGGGCGGCCGGATCGATGCGCGGCGGGCGACGGTGCTGTGCGAGGAGCTCGCTCGCCTGCCGCAGGACGTGGCGCAGGCGGTGAGTTCGGCGGTGCTTCCCGGCGCCGGGTCGTGCACGGCGCCGCAGCTGCGGTCCAGGCTGCGCCGGATGGAGCTTCTCCGCGACCCCGACGGCGCACGCCGGCGCCACGAGCGGGCGTGCGCCGAGCGGCGGGTCGAGCTCGCGCCCGCGCCGGACGCCATGGCCTGGCTGGGCGCGTACCTGCCCGCCGACGAGGCTCGCGCGGTCCACGACGCCCTGACGGCGGTCGCCGGGGACGCGGCACCGCAGGACGGGCGCACCCTCGACCAGCGGCGTGCCGACGCCCTGGTGGACGTCACGACCCGGTGGCTCGACGCGGGCGTGCACCCCGACGGGACCCCGCTGCCGACCCGGCAGGGCCGTCGCCCGCACCTGGCGGTCACCGCGTCCGCCGCGATGCTGCTGGGCCTGACGGACGAGCCGGGCGAGCTCGCCGGGTACGGGCCCATCCCTCCGGAGATGGCCCGGCGGATCGCCGCCCGCGCGACCTGGCAGCCGCTGCTGGTGGACTCCTGGACCGGCGAGCCGCTGGCCCGCTCGACCACCCGCTACGCACCGACGCAGGACCAGCGCGACGCCGTGGTCCTGCGGGACCGCACCTGCACCTTCCCCGGGTGCCGCATGCCTGCCGCGCGCTGCGACGTCGACCACGTCGTCGCGTACGACCACGGCGCCGACGAGGGCGGCGGCGGAGGAGGCGGGGGCGGCGCCGACGGAGGCGGCGGCGACGGGCCGAACCGCGACGCGAAGCCCCAGACCCGCCTGGACAACCTCCACGCGCTGTGTCGTCACCACCACCGCGCCAAGACCCATGCCGGCTGGACGCCGGTTCGCGCCGACGACGGCACGACGACCTGGCGCGCGCCCACCGGGCGGCTCCATCACCGGCCGCCGGCGCACGATCCGCCCGTGCCACCACCGCGGGGAGACCCACCAGGTGGACCGTCGACGGTGGCCGACCCGACGCCCGACTGACGGGCGCGCCGCGCGTCCTCCGCTCAACCGCTCGACGCTCGCTAGGAGGGCGGTGGGTCCGCCGCGTCGTGGCGCAGGTCCGTCACCTCCAGCACAAGCGGGCCGGGCCAGGGGTAGGCCCTGAGCTCCGCCGCCGAGACGGGGGACGGGCCGACGAGTGCGGCGTCGGGCCTGAAGCGCACTGTCGTGCCGGTGCCGGTGCCGGTGCCGGTGCCGGTGCCGGTGCCCGTGCCCGTGCCGATGTCCTCGGTGCCACCCGGGACCAGGTCGGTGACGGGGACGCCGCGCTCGTACCGCTGGGTCCAGGTGCCCTCCGCGCGGCGGTTCGTGTGGACGAGCCAGGTCGACAGTGCCGCCACGACGGACATGCCGCGGCGGACGTGACCGTCGGGCAGGAGCGGCGGCTCGACGGCGTCGAAGAACCGCAGGTCGCGGGTTGCCATGACCGGCTTGCGGACCGGCGCGCCGTCCGGGCCACGGCGCGTGTCGGTGCCCCGGCCGTCGTCGGCGACGGACACGGACCCGTCGGCGTGCAGGGTCACCACGCACCTACCGCGGCCGACGGCGAGCGCCTCGTCGAGCGGGTACGCGACCGCCTCGAGCACGAGGTGGCGTGCGCCGCCCGGCGCGTACCGCGCGGGGTCGGCGCGGATGAGCGCCAGGTGCCCCACGTCCACGCTCGCCGTCCAGTCGTGCGTCGTCCTGGGCCGCATCGCCGTCCACCCTCCGCCGAGCCGTGCGGGTCGGTCCATCCTGGCCGTCCTCCGAGGCGGACACCACCACGCACCGCGGCGTCCTCGTCCGGCGCACGGGCCTCGCGATCGGCCACCCGGGTCGTCTCGATCCGTGCCGACCGTGCCGACCGTGCCGACCGTGCCGACCGTGCCGACCGTGCCGACCGTGCCGACCGTGCCGCCCGTGCCGACCACGCCGACCACGCCGACCGCGCCGGCCGTGCCGGCCGTGCGGCCGGGAGGGGCTCTGGCTCAGAGGGTGGGCGACGGCATCCGAGCGCGCAGCCAGCGGAGCTGGCGGTCGGCGTGCGCCGCCTCGCCGCCCTCGTGGTGGTTGTACGGGTAGACGGCGATCTCGCGGTCCGGCTCCGATCCGGTCAGCGCGCCCCAGTGGTTGTAGGTCGCGAACGCGGTCGAGGGCGGGCAGATCGTGTCCCGCAGCCCGGTCGCGAAGAGGGTCGCCGCCCGGGCGCGGCGGGCGAGGTGCATGCCGTCCACGTGGTCGAGCGTGCGGAGCACCTGGTCCTCCGCGCCGCGGTGCACGGCGAGGAAGCGGACCACCTCGGCGTAGGGGTCGGCGTCGGTGAGGCCGAGCGCGCGCCGCACGTGGCAGAGGAACGGGGAGCTGACCATGGCGGCGACGAGGTCCGGCACGAGGCCGGCGACCGCGGCCGCGAGCCCGCCGCCCTGGCTGTTGCCCACGATCGCGACCCGCTCCGGGTCGACGCCGTCGAGCGCGCGCACCGCGTCCACCGCCCGCACGGCGTCGGTGATGAGCCGGACGTAGTAGTACGTCGACGGCTCCAGGATGCCCCGCGTCACGAAGCCGGGCGCCGCGGGATCCGAGCCGACGGGGTCGGCGGTGTGCCCGCCGGAGCCGTACTGGCTGCCCTGCCCCCGCGTGTCCATGAGCAGGTGCGCGTACCCCGCCGAGGCCCACGCCAGCCGCTCCTGCGGGTAGCTGCGTCCGCGGCCGTAGCCGAGGTACTCGACCACGGCGGGCAGCGCGGCGCCGTCGGCGCCGGCGGGGCGGGAGTACCAGGCGCGGATCGGGTGCCCGTGGGCGCCCGTGAACGTCACGTCCCAGGTCCGCACGGTCTGCAGCGCGGTGTCGACCGGTCGGACGTCCGCGAGCACGGCGTGCGTGCGGGCGTCGTCGAGCGTCGCGCCCCAGAACGCGTCGAGGCCTTCGGGCTCGGTGACGTCCGGGCGGTACGTCTCGAGTCGGTCGAGCGGCAGGTCGAACAGCGCCACGGGCGCGCCTCCGGGGGTCTCGGCAGGGTCGGGTTGGTGGGCTGCTGGGCGGGCTCGCGGTCGCGGGTGCGTCGCGTCGGACGGCGTCGGGCGGCGGCCCGGTGCTCTCGCGCGCCACCAGCTCGACGGCGAGGTCGATCTTGGTCGGGACGGACATCCTCGCAACATTCTGCGGCGAGGCTAGCGCGCGACGAGCGGCGCCTCGCCGATCGCGTGCGCGAGCGCTTCGTGAAGCCTTCCGCCATGGCGTAGGCGGTCCTATCGTCGGTCCATGGCGATGAGCTTCCAGGTGACGGTGGACTGCGCCGACCCGCACGCGCTCGCGGACTGGTGGGCGGAGACGCTCGGCTGGGAGGTCGAGCCGTCGGACCCGGACTTCATCCGGTCCATGGTGTCCCAGGGCCACGCGTCCGAGGCGGACACCACCACGCACCGGGGCGTCCTCGTCTGGCGCACCGGCGCCGCGATCGGCCACCCGGACGGCGCGGGTCCGGCGGCGCGGATGCTGTTCCAGCTCGTGCCCGAGGGCAAGACCGTCAAGAACCGCATGCACCTCGACCTGCGCCCCGGGGACGGGGACGCCGACGCCGTCGTCGCCCGCCTCCTCGAGCGGGGCGCGACCTTCCTGCACACGGGCTCGGAGGGGCCGCAGAGCACCTGGACGACCCTGGCGGACCCCGAGGGCAACGAGTTCTGCGTGGCCTGACGCGTCAGTGGATGCGGCGCCCGTGGGCGTCGGGGACGCCGGACTTGCGCAGGACGTACGTGTTGAGCTGGTCGCGCCACTCGCGCGCGCTGCGCCGCTGCTCGGCCAGGCGCTCGGTGACGCGCGCGAAGACGTCGTCGGGCACGACGCCCTCGAGCCCGGCCCACCGCTCGGCCATCGCGTCGACGGCCTCGACGCCACGGAAGTGAGTGTCGTAGACGTGCTGGGCGACGCCCACGCCGCTGTGCAGCACGTGCGTCCACGGGACGTGGTGGAAGAACAGCAGGAGCTCGTCCGGGCACTCGGTCAGCGACTCGTAGACGTCGCGCCACGGCTCCGGGTACTGACCGGTGTACCCGGTGCCCGTGGCGCGCGTGCGGTCGACACCGATGCCGTCGCGGTCCGCGAAGTGGTAGGTGCCCCATGGCGTGTACTCGTACCCGTCGACGTCGGGCCCGTAGTGGTGGCCGGGCCGCACCATGAAGCCGACGCCGAGCGGTGCGGTGTAGTCCTCGTAGGTGCGCCACGAGCCGTCCATGACGTCGTGCAGGGCGGCCCGGAGCTCGGGGTCGTCGCCGAACGTGAGGCCGATCCACTCGTCGAGGACGTCGACGGCGGGCAGCGTCGGGTCCCACGCGAGGCGGCCGAACGCGTAGAGGTTCGCCTGTGCGAGGGGGTGGCCGGTCCAGAACTCGTCCGTGCCGACGTTGGAGACGGCCACGAGGCCGGCGCCGCGCCCGCCCGGCCCGTGCCCGGCCGCGAGGTCCGCGACGGTCGTGCCGGCGCCCCAGGGCCGGAACCCGAGCACCTCGGACCACTGCGGGCCCAGCCAGCACACGTGCCGCTGCTGCCCCGTGTACTCCTGCGTGATCTGCAGCTCCACCGCGAGGCGCGTGCGCGGCACGGCCGCGATGACCGGGGAGATCGGCTCGCGCGTCTGGAAGTCGATCGGACCGTACTTGACCTGGAGCACGACGTTCTCGTCGAACCGGCCGTCGAGCGGCGCGAAGTGGTCGTACGCCGCCCGCGCGCGGTCGGTCGAGCGGTCGCGCCAGTCCTGGCGGTGGTCGTAGACGAAGGCGCGCCAGAAGACGGTGCCGCCGTGCGGTGCGACCGCGCGCGCGAGCAGGTTCGCGCCGTCGGCGTGGTCGCGGCCGTACGCGAACGGGCCGGGCTGCCCCTCGGAGTCCGCCTTGACGACGAAGCCGCCGAAGTCGGGGATGCGGGCCCACACGGCCGCGGCCGCGCGGGTCCACCACGCGCGCACGTCGTCGTCGAGCGGGTCCGACGTCGCCAGGCCGCCGACAGTCACGGGGGCCGCGAACGAGACGGACAGGTGGGTCCGGATGCCGTGGCGCCGGAAGATCGCCGCGAGCGCCGCGACGTCGTCCAGGCCGTCGGTGAGCAGGTGCGCCTCGGCCCGGCCGACGTTGACGTTGTTGACGCTCACCCGGTTGACGCCCGTGGCGCCGAGCAGGCGCGCGTACTCGCGCACCCGCGTGAGGTCCGCGCGCAGCCTGCCGTCGAGCCAGAAGATCGAGTCGCCCGCGTACCCGCGCTCGACGTGCCCCATGACCGGGTGCACGCTCAGGTTGTCCCAGTGGTCGAGCATGCGGATCGGCTCGACCGGCTCGTGCCGCCCGAGGAACCCCGGGCCTGGGGCGCCGCCGGCGGCGTGCCGCACCAGGTGGTGCAGCCCGTAGAGCAGGCCCGGCCCGCCGCCCGCACGCACGACGACGACGTCGTCCTCGCGCGTGACCTCGAAGCCCTCCTCGCCCACGCCGTCGTGGCCGGTCGTCAGGACGACCTCGGCGCCCGCGGTCTCGCGGAGCAGGGCGCCCCCCCACCGGGCGGCCGCGCGCTCGACCTCGTCGCGGACGGTCTGGACGACCTCGCCGTCACCGACGACGGCGACCCGCTGGGCGCCGATCCAGGCGAAGGCGCGGTCCGGGAGCCAGGCGGGGTTCGTCATGCGCCCGAGGGTAAGGTCACCCGCCCTCGCCACCCACCTGGTGGTGCGCGGGTCGAGCGGTCCGGTGGCACGCTGAGCACCATGCCCGAAGACGACCTCGCCCTGCCGCGCGTCACCCCCGAGGAGCAGGGCGTCGCCTCGACCGCGCTGCTCGCCCTCGTCGACGCCCTCGAGGCGGTGCCGGAACCCCACGGGCTCGTGGTGGTCACGCGCGGGGCGGTCGTCGCCGAGGGCTGGTGGGCCCCGTACGGCCCCGAGCGCCCGCACCAGCTGTTCTCGCTGAGCAAGACGTTCACCGCGATCGCCGTCGGGCTCGCGGAGGCCGAGGGCCTGCTCTCCGTGGACGACCTGCTCCTCGACCACCTCAGCCTGGAGGAGGGCGAGCCGGACCCGCGGCTGGCGCGCATGCGCCTCGAGCACCTGCTGACGATGACGACCGGGCACCACGAGGACACGACCGAGCGCGTCATCGCGGAGCACGACTGGGTGCAGGCGTTCCTGAGCCTGCCCGTCGAGCACGAGCCGGGCACGCACTTCGTCTACAACACGACCGCGACGGCGATGCTCTCGGCCGTGGTCCAGCGCGTCACGGGCCAGCGGCTGCTCGACTACCTCACGCCCCGTCTCCTCGACCCGCTCGGCATCGCCGGCGCGACGTGGGAGCAGGCGCCGACCGGGTTCGACGCGGGCGGCTTCGGCCTGGCCGCGCGCACCGAGGACGTCGCGCGCCTGGGCGAGCTCCTGCGGTGCGACGGCGTCTGGCGCGGCCGGCGGCTCCTGCCCGAGGGCTGGGTCGCCCGCGCGAGCGCCGCGCGCACGCCGTCGGTCGGGACCACCGTGGACTGGGACCAGGGCTACGGCTACCAGCTGTGGCGCGGGCGGCACGGCTCCTTCCGGGGGGACGGCGCGTTCGGGCAGTTCTGCGTCGTGCTGCCGGACCAGGAGACGGTCGTCGCGATCACGGGCGGGACGCCGGACATGCAGGGCGTGCTCGACGCCATCTGGGCCCACCTGCTCCCCGCGGTCGCGAGCGCGCCCCTGCCGCCCGACCCGGCCGCCCACGCGCGCCTGGTCGAGCGCCTCGGGTCACTGCGGCACGACCCGCCCCTCGGCCGTCCGCCGCACGCCGGGCCCTGGCGGGGCGCCATCGAGGCGGTCGTGGACCCGAACCCGTCCGGCGTGACGGGCCTGCGCGTCATGACGGGGGACCAGCACACCCTCGTGTCCTTCGGTGTGGGGGACACCTGGCAGACGGTCCCGGCCCCGCACGGCCGCTGGCACCCCGACGAGATCACGCTCCCGTGGGACCTGCCCGCGCGGCCGGGCCACCGCGAGCCCGTCGTGGCCGCGGCGCGCGTGGACGACCACGGCGACCTGCGGGTGACGGTGCGCCTGATCGAGACGCCGTTCGTCGCGGACGTGCGGGTCTCGCGCGACGACGAGGACCTCACGGTCACGGGCGAGGCCAACGTCGCGTTCGGGCCCACGACCACGGGGCCCGTCCGCGCATGGGTCAGCGGCGAGGTGCCGGCCGACGCGTGAGCCGGACCACGACGGCCGACCCGAGCGTCACGGCCGCCGCGATCCCCGCGGCGACGGCGACCGCGGTGTCGCGCGGCTCGTCCGTCGTCCGGGCGATGGCCACCCACGTCAGGCCCCACGCGAGGGCGAGGGCGACGGCGATGCGGCCGCGGGTCCACAGCGCATAGGCCAGGCCGATGGCGGCCGCCGCCGCGAGCAGGACGACCGACCAGCCGGTCGCGCCCAGGCCGAGCTCGCCGACGTCGGACGCGGCCAGGGCGGCGGCCGTGTTCGCGATGGTGGCGATGGTCACCCAGCCCAGGTACAGCCCGAAGGTGCCGTCGACCACCAGCGTCTCGAGCCGCGAGCGCGGGGGCACCTCGCGGAGCACGGTCATCAGCAGCACCAGCACGACGAGCAGCGCGACGATCACCGCGACGCTCAGCCACAGGATCCCGGCCTGCACGACGCCGATCCACGCCGCGTTGAGCAGCATCGACGCGGCCGCCAGCCAGCCGGTCCGGCGCTGGCGCGCGTCCGTGCGCTGGGCGGGCAGCACCTGCCAGACGGCGTACGCGAGCAGGCCCGTGTAGATCACCGACCAGATCGAGAAGGCGGGCGAGCCGGGGGCGACGGGCGTGGCCGTGGCCGAGAGCGCGCCGTCGGCCGCCTCCGCGACCGGCGTCCCTCCGAGCGCGCCGGACCCGAGGAACGCGCCGGCGATCGCGAGGAGGGACAGGACGAGGACGCCGATCTGGCGCGTCAGGTCGGAGCGCGGCATGGCACGAGCCTCACAGCCGCGCCGAGGGGCCGCATCTTCAGCCGCGCGCGGCTGTGCCCTCCCAGGCGGTCCAGGACTCGGGGGCGAGGGTGAGGGTGCTCGACCCGGGGGCCGGGACGCTGCTCAGGCAGCGCTCGGCCACGCGGGCGGCGTGCTCCGGGCCCGCGACCGCGGGCTCGTGGTCCGCCACCAGCCGCGTGCCGGTGCCGAGCCGGACGTCCAGCCCGGTGTGCTCGAGCGTCACCTCGACCGGCTCCGGCGAGCGGTTGGTGCAGAAGAGCGCGAAGCGACCCGTCGCCTCGTCCCACGTCGCGGCAGCAGTGACCAGCGGCGTCTCGCCGTGGCGCGTCGTCGTCGTGGGGGACTCGACGCGCAGGTCCAGGGCCGAGCCCGACGCGAGCCGCGCCGTCGCCGCGAACGGGTGGAAGGTGGGCTGGCGCCACGCCTCGCCGCCGGGCTCGGTCATGATCGGTGCGATGACGTTGACGAGCTGCGCCAGGCACGCGACGGCGATCCGGTCGGCGTGGTTGAGGAGCGTCACGAGCAGGTCGCCGACGACGACGGCGTCGAGGCCCGAGTACACGTCCTCGATGATGCGCGGGGCGTCGCGCTGGAGCGGCAGGTTCGACTCGCCCGGGAACCGGGTCTTGAGGTACCAGACGTTCCACTCGTCGAACGAGATGGTCATGCGCTTGTCGGACCGGCGGCGGGCGGCCACGGCGTCGGCGGACGCCTCCACCCGGCGGATGAACGTGTCCATCGCCGTGCCCGACGCGAGGAAGGTCGCGCGGTCGCCGTCCATCTCCTCGTAGTAGGCGTGCATCGAGATGTGGTCGACGACGTCCCAGCAGTGCTCCAGGACGGTGCGCTCCCACGCGCCGAACGTGTCCATCTCCATCGACGACGAGCCGCACGCCACGAGCTCGATGCTGGGGTCCACCAGGCGCATGGCGTGGCCGGCCTGGGCCGCGAGGCGGCCGTACTCGTCGGCGCTCGTGTGGCCGATCTGCCAGGGGCCGTCCATCTCGTTGCCCAGGCACCACAGGCGCACCCCGTAGGGCTCGGTGCGGCCGTTCGCGATGCGCAGGTCGGCCCACCGCGACCCGGCCTCCCCGTTGCAGTACTCGACCAGTGCGGCCGCCTCGGCGACGCCGCGCGTGCCGAGGTTGACCGCCATCATCGGCTCGACGCCCATGCGCTCGGCCCACTGCAGGAACTCGTCGGTGCCCACGAGGTTCGGCTCGACCGTGCGCCACGCGAGGTCGATGAAGGGCTTGCGCTCGGCGACCGGCCCGACGCCGTCCTCCCACACGTAGTTGGAGACGAAGTTGCCGCCCGGGTAGCGCACGACGGTGGCCCCGAGCTCGCGCGTGAGGTCGGCCACGTCCTGCCGGAAGCCGTGCTCGTCGGCCGTCGGGTGGTCGGGCTCATGGATGCCGGTGTAGACCGCGCGGCCCAGGTGCTCGACGAACGAGCCGAAGAGGCGTCGGTCCACGGGACCGACGGTGAAGTCCGGGTGCATGATCACGCGCGCACGCGTCGTCGTCGACTCGCTCATGTGCAGATCACATCATGTTTGCGCTCACATGAGCGACACTGGCCGACGTGAGGCTGCTCGCAATCGGTGCGACGGGGTTCCTCAGCGGCGCCGTGGTGCGGGTGGCGGCCGCGCGCGGTCACGACGTCGTCGGGCTGAGCCGGCGCCCCGGGGCACTGCCGCCCGGGGTCCGGGCCCTGCACGCGGACCGCGACGACGCCGACGCCCTGCGCGCGGCGCTCGCCTCGCTGGGGGACTGGGTGCCCGACGCCGTCGTCGACTCGTGCGGCTACACCGTCGCGGGCGCGCAGGCCGCGGCGGCGGCGCTCGCGGACGTCCCGGCGTACGCGTACGTCAGCAGCATCAGCGCCTACTCCGGGTGGCCGCCCGGCCCGGTGCGGGGCGAGGACGACCCGACCTTCGGCCCGGACGCGGACCTCGACGACTACGGGCCCATGAAGGCGCAGAGCGAGCGGGTGCTCGCGGCGGGGTTCGGCGACCGGCTGCTCGCCGCCCGGGCGGGGCTCATCATCGGGCCGGGCGACGGCACCCGGCGACTGACCTCGTGGCTGCACCGGATCGCGACGCAGGACCGCGTCACCGTGCCCGCCTCCGACGTCCCCGTGGCCTTCGTGGACGCGCGCGACCTGGCGGGGTGGCTCGTCGCGATGGTCGAGCGCGGTGAGGCGATGCCGGCGGGGCCGGTCACCGCGACCGGGCCCGCGGGGATGACGACCTTCCACGGGATGCTCGAGGCGTGCCGCGCCGCGGTGGCCGCGGCGGGCGGCACCCCGGCGGCGCTCGTCCCGGTGCCCGAGGAGGCGCTGCTCGCCGCGGGCGTGGAGCCCTGGCGGGACCTGCCGTTCTGGCTGCCCGACGACGTCGCCCGTACCGCCTGGGACGTCGCGACCGACCGGGCGCGCGAGCTCGGCCTGCCGACGCGGCCGGTCGAGGAGTCCGTCGCGGACGCCTGGCGCTGGGTGCTCGACACCGGGTTCGAGCACCCGCCGCTCGACGCCCGGCTCCACCGGGCGTGAGATGACCATGGACGCTACGGTGTGCGGCGATCCCGCGAGACAGGAGACCGCATGCGCCGCCCTGCCGTTCGAGGAGCCGCCCTCGCCCTGAGCGTGGCACTGCTGGCCGCCTGCGGCGGCGGAGGCGAGGGGTCCGGCCCCGACCCGGTCCCGGCGTCGCCGACGCCCACGCCGGTGGACACGAGCGCCGTGGCGGCCACCTCAACGCTGCACCTCGACGGCGTGGACGTCGAGGTCGAGGTCCTGCCGGTCGTGCGGACCGGCGACCATGCGGTGCTCACGCTGGACCTGACGATGCCGGACGTCGGCGAGGACCCGATCCTGCTGGGCCTGGCGCTGGGCGGCACCGGCGTGCTGACCCTGCCCGTGCTCGCCGGCGTGCGCCTGGTGGACCTCGAGCGCGACGTGGTGCACACCGTCGCGACCGACCCGGGCGGCTACGCCGTCACCACGGTGGACGGCGCCGTCGCGCTCTACCCGGGGACGACGCTGCGGGTGCAGACCGCGTACGCCGCGCCACCGGCGGACGTCACGTCGATGGGCCTGTTCCTGCCCGGGGGGCCGTACCTGCCCGAGGTCCCCGTCGTCGAGGGCGAGGTGCCCGAGCCGGACGCGCCCGGCGACACGCCGGAGGAGCCGACCGAGCGGCTCGTCCTGGAGACGGTCGTCGAGGCGCCGGTCGCGGGCCTCGAGTCGTTCACCGCCGAGCTCGCCGGCGCCGTGCAGACGCTGACGACGACCGAGGAGGTCCAGGTCACGCTCGGGTCCGACGTGCTGTTCGCCGTCGACTCGGCCGACCTCACCGAGGGTGCGCAGGCGGCGCTCGACGTCGCCGCGGGCCACCTCGCCGGTCGTGAGCCGGGGACGGTGACGGTCGTCGGCCACACCGACGACGTCCTGGACGACGCCTACAACCAGGACCTGTCGGTGCGGCGCGCGCAGGCCGTGGCCGCGGCGCTCGCCGAGCGCGTCGACACGGACCGGTTCGAGATCGTCGCCGAGGGCCGCGGCGAGTCCGAGCCGCTCGTCCCCAACACCGACGACGCGAGCCGTGCCCAGAACCGGCGCGTCGCGCTGACGCTCGCGTCGCAGATCACGCAGACCGTCGAGGTCCAGACGGGCGGGGAGCTGCCGCCGTTCGAGGACGGGCCGGTCGGGACCGGCGCCGAGGGGGTGCTCGTCGCCTACGCCGGCGGTACGCACCGCGTCACGGCGCCGCAGGCCCGCCGGGTCGACGGGCACCTCGTCCTCGACCTGGAGGTCGCCGCCGTGGACGAGCGCGCGCTCCACGGCGTCTCGTTCCTGTCCAGCGTCTGGAGCTACCGGGGCGCCAGCTTCGCGCCGCAGCGCTCCGCGTCCGGCGTGGTCCTGCTGCGCGGTGCGACGGCCGTGTACCCGATGGACTACCTCGACGCGGTGAGCGAGAGCGGCAAGGAGCAGTGGCTGCCGCTGACCGACCTCGAGACGCTCAGCGACATGGCACCGGGCGCCACGCGCACCTTCAGCATCGTCTACCCCGACGTCGGCGAGCTGGACGAGATCGCCGTGCAGGTCGGCGGCGGGCTCGGTCAGGCGCCGTTCCGGCTCACCGACATCCCGGTGCGCTGAGGCTCAGACGCCGCCGGGGAACCCGAGCTGGCGCCAGGCCTCGTAGACGGCCAGCGCCGCCGAGTTCGACAGGTTCAGCGAGCGGCGGCCCGGCAGCATCGGGATGCGCAGCTGCTGCGTGATGCGCGGGTGGGCCACGACGTCGTCGGGCAGGCCCGTGGGCTCCGGGCCGAAGAGCAGCACGTCGCCGTCGCGGTACCCGACGTCGGTGAAGCGCTCCGTCGCGTGCGTGGTGAAGGCGAAGACGCGCGCGTCGGGCAGGGCGTCGAGCGCGGTCGCCAGGTCCGGGTGCACGACGACGTGCGCGAGGTCGTGGTAGTCGAGGCCGGCACGGCGCAGCTTGGGCTCGGACAGGTCGAAGCCGAGCGGCTCGACGAGGTGCAGCGCCGAGCCCGTCGCCGCGGAGGTGCGGATGGCGCTGCCGGTGTTCCCGGCGATGCGGGGCTCGAAGAACATGACGTGGAGCACGGGGGAAGTCTCGCAGGCCCGCCGGCGGCCACCGTCGTCGCGCCGCACTAGCGTGGGCCCATGACTCCCCACGTCGCCGCCGACGACCGCTACGACTCGATGACGTACCGCCGCACGGGCCGCAGCGGGCTCGACCTGCCGGAGCTCTCGCTCGGCCTGTGGCACAACTTCGGGCACACCAAGCCGTTCGAGACGCAGCGCGCGATCCTGCTGCGCGCGTTCGACCTCGGCATCACGCACATCGACCTCGCCAACAACTACGGCCCGCCCCCGGGCTCGGCCGAGGAGGCGTTCGGCCACGTGCTCGCGAGAGACCTGCGGCCGTACCGCGACGAGCTCGTCATCTCGACCAAGGCCGGCTACGACATGTGGCCGGGCCCGTACGGCGACGGCGGCTCGCGCAAGTACCTGCTGTCCTCGCTCGACCAGTCGCTCGCGCGCATGGGGCTCGACCGGGTCGACATCTTCTACTCCCACCGGCCCGACCCCTCGACCCCGATCGAGGAGACGATGGGCGCGCTCCACACGGCCGTGACCAGCGGCAAGGCGCTCTACGCGGGCATCTCGAACTACTCGCCGTCGCAGACGCGCGAGGCGGCACGCGTGCTGGGCGAGCTCGGGACGCCGCTGCTCATCCACCAGCCCTCCTACTCGATGTTCAACCGGCACGTCGAGCGCGTCGCCGAGGGGGAGACCGAGACGCTGCTCGACGTCGTCGGGGACCTCGGCATCGGGACCATCGTGTTCTCGCCGCTCGCGCAGGGGCTCCTCACCGACCGCTACCTGTCGGGCGAGGTGCCGGCCGACTCGCGCGCCGCCGTCGGGCACTTCCTCACCGCCGAGCGGATCTCCCAGACCTACCTCGCGCGGGCGCGCGCGCTCAACGACATGGCGGCGGAGCGCGGTCAGAGCCTCGCGCAGCTCGCGCTGTCGTGGGTGCTGCGCGACGAGCGGATCACGTCGGCCCTCATCGGCGCGAGCAGCGTCGCGCAGCTCGAGGACAACGTCGCCGCGCTCCGGGCCGCGCCGCTCACGGCCGACGAGCTCGCGGCGATCGAGGAGCACGCGGTCGACGGCACGGGTCGCTGACGGCGGCCTCTGGCGGCCCTGGGGGCCCCGCCGTCAGCGGGCGAGGGCGAGCGGCTCGATCTCCGGCCGGGGATCCGTGCGCAGCCGCGCGTGGGTCTCGACGTCGAACCGCTCGGCGCCGTAGCGCAGCTTCGCCCGCTCGATGCCCTCGGCGGTGAACCCGGCGGCGGTCGCCACGCGGCACGACGCCGGGTTGTTGACCCGGTGCCCGAGCTCGAGGCGGAAGAGGCCGAGCTCGTCGAAGGCCCAGCGGGCGACGGTCGCCACGGCGCGGGTCGCGAGGCCGCGGCCGCGTGCGCTCGCGGTGAGCCAGTACGACGTCCACGCCGTGTCGTGGCGCGGGTCGAGGTGGCTGATGCCGACCGTGCTGACCGCGACGCCGTCGACCGTGATCGCGTGCAGGCCGCGGTCGAGCAGGTGCGCCGTGATGTAGTCCGCGCAGTCCTCGACGGTGCGCAGGGCCGCGCCGCCCAGCTGGGTCGCGAGGTCCGGGCTCTGGGCCACGGCGTCGCGCAGCGCCGGCGCGTCCTGCACGGTCCACGGCCGCAGCGCCGCCGTCGCGCGGTCCAGCCCGGCGCTCATCCGCGCACGGCCGCGACGAGGGCTGCCCAGTCCGCGCCGCCCCCGTCGGCCTCGGGGACCGCGAGCGTCCGGACGACCGCCTCGACCGGGAGCGGCGCGTACAGGTGCGGGTAGCGCTCCTCGCCGCCCTCCAGGTTCTCCCACCGCACCTCGACGCCGTGCCGGGCGAGTCGGTCGAGGTCCACGACCAGCAGCACGAGGTCGGCGGCGGCGTCGTCGCCGTGGACGGCGGCCCCGACGGCCGGCAGCTGGGCGGGCGTCGCGGCGTGGACGTAGCCGACCTGCTCGAACGACGCGCCCCGGGTCGATCGCTCGTACACGCCGCGCTCGCGGGCGGCGTCCCAGTACGTGCGCTCGGCGAGGTGCAGGACGGTGGGGGCGATGGCCATCCGAGCACGGTAGCGGCCTCCCGCGGCGCTCAAGGGATGATGGCGGCGACCAAGGAGGTGGCAGTGCGCGTTCCCGGAAGCTCTCGCCTGGAGCTGATCAGCGAGGTGCTCGTCGTCGGTGCGGTGGTGGCGGTGCTGAGCCTGCCCGTCGTGACGGCGGTGCCCGCCCTCGCCGCGGGCGCGCGGCGGGTGCGGCGCGGCGCGGACGGGTTCGCCGAGCCGCCCGTGCGGACGGTCGTGCGGGACACCGGCCGCGCCCTGCGGGACTGGTGGGCGCTCGCGCTGGGCGTCCCGCTCCTGGTCCTGCTCGTCGCGATCGACGTCGTGCTCGCGCGCTCCGGCGCGCTGCCCGGCGGCACCGCGGTGCTGGTCGTCGTCGCCGCCGTGGCCGCCGTGGGCGCCGTCGTCGTGCTGCGCGCGTGCGGCACGTGGGAGCCGGGCACGCGCCCGGGGCCCGCGCTGCGGGAGGCGGCGCGCGTGAGCGGGGCCGACCTCGTCGGTTCCGCCCTGCTGCTCTCCGCGGCCATCGCCTCCGGGGTGCTGGTGTGGATGCTCCTGCCGCTCGCCATCGTCGCGGGCGGCCTCCTCGCGCTCGCGACCGTGTCCGTCGAGCGGCGCTGGGCCCTGCGGCTCGCGGGGGTCGACGGCTGACCCGGATGCGGGTGCCGTGGGCGCCGGCGTGCGCGCGGCGCCTTCAGCGGGCAGGATCTTCACACGTGCATCACATCCGGAGGTCATCATGAGCCTTGCCGACATCGCACGGCGGGCGACGTCGACGCCGCCCGAGCGGCGTGAGGGCGGTCAGCAGGCGGGTGCGAGCCAGTCGCCGATCTACGACGAGCTCATCGCCGAGCGCGGGGACCCGACCTCGAAGTCCTGAACCCTCGACGTGCTCAACCGCAGCGCTGCGGCGCCGCGGTCGGGCCGGGTCGATCCCTACGCGCCCGAGGAGGCGCGGACCACCAGCTCGGGCTGGAAGAGCACCTGGCGCTGCGCGTCCGGCGCGGGTTCCCCGGCGCGCGAGCGCAGCAGGAGGTCGGCCGCCACGCTGCCGAGGCGGCGCGTCGGCTGACGCACGGAGGTCAGCGGCGTCGTGAGCATCGACGCGAAGTCGACGTCGTCGTAGCCCACGACGGCGATGTCCCGCGGGATGTCGAGACCGTGGACCCATCGCAGGGTGCGCATCGCGCCCAGCGCGGTGAGGTCGTTGACGCAGAACAGCGCGGTCGGTCGGTCGCGTCCGCCTGCCTGCGCCAGGAGCTGGTTGGCCCCCCGCTCGCCGCCCTCCGCGTTGAGGAAGGGCACCGTCACCTCGACGAGCGCCTCGGCCGGGTCCAGGCCGGCGTCCTCGAGCGCGGCGACAGCGCCGGCCCGCCGGTCGACGCACTGGCGGATGCTCGCGGGCCCGTTGATGAACGCGATGCGCCGGTGCCCGAGGTCGAGCAGGTGCTCGACGGCCATCGCGCCGCCCGCGACGTCGTCGACGGCGACCGAGGCGAGCTCCGGGCTGGGTGAGGGCCGGTCGAGCAGCACCACCTCGACGCCGCGCGCGTGCAGGTCGAGCAGGTGGTCGACGTCGGCCGTCGCGGGTGTGACCAGGAGCCCGAGGACGCCGTGCTCCTCGAAGAGCCGCAGGTAGCGCGCCTCGCGCGCCGGGTCCTCGTCGGAGCTCGCGAGCATGAGCATGTGGTCGTCCTGGGCCAGCCGGTCCTCGACGCCGCGCGCGACCTCGGTGAAGAACGGGTTGGCGATGTCGAGCAGGACGGCGCCGACGGTGGTGATGGTGCCCGCGCGCAGCTGGCGCGCGCTGCCGTTGGGCACGAAGGACAGCTCCTCGATGGCCGCCTGGACCTTCTCGCGCGTCGTGGGGGAGACCCGCTCGGGGCGGTTGAGGACGTTCGAGACGGTGCCGAGCGAGACGCCGGCCTGGCGCGCGACGTCGCCGATGCTGGCGCGCACGGCGCCCCGGCGAGGTGTGCGGGCCATGGGTCCTCCGGGATCGGTACGGTCATTGTGCCCGTGGAACGGTTCAAGGACGAGACGGCGCACACGGGTCGCCGCTGGAGGTCCCATGGCTCGCGTGTGCTTCGTGTCCCGCATCCGTCCCGACCAGGTGGCGGCGTACCGGCGACGGCACGCCGAGGTGTGGCCCGAGATGCTCCAGGCGCTGCACGAGACGGGGTGGCGCGACTACACCCTGCACCTCGCGCCGGACGGCCTGCTCGTCGGGGTGGTCGACGTCGACGACTTCGACGCCGCCCGCGACGCCATGGCCCTGCGTGAGGTCAACGCGCGCTGGCAGGCCGAGATGGCCGAGCTCTTCGGCTCCGACGGGCCCCCGGACGAAGGCTTCGTCCCGCTCGAGACGGTCTTCGACCTCGACGCCCAGCTCGCCGCCGCAACCCCGCCCACCCCCACCCCGCCCACGCCCACCCCGCCCACCCCCACCCCGCCCACCCCCACCCCGCCCACCCCCACCCCGCCCACCCCCTCGCCCCCCACCCCGGCCGCCCGCTGACCGGTTTTGGTGCCGATCCGGGTGCCCGGACGCCCGGATCGGTGCCAGAACTGGGCCGTTCGACCGGCGAGGGCGGGGATCGGCGCCAAAACGCGGCGGGTGGTCGGCGGCGGGGCGGGTGACCGGCGGTCGCCTCACCCGCCTCACCCGCAGCGACCGCCGTCCACGACCGGCCGCCCGCTGACCCGCTTTTGGGGCCGATCTGGGTGCTCCGACGCCCTGATCGGTGCCAAAACCGGGGCGGGGGTCGGCGGCGGGGGGTCGGCGGCGGGGGGTCGGCGGCGGGGGGCGGGGGGTCGGCGGCGGGGGGTCGGCGGCGGGCGGTCGGCGGCGGGGCGTGGAGCGGGGGCGGGGCGGTTGACCCGGTTCGGTGGGGCGCCTATCGTTCGTGAAACGTTTCATTCGAGGAGTAGACACTGTGAGCACCGGGACGACGACGTCATCGGCTGCCGGGCGACGGGCCGCGGCCCTCGCGGCACTCACCGAGCAGACCATCGAGCTGCCGAGCTGGGCCTTCGGGAACAGCGGCACGCGGTTCAAGGTGTTCGCGCAGGCCGGCGTGCCGCGCGACCCCTACGAGAAGATCGCCGACGCCGCCCAGGTGCACCGGTACACGGGCGCCGCGCCGCGCGTCTCGCTGCACATCCCGTGGGACAAGGTCGAGGGCTACGCCCACCTCGCGGCGCACGCGGCCGACCAGGGCGTGACCATCGGCGCGATCAACTCGAACCTGTTCCAGGACGACGACTACATGCTCGGGTCGCTCACGCACCCCGACCCCCGCGTGCGCGCCAAGGCCGTGGCCCACCACCGCGAGTGCCTCGACATCATGCGCGCGACCGGCTCGCGCGACCTGAAGATCTGGCTCCCCGACGGCCTCAACTACCCCGGCCAGGACGACCTGCGCGCGCGTCAGGACCGCCTCGCGGAGGGGCTCGCGGAGATCTACGCGGGCCTGGACCCCGAGCACCGGATCATCCTCGAGTACAAGTTCTTCGAGCCCGCGTTCTACGCGACCGACGTGCCGGACTGGGGCACGTCGCTCCTGCACTGCCTCGCGCTGGGTCCGCAGGCGATGGTCGTGCTCGACACCGGCCACCACGCGCCCGGCACCAACATCGAGTTCATCGTCGCGCAGCTGCTGCGGGTGGGCCGCCTGGGCGCGTTCGACTTCAACAGCCGCTTCTACGCGGACGACGACCTCATGGTCGGGGCGGCGGACCCGTTCCAGCTCTTCCGGATCATGAACGAGATCGTCGCGGCCGACGCCCTGCGCCCCGACTCGGGCGTGAACTTCATGCTCGACCAGTGCCACAACATCGAGCCCAAGATCCCGGCCCAGATCCGGTCCGTGATGAACGTCCAGGAGGCGACGGCCAAGGCGCTGCTCGTCGACCGGGAGGCGCTGCACGCCGCGCAGCAGTCGGGCGACGTGCTCGGGGCCAACGGCGCCCTGATGGACGCCTACAACACCGACGTGCGCCCGCTGCTCGCCGAGCTGCGCGAGAGCCAGGGCCTGGAGCCCGACCCGATGCGCGCTTACGCCGCGTCGGGGTACGCCGAGACGATCGTGGCCGAGCGCGTCGGTGGCGCGCAGGCCGGATGGGGAGCCTGACCCGATGAGCCAGACCAGCCCGACGACGAACCCGGCCGCGGCCGACCTCATCGCGCGGTCCAACCGCCTGGGCGCCGACCCGCGCAACACCAACTTCGCGGGCGGCAACACCTCCGCGAAGGGCACCGGAACGGACCCGGTCACCGGCCAGCCGGTCGAGCTGCTGTGGGTCAAGGGCTCGGGGGGCGACCTCGGCACCCTGCGCGAGGCCAACCTCGCCGTGCTCCGCCTGGACCGCCTGCGGGCGCTGGCGGACGTCTACCCGGGCGTCGAGCGCGAGGACGAGATGGTCGCCGCGTTCGACTACTGCCTCCACGGCAAGGGTGGCGCGGCCCCGTCCATCGACACGGCCATGCACGGGCTCGTCGACGCCGCCCACGTGGACCACCTGCACCCCGACTCGGGCATCGCGCTGGCCACCGCGGCCGACGGCGAGGCCCTGACGCGCGAGTGCTTCGGCGACCGCGTCGTGTGGGTGCCGTGGCGCCGCCCGGGGTTCCAGCTGGGCCTGGACATCGCCGAGATCAAGGCGGCGAACCCGCAGGCCATCGGCTGCGTCCTCGGCGGGCACGGGATCACCGCGTGGGGCGACACGTCCGACGAGGCGGAGCAGCGCTCGCTCGAGATCATCCGGACCGCGGAGCGCTTCATCGCCGAGCGCACGCAGGCGCTGGGCGAGCACCCGTTCGGCGCCGTCGTGCCGGGCCGCGAGGCCCTGCCGGCGGCCGAGCGGCGTGCGCGCGCCGCGGCGCTCGCGCCCACGATCCGCGGCCTGGCCAGCACCGACCGGCCGCAGGTGGGGCACGTCACCGACGACGACGTCGTCCTGGACTTCCTGGCACGCGAGAAGGCGCCGACGCTCGCCGAGCTCGGCACGTCGTGCCCGGACCACTTCCTGCGGACCAAGGTCAAGCCGCTGGTCGTCGACCTGCCGGCCGACGCGCCGCTGGACGACGTCGTCGCGCGGCTGCGCGAGCTGCACGAGGCCTACCGCGCCGACTACGCCGCCTACTACGAGCGCCACGCGACGCCCGACAGCCCCGCGATGCGCGGCGCGGACCCGGCCATCGTGCTCGTGCCCGGCGTCGGGATGTTCTCGTTCGGCAAGGACAAGCAGACGGCGCGCGTGGCGGGCGAGTTCTACGTCAACGCGATCAACGTGATGCGCGGCGCCGAGGCGATCAGCACCTACGCGCCGATCGACGAGGCCGAGAAGTTCCGGATCGAGTACTGGGCGCTCGAGGAGGCCAAGCTCGCGCGCCTGCCGAAGCCCGCGCCGCTCGCGACGCGGGTCGCGCTCGTCACGGGTGCCGCCTCGGGCATCGGGCGCGCGATCGCGGAGCGCCTGGCGGCCGAGGGCGCCTGCGTCGTCGTCGCGGACCTCGACCTCGAGCGCGCGCAGGAGGTCGCGGCCGGCATCGGCGGCCCCGACCGCGCGATCGCGGTGCGCGCCGACGTGACGTCCGAGGACGACGTCCGCGCGATGGTGGACGCGGCGGCGCTCGCGTTCGGCGGCGTCGACCTGGTCGTCAACAACGCCGGGCTGTCGATCTCCAAGCCGCTGCTCGAGACGACGACGGCGGACTGGGACCTGCAGCACGACGTCATGGCGCGCGGCTCGTTCCTCGTGGCGCGCGAGGCGGCGCGGGCGATGATCGCGCAGCGCATGGGCGGCGACGTCGTCTACATCGCCTCGAAGAACTCGCTCTTCGCGGGGCCGAACAACATCGCCTACTCCGCGACCAAGGCCGACCAGGCGCACCAGGTGCGGCTGCTCGCGGCCGAGCTGGGCGAGCACGGCATCCGGGTCAACGGGGTGAACCCCGACGGCGTGGTGCGCGGGTCGGGCATCTTCGCGGGCGGCTGGGGCGCCAAGCGCGCGGCCGTCTACGGCGTGCCGGAGGACGAGCTGGGCCAGTACTACGCGCAGCGCACGCTGCTCAAGCGTGAGGTGCTGCCCGAGCATGTGGCCGCGGCCGTCTTCGCGCTCACGGGTCCGGACCTCGTGCAGACGACGGGCCTGCACGTGCCCGTCGACTCCGGCGTGGCCGCCGCCTTCCTGCGGTGAGCCGGGCCTTCGCGGCGGTCGACCTCGGCGCGTCCAGCGGGCGGGTGGTCGTCGGGCGCGTGCTCGGCGCACCCGGCGAGGAGCGTGTCGAGCTCGACGAGGTCCACCGGTTCGCCAACGAGCCGGTCGTCGTCGACGGCACGCTGCAGTGGGACGTGCTGGCGCTGCACCGCGGCGTGCTCGCCGGGCTGCGTGAGGCGGCGCGGCGGTACGGGACGCTCGCCGGGGTCGGGATCGACGGCTGGGCGGTGGACCACGGGCTCCTCGACGCCGACGGCGTGCTCCTGGGCAATCCGGTGCACTACCGCGACGCGCGGACCGACGGCGTGCCCGAGCGCGTCTTCGCCACCGTGCCGGCGGCCGAGCTCTACGCGCGCAACGGGCTTCAGGTGCAGCCGTTCAACACGGTGTTCCAGCTCGTGGCCGCCGCCGGCACCGCCCGGCTCGCCGCGGCACGCGGGCTCCTCCTCGTGCCGGACCTGCTGTCCGCGTGGCTCACCGGGCCCACCGGCGCGCGCGGCGCGGAGGTGACCAACGCGTCGACGACCGGACTGCTCGACGTGCGCACGCGGACGTGGGACGCGGACCTCGCGGCCCGGCTGGGCATCGACCCCGCGCTGCTGCCGCCGCTGCGCGAGCCGGGCACGGTGATCGGGCACGTCGCCGACGACGTGCGCGCCGCCATCGGTCACCCCGAGCCCTTGCCGGTGCTCGCGGTCGGGTCGCACGACACGGCGTCGGCCGTCGTCGGCGTGCCCGCGGGGGAGCGCGCCGCGTACGTCTCGTGCGGCACGTGGTCGCTCGTCGGCCTCGAGCTCGACGCGCCGGTGCTCACGGAGGCGAGCCGGCTCGCCAACTTCACCAACGAGCTCGGCGTCGACGGGACCGTCCGGTACCTGCGCAACGTCATGGGCCTGTGGCTGCTCGAGGAGTGCCGGCGCGCCTGGCGCGACGCCGGGAGCGCCGCGGACCTCGCCGAGCTCCTGGCGGCCGCCGCCGCGGCCGAGCCGCTGCGCACCGTCGTCGACGCCGACGACGCCGTCTTCCTGCCGCCGGGCGGGATGCCCGACCGCATCGCGGCGCAGGCGGCGCGCACCGGCCAGCCGGTCCCGGGCACGCCGGGCGAGGTCGTGCGCTGCATCGTCGACTCGCTCGCCCTGGCCTACCGCCGGGCGGTCGGGGAGGCGGCGGCGCTCTCCGGTCGCGAGGTCGACGTCGTCCACGTCGTCGGTGGTGGCTCGCAGAACGCGCTGCTGTGCCGGCTCACGGCCGACGCGACCGGGTTGCCCGTCGTGGCGGGCCCCGTCGAGGCCGCCGCGCTCGGCAACGTGCTGGTCCAGGCGCGCGCCGTCGGCGCGCTCGCGGGAGACCTGCGCGCGCTGCGTGCCGTGGGCGCGCGCGGGCAGCAGCTGACGCGCTACGAGCCGACCGGCGACGTCGACGCCGCCGCCTGGACGCAGGCCGAGGCGCGCCTGCGCTGACCCGGCGGGACCCGGCGGGACCCGGCGGGACCCGGCGGGAACGCAGGCGCGCCGGCCGAGGGCCGCGCGGCGCGGGGGACCGCCGCGAGACCCTCCTCCGGGTCGTCGCCGACACGCCCCCGTCATCGGCACGCCGGGCGGCGAGGTGAACGTCACCCGGCAGATCTCACCCGCACCGCGTCAGGCGGCGAGCGCGACCTCGTCCGCCTCGGCGGTCCCCGCGAGGACCGCGGTGGCTGTCGCGGCGGCGGTACGACGGGCGCGCAGGAGCACGACGATCGTCATGACGGCGATGGGGCCGTTGACGATCAGGGGCGCGCCGATCCAGAACGACTCGATGAGCACGGCGTAGGTGAACCACAGCAGCGATCCCGCGAGCGAGATCACCTGGGTGCTCAGGGCGATGCCCGACAGGAGGTGCGTGCTGCGGCGTGCTCTCCACACGCGGACGCCCTGGGGGACCCACAGCAGGAACGAGGTCAGCGAGGCGATCATCCCGATCGCCTCCGTGGCGGCGTGCATGGTGCTCCGTCTTCCGGCGGGGGTGTGCCGGCGTGGTTCGGCCCGCGGACCTGGTGGGCGCCGCGGGGTGGGCGCGCGAGCGCGCCGCACAGGTCATCGGCGCGCGGCGTCGCGGCTTGAGGGTGGCGTCCGTCACGTCCGCCCTGGCGGCTAAGGTCGGCCGCGTGGAACGCTCCCCGGCCGTCGCGAGCCGACCTGCCGACGACGTGGTCCTGGGCCCCGTCGGGACCGCGCCCGGGGCCGTCGAGCCGCCGGCGCCGTCCGCCGTCGACCCCGACATGGCCGGCTGGCAGCGACCGGGGCCGACGGCCGAGCAGCTGCGCGGGGACCTGCTCGTGGCGGCCTGCCTCTTCCTCGGCTCCGTGCTCAGCATGGCGCTGCTGCGCACGGCGGGCATCTACGACGAGCCGGCGGCGGGCTGGCTGTCGGTGCTCTGCCTCGCGCTCGGGACCCTGCCGCTCGCGGTGCGCCGCCGGTGGCCCGCCGCCGTCACCGTGCTCGTCGCGACCGCCTTCGTCCTCGCGGGGGAGCTGAGCGTCCCCGAGACGCTGTTCCTCAACATCTCGCTCTTCATGGCGCTCTACACGGTCGGGGCGTGGACCGCGGACCGGCGCCGCGCCGCGGTGGTCCGCGCCGGGGTCGTCACCGCGATGCTGATCTGGCTGGTCTACAGCATCTTCCGCGCCGCGACGGACCCGGACTCCCTGCCCGGGCTGTCCCGGGCCGGCGCCTTCTCGCCGTTCGTCGCCTACATGCTCATCCAGCTGCTGACGAACGTCCTCTACTTCGGCGGCGCGGTGTGGTTCGGCGAGCACTCGTGGACGTCGGCGCGCGACCGGGCGCGCACGGCCTACCGTGGTCGCCTGCTGCAGCTCGAGCGGCGGGTGGTCGAGCGCCAGGCCGTCGCGCTCGAGCGGCTGCGCATCGCGCGCGAGCTGCACGACGCCGTCGCGCACCACGTCTCCGTCATGGGCGTCCAGGCCGGCGCGGCGCGCGCGCTCCAGGCCTCCGACCCCGCGCGCGCCGCGGTCGCCCTCGAGCACGTCGAGGAGTCGGCGCGGCAGGCCATCACCGAGCTCCAGGGCCTGCTCGGCACGCTGCGCGAGGTGCCCGCGGAGGGCGTGACCTCGGGAGGGGTCGCCGTCGTGGGCCCCGGCGCGCGCGACAGCGTCGGCTCGCTCACGGTCGAGCGCATCCCGGACCTCGTCGCGCAGTCGAGCGAGATCGGCCTGCCCGCGACGTTCCAGGTGGTCGGCGACCCCGTCCCGCTGCCCCCGCTCGTCTCGCTGAACCTCTACCGCATCGCCCAGGAGGCGCTGACGAACTCCCGCAAGCACGGCGGCGTCGGCGCGCGTGCGGACGTCCGGCTGCGGTACCTGGGCGACGCCGTCGAGCTCGAGGTGGCCGACGACGGCGCCGGTACGCGCCGGGGGCCCGTCGCCTCGTCCGGCCTCGGCCTGGTGGGGATGCGTGAGCGCGTCGCGGCCGACGGCGGGACCCTCGACGCCCGCCCGCGCAGCCGCGGCGGCTTCCTCGTCCGCGCGCGCATCCCGCTCGACGCCGCGTCCGCGTCCACCGGCCGGGAGGCCTCGTGAGCCGGCCCGCCTTCCGCGTCCTGCTCGTGGACGACCAGGAGCTCGTGCGCGCCGGCATCGGCACGATCCTCGGCCTCCAGCCGGACCTCGAGGTGGTGGGCGAGGCAGGCACCGGGCGCGAGGGCGTGGAGCTCGCCCGCGCCCTGCGGCCCGACGTCGTCTGCATGGACGTGCAGATGCCGGACATGGACGGGCTCGAGGCGACCCGGCTGCTGACGGCGGACCCCGAGGTCCACGCGGGCGTGCTCATCCTCACGACCTTCCACCGCGAGGACTACCTGGCCGAGGCGCTCGAGGCGGGGGCCTCGGGCTTCCTGCTCAAGAACTCCCGACCCGAGCAGCTCGTCGCCGGCGTGCGCGCCGTCGCCGCGGGCGACGCCCTCCTCGCGCCGGAGGTGACGCGGGCGGTGATCGCGCGCGCCGTGCGGGTCCGCCGCGAGGCGGGGCCCGCGGCCACGCGTGGCCCGTCGCCCCAGGTCGCCGGCCTGACCGAGCGCGAGCGCGAGGTCCTCGTGCTCATGGGCCGCGGGCTGACGAACGACGAGATCGCGGCCGAGCTCGTGCTCGGAAGGGCCACGGTCAAGACGCACGTGTCCAACGTCCTCATGAAGCTGTCGCTGCGCGACCGCGTGCAGGCGGTCGTGTTCGCCTACGAGCACGGCCTCGTCGGGGGCTGAGCCTCCACCCCGGGGCGGAGGCCGAGGTTCCGCCCCGCGCCTGAGCCGCCGGAGCCGGCGGCTCCCTACGGTTGATCGTGTCGCGGGGAGGCCCCGCGGGACGTGACCCCCAGGGGGAGACATGCTCAGGCTGGACGGCATCCGACGGTCCTTCGGCGACCGCCTCGTGCTCGACGACGTCGGCTTCGCGGTGGAGCGCGGCCGCCTCACCGGTTTCGTCGGTGGCAACGGCGCCGGCAAGACCACCACGATGCGGATCATCCTCGGCGTGCTGTCGGCCGACGGCGGCACGGTGACCCTCGACGGTGCGTCGCTCAGCGACGAGGCCCGGCGGCACTTCGGGTACATGCCCGAGGAGCGCGGCCTCTACCCCAAGATGAAGGCGGCGGAGCAGCTCGCCTACCTGGCCCGGCTGCACGGCTACGACCGGCGCACCGCCGACGCCCGCGCCCGTGACCTGCTCGAGCGCCTGGACCTGGGCCCGCGCGCGGACGACGCGCTCGAGGACCTGTCGCTGGGCAACCAGCAGCGCGTCCAGATCGCCGCCGCCCTGGTCCACGACCCCGAGGTCCTCATCCTCGACGAGCCCTTCTCGGGCCTCGACCCCCTCGCGGTCGACACGGTCGTCTCCGTGCTCGCCGAGACGGCGGCCCGCGGCGTGCCGGTGCTGTTCAGCTCGCACCAGCTCGACGTCGTCGAGCGGCTGTGCGACGACGTCGTGGTCATCGCCGGCGGCCGGATCGCCGCGGCCGGCCCGCGCGACGAGCTGCGCGAGTCCTTCGCGGAGCCGCGCTACGAGATCGACTCGGCCGGGGACCTCGGCTGGCTCCGGACCGAGCCGGGGGTCGCCGTCGTCGAGTTCGACGGTGGCTGGGCCCGGTTCGACGCCGACGAGCAGGCGGCGCAGCGCGTGCTGCGCACCGCTCTCGACCAGGCGCCCGTGCGCGCGTTCACGCCGGTGCGCCCCACCCTCGCGGAGATCTTCCGCGACATCGTCCGCGACGAGGCGGAGCCCGAGGCCGGGCCCGACGCCGCCGACGCGACCCCGACCCTGCGCACCGAGAGCGAGCCGGCCCGATGAGCACTCCCGCCCCCACCCGCCCGCCCCGCCCCGCCGTCCCGGGCGTCGTCCCGGCGACGCTCATGGTCGCCGAGCGCGAGATCCTCGCGCAGGTGCGGACCAAGTCGTTCCTCATCTCGACCGCGGTCCTGCTGCTCGGCGTCCTGGCCGCCGTCATCGGCAGCAGCTTCCTGTCCGGGCGCACCGCGGAGGCCACGCAGGTCGCCGTCGTGGCGCAGACGGCCGACGTGGTCGAGGCCATGCCCGGCATGGAGCCCGTCATGGCGGACGACGCGGACGCGGCACGCGAGCTGGTCGAGTCCGAGGAGGTCGCCGCGGCCGTGCTCCCCGACGAGTCGGGGGAGAACCCGACCGGCATCACGGTCGTCGCGCTGACCGACGCACCGCAGAGCCTCGTCGGTGGCCTCTCGGTCGCGCCGTCGGTCGAGCTGCTCGACGCGGACGAGGGCGACGAGACCGGCCTGCGCTACCTGGTCTCCTTCGCCTTCGGCGCCATCTTCATGATGTCGGCGATGACCTTCGGCTCGACGATCGCCCAGAACACGGTCCAGGAGAAGCAGTCGCGGGTCGTCGAGATCCTGCTGTCCACCGTGCCGGCGCGGGCCCTGCTCGCGGGCAAGATCCTGGGCAACAGCGCCCTGGCGCTCGGGCAGACGGCGGCCATCGCCGCCGTGGCCATCATCGGTGCGGTCGTCACCGGTCAGGACGAGCTGCTCTCCGCGCTCGGTGGCCCGGTCGCGTGGTTCATCGTGTTCTTCCTCGTGGGCTTCGTGCTCCTGGCCTCGGTGTTCGCGGCGAGCGCCTCGCTCGTCTCGCGCATCGAGGACACCGGTCCGGTGCTCACGCCCGTGATGATGCTGACGATGACGCCGTACTTCGTCATCGTGTTCTTCAACGAGAACGCGCTGGTCATGAAGATCGCGTCGTACGTGCCGTTCAGCGCGCCGGTCGCGATGCCCGTCCGCCTGTTCCTCGGCGAGGCGGCCTGGTGGGAGCCGCTCGCGGCGCTCGCCCTGCTCGTGGCCTCGTGCGTCGCGGTCATCGCCCTCGGCGCGCGGATCTACGCCCGCTCGCTCCTGCGCTTCAGCGGGCGGGTCCGCCTCAAGGAGGCGCTCGCCGCCTGACGCCCCGCACGACCACCGAGCCCGCCGGTCCGGCACACCCCGCGTGTGCCGGACCGGCGGGCTCGTCGCGTCGATCGCTGCGCCGGCCGGGCCTCAGCGCAGGTGCGCGCGCAGCAGCGTGCTCAGGCGGGTGCGTTCGACGCAGCGGTCGAAGCGGAAGGACCGCGCGAGTTCCGCGGCGCCGTCGGCGTCGAGACCCGTGAAGCAACGCGCGTACTCGTCGACGAGCGGCTCCGCCAGCAGCACGTGCCGGACCAGCACGTTGATCCACTGGCGCGGGCCCCAGGGGTAGGGGTCGAAGTCCGGGAACTCGCGCGCGAAGAGGGCCTCGATCGGGTCCAGGACGTCGCGCGTGTGCGCGTCGCTCCCGCCCCACGAGTCGGTGCCGAGGCGCTGCTTCTTCTCGAGCGCAGGCCGGATGCGCTCCAGGTACGGCGAGGCGGGGTCGGTGGTGACCAGGCCCTGGCTGCCGACGTCCTTGTAGGTCCACAGGCTCCAGCTGGCGCCGTGCTCGCGGTAGATGTTCAGCTGGTCCTGCAGCAGGCGGTAGGCGCCGTCGACGCGCTCGGCGTCGCCGACGTAGATCGGGCCGAACTCGCCCACCCAGATCGGGGTTCCCGTGCGGCGCATCACCTCGGTGCGGCGCAGGAACGTCTGCTCGACCGTGCCGCGGTCGTAGTGCTGCCCGCGCGTCTCGCCCGGGTAGCGGCTGACCGCCGCGATGCCGGGCAGCGCGTAGTCGTGCGCGGTCCAGACCGTGTTCTCGAAGGGCTCGGCGAACATCGAGAAGTCGGTCGAGTAGCGGTTGCCGTCCAGGAAGAGCACGTGGTGCGGGTCGACGGCGCGGATGGCCCGCTCCAGCCGCGCGTAGAAGGGTCCGATCTTCTCGCCGGTCACGTCGGACGGCTCGTTGAGCGGGTTGTAGCCCGCCACCCAGGGGTCGTCCTTGAACCGGTCGGCCACGGCCTCCCACAGGTGCACGACGCGGTCCTGGAAGTGGCGGTGGTTCCAGAACTCCGCGTAGTGCGTGGGGTTGTCGGAGTGCCAGTGCTGGTTCTGCCGGCCCGGCGCGGCGTGCAGGTCGAGGATGGTGTGGATGCCGTGCTCGCCCAGGATGCGCACGACGCGCTCGAGGTGGCGCAGGCCGGACTCCTTGATCTCGAACGGGGCGTCGTCGTCCTCGAGGTGGAAGTAGCTGAACGGCACCCGCACGCAGGTCATGCCGAGCGACGCGAGGTGCGCGGCGTCGGCCTCGGCGAAGAACTCGAGCAGGAACGTCTCGAAGAAGGCCTCCGCGGGTTCCGGTCCGAGCACGCGCGTGACCGCGCGTCGCATCTGGGACTCGGTCGCGGGGTAGCCGGTGATGAAGTTCTCCATCGTCATCCAGCCGCCCAGCCCGACGCCGCGCAGGAGGACCTCCTGGCCGTCGGGCCGCACGAGGCGCGTGCCGTCGACCCGGATCGTGTGCGTCATGCGTCCTCCTCGTCGAGGGCAGGCGTGGTGGCGATGCCCGGTAACCGGTTACCATCGTCCCGGGCGACCCTAGGCGGCGCCGCGCGGGGTGTCCAGCCTGGCGATGGGATAGTGGCGCCCACCACCCGCGGACCGCGGGGCGACGAGGGGAGGGCGCGTGGCCGCGACGATGCGGGACGTGGCCAGGGCGGCCGGGGTGTCCGTCAAGACGGTGTCGAACGTCGTCAACGACTTCCCCCACGTCAGCGACGAGACGCGCCGCAAGGTGCGCGCGGCCATCGACGACCTCGGCTACCAGATGAACTTCTCGGCCCGGAACCTCAGCCTCGGCCGCACCGGGATGCTCACGCTCGCGGTGCCCGAGCTGAGCCTGCCGTACTTCGCCGAGCTCTCCGACGAGGTGATCGACGCCGCGGCCGCGCGCGGGTACACGGTGCTCATCGAGCAGACCGGCGGCTCGCGGGAGCGCGAGATGGAGGTGCTCTTCAGCGCGCGCCGGCGCATGACCGACGGGTTGATCTTCTCCCCGCTGGCCCTGCGCGGCCAGGACTCGCCGGCGCTCGAGGTGGACTTCCCGATCGTCCTGCTCGGCGAGCGCTCGCTGCACAGCCGCGTCCCGCACGTCGCCATGGCCAACACGGCCGGCGCCCGCGCCGCGACGGAGCACCTGCTCGCGCAGGGCCGACGTCGGGTCGCGGTGGTCGGGAGCTTCGACGGCACGGGCACGGGCGCGGGGTCCCTGCGTACCGACGGCATCCGCGCGGCACTGCGCGGGGCCGGGCTCGAGCTCGACCCGGGCCTCGTCGGCTTCACCGAGACCTGGAGCCGGTCCGCGGGTGCCGACGCGATGCGCGGGCTGCTCGACGCCGGGGCGCGCATCGACGCCGTCGTCGGGCTCAACGACGTGCTGGCGCTCGGTGCGATGCGGGTCCTGTACGAGCGCGGCGTCGACGTGCCCGGCGACGTCGCGGTGGTGGGCTTCGACGACATCGAGGAGGCGCGGTTCTCGCGCCCGAGCCTGACGACGGTGAACCCGGGACGCACCCAGATCGCCCGCTCGGCCGTCGAGCTGCTGCTCGCGCGGCTGGACGACGGCCCGGCGGCGGTCGAGCTCGAGGTCGTCGCGCCGCACCGGCTCGTGGTGCGGGAGTCGACCGCCTGAGGCGTGGCGGGTGTCCGATCGGGGCCGGCCCGTTCGTCGACATGGTGAGGGGCCCGTCCGGGGCCCGTGAGCGAGGAGGTTCCCCCGTGCGGTACGTGATCTCGGTGATCGACGACACGACAGGCTCCGCGACCGCGGCCGAGATGGCCGCCGTCGACGCGTTCAACGACCGGCTGCGGGCCGACGGCCACTGGGTCTTCGCCGCCGGCCTCGGCGCGCCGGCCACGGCGGCGGTGGTCGACGGCCGGTCGGGGGCCGAGCCGCTCGTCACCGACGGGCCGTTCCTCGAGTCGAAGGAGTACCTCGCCGGCTTCTGGATCGTCGAGGCCCCCAGCCGGGAGGTCGCGCTCGAGCTGGCGGCGCAGGGCTCGCGGCACTGCCACCGCCGGGTCGAGCTGCGGCCCCTGCTCGGGGGGTGAGCCGCGTGGACGCCCGCGAGGCGGCCGCGCGGGCCCACCGCGAGGAGTGGGCCCGCCTGGTCGGGCTCCTCGTGCGGCGCTTCGGCGACCTCGACATCGCGGAGGACGCGGCGGCGGAGGCCTTCGCCGCCGCGGTGGAGCGCTGGCCGGTCGACGGCGTCCCCGACCGGCCCGGCGCGTGGCTGACGACCACGGCGATGCGCAAGGCGGTGGACCGCGTGCGGCGCGAGAGCAGGCGCGAGGCCAAGCAGCTCGAGGCGTCCGCCCTGCACGCCGCCGACCCGCCCGCGCCTGCCGGTCCGTCGGGCCCACTGGGCGACGACCGGCTGCGCCTGGTCCTCCTGTGCTGCGACCCTGTGCTGTCCCCGGCGGCGCGCGTGACGCTGACGCTGCGCCTCGTCGGAGGGCTGACGGTCCCCGAGATCGCGCGAGCCCTCCTGGTGCAGGAGGACGCCGTCGGGCGCCGGATCACGCGGGCCAAGGCCGCGCTCAGGGCGACGGCCCGCGAGTACCGTCCGCCGTCCGCTGCGGAGCTCCCCGGTCGGGTGGCGGACGTGCTCACCGTGCTGCTCCTGGTGTTCGACGAGGGGTACCTGGCGACCGCGTCCGGACCGCTCCGGCCGGAGCTGACGGCCGAGGCGATCCGCCTGGCCCGCCTGCTGCACGACCTGCTGCCGGACGACGGCGAGGTGACCGGGCTGCTCGCGCTCATGCTCCTCACGGACGCGCGGCGGCCCGCGAGGGTCTCGGCGAGCGGTGACCTCCTGGCGCTCGACGAGCAGGACCGCGGGGCGTGGGACACCGCCCTGCTCGCCGAGGGGCACCGCCTGGTGCGGGAGCGGCTGGCGGCCGGCGTGCCACCCGGCCGCTACCAGCTGCTGGCCGCGGTCAACGCCGTGCACACCTGCGCGCGGGACGTCCGCGACACCGACTGGTCGCAGGTCCTGGCCCTGTACGACCAGCTCGTGCGTCTCGACCCCTCGCCGGTCGTCGCGCTGAACCGGGCGGTGGCGGTGGCCGAGCTCGACGGCGCGCAGGTGGCGCTGGCCCAGCTGGAGCCGCTCGCCGCGGCGCTGGCCGGGTACCAGCCCTTCCATGCCACGCGCGCCGAGCTGCTGGCCCGCCTCGGCCGGACGCGCGAGGCGGACGAGGCCTACGACTGTGCCGTCGCCCTGTGCCCGAACGCGGCGCAGGCGGCGGCCCTCGGGCGGCGCCGCGCGGCGCTCGCGGACGCCCGGTCCTGGCCAGCCCATTGACCCGACCCGAGCGGTGTGGTCTCCTTACACCGGTGTAAACCTCGCGGTGGCGAGGGCCGGCCTCGAGGGGCCGTACCTGGCGCGAGGTCGGATCGACTTACTGAATCGATTCATACCGCCCCGGCCGGGGCCGTATCGCCGCAACGACGCGGCAGGAGGGACGACGATGCGACCCACACGAGGAACCCACCGGAACCGCCGCACCGCACGCGCGCTGGGGGCCGGCCTGGCGACCGGCGTCCTGCTGCTCACCGCCGCCTGCTCGGGCGACGCCGGCGCGGGCGCGGGCGACGGGCCGACCGACGGCGCCGAGGAGCCGGCAGACGACTACGACCCGGACGCCCCGGCCACCATCCGCTTCGTCTGGTGGGGCAACGAGGAGCGCGCCGCCATGACCAACGCGGCGGTCGACGCCTTCGAGGCGGCGAACCCCAACATCACGGTGGAGACGGAGTCCGTCGACTTCACCTCCTACTTCGACCGCCTGGCGACCGGCGTCGCGGCGGGCGACGAGCCCGACGTCATCACGATGGGCGGCGCCTACCCGCGCGAGTACGGCGACCGCGGCGTGCTGCTCGACCTCGCGACGGTCTCGGACCACCTCGACCTCTCCTCGCTCGACGAGGGCGCCCTGTCCAACGGGTTCTTCAGCGACACCCAGTACGGCGTCCCCACGGGCGTCAACACCTTCGGTCTCATCGTCAACCCCGCGGTCTTCGAGGCCGCGGGCGTCGACCTGCCCGACGACGAGACGTGGGACTGGGACGACTTCGCGGAGATCGCGGAGGAGATCTCGGCGAACACGCCCGAGGGGACCTACGGCACCGAGGACCCGACGTCCCCCGACGTCCTGGACCTCTACGCCAACCAGCACACCGGCGAGGGCCTCTACGACGAGAACGGCGTCGTCATCGAGCCGGACATCGTCGAGCAGTGGTTCGAGATGACGAGCGGGCTCATGGAGTCGGGCGCCTCGCCCCAGGCCAGCCTCACGGCCGAGCTCGCCGGCCAGGCGGCGCCCGAGCAGACGCTCATCGGCCGCGGCCTCGCGGGCATGAAGTTCGGCTGGTCCAACCTGCTCACCGCGTACAGCTCGGCGGCGGGCCAGGACATGATCATGATGCTGCCCCCGGGCGAGTCGAACCACGAGGGTCCGGGGACCTGGCTCCAGGCGTCGCAGCTCTACACGATCAGCGCCAACAGCGAGCACCCGGAGGCGTCGGCCAAGCTCATCGACTTCCTGGTGAACTCGACCGAGGCGGCGGACTTCATCGGCGCCAACCGCGGCGTCCCGGCGAACCCGACCCTCCGCGAGCACCTCTCGGCGGACCTCGAGCCCGTCCAGCAGACGGAGTACGACTTCATCGAGCGGATGGCCGAGCACGTCGACGGCCACTTCGTCATCGGCCCGACGGGCTCGACCGAGAGCGTCGCGATCCTCACTCGGCTGAACGACGCCGTGCTGTTCGGGCAGATCGACCCCGCGCAGGCCGGCGAGCAGTTCGTCACCGAGCTGACCTCGGCGACGTCCTGAGCGCTCGGGCACACGCGGACCGACGGACGACGGGGCGAGGAGGCGGTTCGGTGCGCGTGGATCGCGAGGCCGTGGTGCGCAGGCACACGGTCCGGGTGACCGGCATCGAGCCGACCTCCCCGCTGACGGTCGGCAACGGGGAGGTCTGCTGGACCGTGGACGTCACGGGCCTGCAGACGTTCCCCGAGCAGTTCTCGGTGACGGACCCGGGAGGTGGTGCTCCCGGGACGTTGCTGGGCACGCAGGCGCAGTGGGCGTGGCACAGCACCCCGCGGCCGGACGGTGTGGACCTCGCGGCGACGCGGCGCCCCTACCGGACCTCGCGCGGTGAGGTGCCGTACGTCGACGCGGGGTCGTTGCACGGCTCGGACGACTCCGGGCTCGACGTGTCCCACCGCTGGCTCCGTGCCAACCCCCACCGCCTGGACCTCGTGCGCGTCGGTCTGGTGACCCGGCCGCCGGGGACCGGCGGTGGGGTGGACGGCGAGGGCGCGCCGCGCCCGTGGGCTGCGCCCTCGCCGTCGGACCTCGGCGCCGCCGAGCAGGCCCTCGACCTGTGGACGGGCGTCGTCGAGAGCGAGGTCGAGCTCGCGGGCCGCCGCCTGCGGGTCACCACGGCGTGCCACCCGCAGCGCGACGCGCTCGCGGTCCGCCTCGTGCCGGTGCCGGACGCGGCACCGGGCGCGGGCGGGCCCGGCGACGAGGGCGCGCACGACGTCGCCGTCCGCCTCGCCTTCCCCTACGGCTCCACGTCGTGGAGCAACGCGGCCGACTGGACGCGTCCCGAGGCCCACGTGACGCAGGTCGAGGACCGGCCCGACGGCGCCGTCGTCCACCGACGCTTCGACGGCGCCGCGGACGACGCGTACGTGGTGCGGCTGTGGACCGGTGCCCGCGCGGCGGCCGTCGCGCCGCACGAGCTCGTCCTGGACGCCGACGGCACGCTGGACCTGGTCCTCGAGGTGGCGCCTGCGGCGTCCGAGGTGCCGGCGACCCCGCTCGACGTGGACGGCGTGCTCGCCGCCTCGCGGGCCCACTGGCCCGCCTTCTGGCGGCGCGGCGCCGCCCTCGACCTGTCCGGCAGCACGGACCCGCGCGCGCCCGAGCTCGAGCGGCGCGTCGTCCTGTCGCAGTACCTCACCGCGATCCAGTGCGCCGGCTCGACGCCGCCGCAGGAGACGGGCCTGACGTGCAACAGCTGGCGCGGCCGGTTCCACCTGGAGATGCACTGGTGGCACGCGGCGCACTTCGCCGTGTGGGGCCGCCCCGACCTGCTCGAGCGCAGCATGGGCTGGTACGAGCGCATCCTGCCCGCGGCGCAGGAGACGGCCCGGACCCAGGGGTACGACGGTGCCCGGTGGCCCAAGCAGGTCGCCCCCGACGGGCAGGAGAGCCCGAGCCACATCGGGCCCTTCCTGCTGTGGCAGCAGCCGCACGTCCTGCACCTCGCCGAGCTGCTGCGCCGCGCCGCGCCGCCCGAGCGCCGGGGCGACGTCGTGGCGCGCTACGGCGCGCTCGTGGACCAGACCGCGCGCTTCATGGCCGACGTCGTCGAGCCGACGCCCCAGGGGTTCGCGCTCGGCCCCCCGCTCGTCCCGGCGCAGGAGTCGTACGCCGACGTGCGGGAGCGGGCGACCAACCCGCCGTTCGAGCTCGCGTACTGGGTGTGGGGCCTGCGCGTCGCGCAGCAGTGGCGCGAGCACGCCGGCCTGCCGCGCGAGCCGCGCTGGGACGAGGTCGCCGACGGCATGGCGCGGCCGCTCGTGCGCGACGGCGTCTACCCGGCGATCGGCGTCGAGCCGTTCACCGTGCGCGCGGACCACCCGTCGATGGTCTACGGGCTGGGCGTCGTGCCGGACACCGGGCTGCTGGACCCCGCCGTCGTGCGGGCGACGCTCGACGACGTGCTCGCCGACTGGGACTGGCCGAGCACCTGGGGCTGGGACTACCCGGCGCTGGCGATGACCGCCACGCGCCTGGGCGACCCGCAGGGCGCCGTCGACGCGCTGCTCCTGGACCTGCCCAAGAACGCCTACCTGCCCAACGGCCACAACCGCCAGACCGACCACCTGCCGCTGTACCTGCCGGGCAACGGCGGGCTGCTGGTCGCGGTCGCGCTGATGGTCGCGGGCTGGGAGGGCGGCGAGGCGCCCACGCCCGGCTTCGGCGCCGGCTGGAGCGTGCGCCACGAGGGCTTCGTGCCCCTGCCCTAGGGCACCACGACGTCGGGCGACACACCACGCGTCCGAGGATCCACCCGCACCACGAGGAGAACGATGACGGCACGTACCACCCGCCCGCCCGCCCGCCGCCGCACCGCCGCCGCGGCGCTCGTGATGTGCGCCGCCACCGCCCTGGCGGCGTGCAGCGGCGCCGACGCCGACCCGCAGGAGCCGACGGCGTCGGGTGACGAGCAGGAGCAGGTCCGCCTGCGGTTCTCCTGGTGGGGCAACGACAACCGCCACCAGACGACCGAGCAGGTGCTCGACCTGTTCGAGGAGAAGTACCCCCACATCGAGGTGGTCGGCGAGTACTCCGACTGGGGCGGCTACTGGGACAAGCTGTCCACGTCCGTCGCCGCGGGGGACGCGCCCGACGTCATCACCCAGGAGGAGCGGTACCTGCGCGAGTACGGCTCGCGCGGCGTGCTGGCGGACCTGGCCGAGCTCGACGCGATCGGCACGGACGACCTGGACCCGAGCGTCGCCAGCGCCGGCGAGTTCGAGGGTGCCCTCTACGGCATCCCGACCGGGACGCTGACCGCTGCCGTCCTCGCCGACCCGGCCACGTTCGAGGTTGCCGGCGTGCCGATGCCCGACGAGGACACGTGGACGTGGCAGGACTACGTCGACACCGCCGTGGCCATCAGCGCGGCGACGCCCGAGGGCACCTACGGCGCGCAGGACCACGGCTTCAGCGAGGTCGCCTTCGCGATCTACGCGCGGCAGCACGGCGAGGAGCTCTACGCGCAGGACGGGACGCTCGGCTTCGAGACGCAGACCCTGGCCGACTTCTTCGAGATGTCGGTCGAGCTGCGGGACTCGGGCGGCACCCCGCCCGCGTCGACGTCGATCGAGATCAACGCGGACTCCACGCGCTCGCTGATGGCCACGGGCACCGGCGGCATGGGCGTGTGGTGGACCAGCCAGCTCGGCCCGACCGAGGACGCCTCGGGCCGCACGCTCGAGCTGCTGCGGATGCCGGGCGAGACGGCCGGTGAGCGCACGGGCATGTACGTCAAGCCGTCGATGTACTACTCGATCTCGGCCGACAGCGAGCACCCCGAGGAGGCTGCGCTCCTGGTCGACTTCCTCCTGAACGACGTCGAGGCCGGCCGGCTCATCCTGTCCGACCGCGGGCTGCCCGTGAACCTCGAGGTGCGTGCCGCCCTGGAGAGCGACTTCACCGACGCGGACCGCCGGGCCGCGGAGTTCATGGAGCGCGTCGCGCCGACCATCGAGGACAGCCTCAACACCCCGCCCATCGGCGCCGGAGAGGTGGCCGGGATCATGGCCCGCATGAACGAGCAGGTCCTGTTCGACCGGCTCACGCCGCAGGAGGCCGCCGAGCAGTTCGTCTCCGAGGTCGAGGCGGTGATCGGCTGATGCGCCGCTTCGCCGTGGTGGGGACCGGTGCCCGGTCCCAGATGTACGTGGACGCCCTGGTCGGCGCCCACGCCGACGTCGGGGAGCTGGTCGCCTGGTGCGAGCCCAACCCGGGCCGCGCCGACTACGCCGACTCGCTCGTCCGCGCGGCGGGCCGGACCGAGCTCCCGGTGCGCTACGACGTGCCGGACCTCGAGCGCATGATCGCCGAGCAGCGGCTCGATGCCGTGCTGGTGATCAGCCCGGACTGGACCCACGCCGAGATGACGTCGCGCGCCCTGCGCGCGGGCGTCGACGTCGTGCTCGAGAAGCCGCTGACGACGACGGCGGAGGGCTGCCGCGAGATCGTGGCGGCCGTCGAGGAGTCCGGCAAATCGGTGATCATGACGTTCAACTACCGGTACTCCCCGCGCAACGCCGCGCTCAAGGAGGTCATCTCCTCCGGGCGCATCGGCCGCGTGACGAGCGTGCACTTCGAGTGGGTGCTCGACACGATGCACGGCGCCGACTACTTCCGGCGCTGGCACCGGGAGAAGGAGCACTCCGCCGGGCTGGCCGTCCACAAGGCGACGCACCACTTCGATCTCATGAACTGGTGGCTCGACGACGTCCCGGAGTGGGTCGTCGCGTCCGGCGCGCTCAAGTTCTACGGCGACGCCAACGCGGCGGCGCGCGGTCTGGGGGAGCGGCCGCCGCGCGGGACCGTCGACCCGCCGAGCACCGACCCGTTCGCGCTCGACCTGCGCAACGACCCCAAGCTCAAGGCCCTGTACTGGGACGCCGAGCAGCACGACGGCTACCAGCGGGACCGCGACGTCTTCGCGCCCGGGATCACGATCGAGGACAACATCTCGGCGCTGGTCGGCTACCGGGGCGGGCCGGTCATGAGCTACTCGCTCAACGCGCACAGCCCGTGGGAGGGCTACCGGGTGAGCGTCAACGGCACCGAGGGGCGCGCGGAGCTCGACGTCGTGGAGCGGGCCGCGGTGCTCGCGGGGCCGGACGGCCGCCTCGTCCTGGACGCGAGCTCGGTCGTCGACGACGTCGCCGACAGCGACCTGCGCCGGCACGGCGAGCGCCTGACGGTGCAGCGGCACTGGGAGAAGGCCGAGGAGGTCGAGATCGTCAACCAGCGCGGCGGCCACGGGGGCGGCGACGCGCTGCTGCTGCACGACGTCTTCCGCGGCACGGGCCCCGACCCGCTCGGGCGGCGCGCGGGCTACCTCGACGGCCTCCGCTCGGTCGCCGTCGGCCTCGCGGCGAACATCTCGATGGCGGAGTCCCGCCGCGTCGACGTCGCGGAGCTCGGCCTGCCCCTCTAGCTCCCCCGGGCCGACCCGGTTCTGGAACGGATCTCGCCGTCGCGGCGGCGAGATCCGTTCCAGAACGCGGCGGCGGGTCAGGAGAGCAGGGCGGCGATCCCGAGCAGGACGGGCAGCGCGAGCAGGGTCGTGACGAGCCCGGCGTCCCGTGCGAGTGCGCGGCCGCGGTCGTACTGCACGGCGTAGACCAGCACGTTCTGCGCGGTCGGCAGCGCCGCCATCGTGCCGACCGCCAGCAGCTCGACGCCCTCGAGACCCAGGGCGCGGCCCAGCAGGATCGCGAGCAGGGGGTGGACCACCGAGCGCAGCACGACGACGAGCGCGAGCTCGCGCGGGCGGCTGCGGTCGCGGTCCGCGCCGCGCCCCAGGCCGGCGACGGACATGCCGAACGTCAGCAGCGCGAGGGGGGCCGCGGCGGCGCCGATGAGCCGAAAGGGCTCGAGCACGACGTCGGGCACGTCCCACGGAAGGACGGACAGCACGACGCCGGTGAGCGCGCCGATGATGATCGGGTTGCGCAGGGTGCGGGCCAGGACCCGGCGCGCCCGGCCCAGGCCCCGGCCGCGGGCCGGGGCGGCGACGTCGTCGGCCGCGTCGGCGACCGGCTCCTGCCCGCCCGACGCCGCGTGCTCGCGCACCGGGTCCCGCTCGGCCTGGGCGTCCAGGATCGTGAACGCGACGGGCGCGAGCACGAGCAGCTGGAACAGGAGCGTCGGCACGACGGCGACCGCGTCCCCCAGCAGGTAGACCGCGATCGGGATGCCGAGGTTGCCGGCGTTGACGTACGAGGCGGCGAGCGTGCCGATCGTCGCCTCGCCCACGGGCCGCTTCCACAGCCCGCGCAGCACGGCCGCCGCCACGGCGACGACGACGAGCGTGGTCGCCGCGATGACCAGCGCCTGGCGCGAGAGCAGCAGGGCCAGGTCGGCGCGGGCGATCGTCACGGCCAGCAGGCTCGGCGCGGCGATGACGAACACCGCGCGCGCGAGCACCTGCTCGGCGTGCGGCCCGAGCGCGCGCGACCGCGCGAGCAGCCACCCGACGACGGCGATCGCCGCCATGGTGCCCAGGGCGGCGAGGACGGCGCCCATCAGCGCGCCGTCACGCGGTGCCGGCCGGCTCGGCCCCCCGCGCGGGCGGCGCGTCCGGCTCGTCGGCCCCGGGGGTGCCGTCCCCGTCGCCTGCCGAGCCGTCGCCGCCGAGCGCCGCGAGCAGCGTCCGGCCGTACCGCTCCAGCTTGGCCGCCCCGACGCCGCTGACCGAGCCGAGCTCCTCGAGCGTGCTCGGCAGGCGGGTCGCGATCTCGCGCAGCGTCGCGTCGTGGAAGACGACGTACGCGGGCACGCCCTGCTCCTTCGCCGTCGCGGCGCGCCAGGCGCGCAGCTGCTCGAAGACGTCGGTCGCCTCGGACGTGAGCTCGGGCGCTGCCGCCGTCGGGGCGCGGCGCGACGAGCGCACGCGCGCGGGCCGCGCGGCCTCGTGCCGGAGCGCGACCGTGCGCGTGCCGCGGAGCACCTCGGCGCCGGCGTCGGTCAGGCGCAGCGTCCCGTAGCCGTCACCGTCGACCCCGAGCAGGCCCTGCGCGAGGACCTGCCGCACGACGCCGCGCCACTCCGGCTCGGACAGGTCCGCGCCGACGCCGAACACGCTCAGCGACGCGTGGCCGAGCTGCTGCACGCGCGGCGTCTCGCGGCCGAGCAGGATGTCCACGAGGTGGCCCGCGCCGTAGCGCTGGCCGCGCTGGTCGAGGCGGACCACGGTGGACAGGAGCTTCTGCGTGGCGACGGTGCCGTCCCACGTGTCGGGCGGCGAGAGGCACGTGTCGCAGTTGCCGCACGGCTCGGAGGCCTGGCCGAAGTACGCGAGCAGCTGCACGCGGCGGCAGCCCGCGGTCTCGCAGAGCGCGAGCATGGCGTCCAGGTGCGCGGACAGCCGGCGGCGGTGGGCGGCGTCGCCCTCGGACTGGTCGATCATCCGGCGCTGCTGGACGACGTCCTGCAGGCCGTAGGCGAGCCAGGCGGTCGACGGGAGGCCATCGCGGCCCGCGCGCCCGGTCTCCTGGTAGTAGCCCTCGACGGACTTGGGCAGATCCAGGTGGGCCACGAAGCGCACGTCCGGCTTGTCGATGCCCATGCCGAACGCGATGGTCGCGACCATGACCAGGCCGTCCTCGCGCAGGAACCGCGACTGGTTGGCGGCACGCACGCGCCGGTCCAGGCCCGCGTGGTACGGCAGGGCCGTGATGCCCTGCGCGCTGAGGAACTCGGCCGTCTGCTCGACCGACGCGCGGCTCAGGCAGTAGACGATGCCGGCGTCGCCCGCGTGCTCCGTGCGCAGCAGGTCGAGCAGCTGCTGACGCGGGCTCGCCTTGGGCACGATGCGGTACTGGATGTTGGGCCGGTCGAAGCTCGCGACGAAGTGCTTGGCGCCGGACTCCTCGCGCAGGTCGAGGCGCTCCGCGATCTCGCGGTGCGTCGTCTCCGTCGCCGTGGCGGTGAGCGCGATCCGCGGGACCGCCGGCCAGCGCTCGTGCAGCACCGACAGCTGCAGGTAGTCGGGACGGAAGTCGTGCCCCCACTGGGACACGCAGTGCGCCTCGTCGATCGCGAACAGCGCGATCTCGCCTCGGTCGAGGAGCTCGAGCGTCGACGGCACGCGCAGGCGCTCGGGTGCGAGGTAGAGCAGGTCCAGGTCGCCCTCGACGTACGCGCGCTCGACCTCGCGGCGCTGCGTCGGGTCCTGCGTCGAGTTGAGGAAGCCCGCGCGCACGCCGGCCGCCGACAGCGCGTCGACCTGGTCCTGCATGAGGGCGATGAGCGGGGAGACGACGACGCCCGTGCCCGGGCGGACGAGCGCTGGCACCTGGTAGCAGAGCGACTTGCCCGAGCCGGTGGGCATGAGGACGAGGGCGTCGCCGCCCGCCACGACGGTGTCGATGATCGCGGCCTGCTCGCCGCGGAAGCTGTCGTAGCCCCAGACCTCCCGCAGGACCTCGAGGGGCGTGGGCGCCGGGCCGACGCGCTCCGCGGCGCGCGGGCGCGCCGGTGCGGTTGCTGCGCGCGCTACCGGCGCCGTCGCCGCGGGCGCCGGCCGTGCCCGGGACGGGGGCGGCGGGGACGCATCGGGCGGGGGCGCGGCGTCGTACTCCGGGTCGTAGGGCGGCTCGTCGTCGTACGAGACGTCCCATGCCAGGTCGGGCGCCGACGGCGACTGCTCGGGGGACGTGGGCACGCCACCACCCTACGTTCCGCCACCGACGCCGCCCCGGCGGTCCACCGGCCGTCGGCGTCCGGCCCTGCGTGGCGGCTCAGGCCGGCGGTGCGGCCCCGTCCTCGGCCGCGTGCTCGGCCCGCCCCCCGGGGGTGTCAGCGCCCGGGTGCGTCCTCGGTGGGCAGGTGGTCCGGGTCGCCGCCCGAGAGCGTGGCGCGCAGCTCGTCCGGGGCGTCGTCGGGCAGGCCGGACAGCGTCGGGCCGTCCTCGCGGATGCCCGTGCCGTGGGGGTGCGGACCGTCCGGCACGGCGTCGAAGTTCTCGGTCACGGTGTCCTCCTCGGTAGCGGCCGGGGCGCCTGCCCGCCGACCCCGACGCTATGCCAGCCACGCCCACCCCGCCCGCCGGCCAGCGAGCCGCTCGCCGGCCGGCGAGCCGCGCGGTTTTGGCACGCATCCGGGTGTCCGCGCGCCCGCATCCGTGCCAAAACCCGCGGACGGAGCGCTGGGGGCGGTGAGTCGCCGGTGCGGCAGGGACCGGGAAAGCGCTTGCCGAACCCCCGCGGGACCTGGCAGGATCGGCGGGCGGGTCGTCGTCGGGCGGGCCGTGGGACGACGAGAGGGCGACGATGCCGCGCGTGGCACTGGTGACCGGCGGGAACCGTGGCATCGGGCTGGGGATCACCCGCGCCCTGCTCGCGGAGGGGTGGCGCGTCTCCATCCTCGCGACGCGTGAGGAGCCCGCCGACCTGCTCGCCGAGCTCCGCGACGAGGCGGGCGACGTCGACCGGATCCGCTACGTGCGCGGCTCGGTCGCGGACCCCGAGGACCACGCGCGCTACGTCGACGACGCCGTCGACGCCTGGGGCCGCCTCGACCTGCTGGTCAACAACGCGGGCGTCGCGCCCGAGGTGCGCGCGGACCTCCTGGACGCCACCCCCGAGAGCTTCGACCGCGTGCTGGGCATCAACCTGCGCGGCCCGTACTTCCTCACCCAGACGTTCGCGAACCGCGTCATCGCGCTCCGCGGTCCGCTCGAGGCGCTGCCCGAGCCGCCCGCCGGTCCCGTCGCGACCGTCGTGAACGTCTCCTCGGTCTCCGCCACCACCGTCTCGACCAACCGCGGCGAGTACTGCATCTCCAAGGCCGGCGTCGCGATGGCCACCCAGCTGTGGGCCGCGCGCCTGGCGCCCGAGGGCGTCGTCGTCCACGAGGTGCGCCCCGGCGTGATCGCGACCGACATGACCGCGGGCGTCACCGAGCGTTACGACGCCCTCTTCGACGGCGGCCTCGCCCCGATGGCCCGCTGGGGCCGTCCGGCCGACGTCGGCCAGGCCGTCGCGATGCTCGCGTCCGGCCGCACGCCGTACTCGACGGGCGAGGTCTTCCACGTCGACGGCGGCATGCACATCCCCCGTCTCTGACCGACCTGCGACCTGGAGGTCGACATGACGCACGAGCCTGCGCCCACCCACGAGCCCGAGACGCTGCGGATCGCCGGACGCGACGTCCCCGTCGTCACCGCCACGACCGTCGTCGTGGGGACGGGTTCCGCCGGGTTCTGCGCGGCCGACCGCCTCTGGGAGCTGGGGCACGACGACGTCGTCATGGTCGCGGACAAGGTCAACGCGGGCTCGAGCCGCAACGCGGGCTCGGACAAGCAGACCTACTACAAGCTCACGCTCTCGGGCGGCGACGGCGACTCCGTGCGGGAGATGGCGCAGACGCTCTACGCGGGCGGCGCGATGGACGGCGACAACGCGCTCGCGGAGGCCGCGCTGTCGGCCCGCGGGTTCCTGCGGTTGTGCGACCTCGGTGTCCCCTTCCCGCAGAACCGGTACGGCGAGTTCATCGGCTACAAGACCGACCACGACCCGCGCCGGCGTGCGACGTCGGTCGGCCCGTACACGTCCCGCTCGATGGTCGAGCAGCTCGAGAAGAAGGTGCACCGCAACGGGACGCGCATCTTCGACGAGTGCCGCGTGGTCGAGGTGCTCACGCGCCCCGGCGCGGACGGCGGGCGCGAGGTCGCCGGCCTGCTCGTGCTGCGCACGGACGTGCACGTCGACCCGGACGACCCGACGGCCTCGCCCTTCCTGCTGTTCCGCTGCGCCAACCTCGTCTACGCCACGGGCGGCCCCGCGGGCATGTACGCGACGCGCGTCTTCCCCAACGGACAGTGGGGCGCGTCCGGGGCGGCGTACCGCGCGGGCGTGCACGGCAAGAACCTCACCGAGTGGCAGTTCGGGCTCGCCTCGACCAAGCCGCGCTGGAACGTGTCCGGCACGTACATGCAGGTGGTGCCGCGCTTCGTCTCGACGGACGCCGACGGCGGCGACGAGCGCGAGTTCCTCACCGAGGCGATCCCCGACTACGGCCGCCTCATGTCGCTGGTCTTCCTCAAGGGCTACCAGTGGCCGTTCGACATCCGCAAGGCGGTCGACGGGTCCTCGCTGATCGACCTGCTCGTCTACCGCGAGACGGTGCTGCGCGGGCGGCGCGTGTTCCTCGACTTCCGGCGCAACCCGGTCCGCGACGAGTTCGACCCCAGCGCCCTGTCGCCCGAGGCCTACGCCTACCTGGAGCGCGCGGGCGTCCTGTTCGGGACGCCGATCGAGCGGCTGCGGCGCATGAACGAGCCCGCGTACCAGTTCTACCTGGGCAAGAACCCGTACGTGGACCTGGAGCAGGAGATGCTCGAGGTCGACGTGTGCGCGCAGCACAACAACGGCGGGCTGCTCGTCGACGCGTGGTGGCAGTCGAACGTCACGGGGTTCTTCCCCGTCGGCGAGGCGGGCGGCGCGCACGGCGTCTACCGGCCGGGCGGCGCCGCGCTCAACAGCGGCCAGGTGGGTGCGACGCGGGCGGCGCAGTTCATCGCCGCGCACCGCGGCCCCTCGACGGTCCCGCCGGGCGAGGCCTTCGACGCCGCCGCCGCGGCCGCCGTCGCGGGCGCGCACGACCTGGTCGCGCGGGCCACGGCGCGGGCGGCGTCGGGCGCGCCGGACAACACGGGTGACCTGCTGCGCGACGTCGGCGTGCTCATGAGCGCGAAGGCCGGGCCGGTGCGCTCGCCGGACTCGGTCCGCGAGGCGCTCGCGCAGGTCACGGCGTGGCTCGCGGCGTACTCCGACGTCGTCGTCGCGGACGGCGGCTCGCGCCGCGCGGTCAACCGCACCTTCCTGGTCCGCGACATCCTCACGACGGCCTACGTCTACCTGCACGCGATGGTCGACTACGTCGAGCACGGCGGGCGCTCGCGCGGGTCGGTCCTCTACACCGACCCCGAGGGGTCCCTGCCGCGGCGCGGCCACGGGCCCGACGCCGACGCCGAGCTCGACCTGCCGGAGATCTTCCGGTTCCGGCTCGACGGCGGTGTGCTCGACGGCGAGGTGCAGGAGGCGGCGTGGTCGCCCGACGGCGGCGCGGGCGAGGAGGGCACGACGACGCTGCGGTGGCGCCCGCGCCGGCCCGTGCCCGAGGACGACGACTTCTTCGAGAACGTCTGGCGCGAGTTCCGCGAGCACGGCAACGTCCACTGATCTACTCCTGACCATGGGACTGCGCGACGTGCCGCTCGTCGGCGGACCGGTCGAGATCCGGGGCGTCGCGGAGGTGGAGCCGACGGCCGAGGGGCTGCGGCTGCACCGCCTGCCCGCCGCCGCGCGGGCCCAGCTCCCGGACGACTTCCTGCGCATGACCCAGGAGCAGCCGTCGGGCGCGCGCCTGGCGCTGCGCACCACGGCGCGACGGCTCGAGCTCGACGTCCGGCTGCGGCGCACGCTCTCGGTCAACCGCCCGTCCGGCGAGCCCGGCGTGGTCCCGCCGGCGCAGCCGTGGGAGGCCGTGGCCGACGGCGACGTCGTCGCCACGGTGGTGCCGGGCGGGGGCCACGGGCTGGTCGAGATGGACTACGCCACGCGCCGGGCGACGTGGACCCCGGCGCCCGTCGTGACGCTCGCGTTCGAGCTCCCGCCCGGCGCCTCGGAGGTCGAGGTGTGGCCCGCGTTCGGGGAGGTGGTGACGCTCGTCGCGCTCCGGGCCGACGGCGACGTCGCGCCGCCCCGCCCGGCGCCCGGTCCCCGCTGGGTCCACCACGGCAGCTCGATCAGCCACGGCGCGTCGGCGGACCGCCCGACGGGCACCTGGGTCGCCGTCGCCGCACGCGCGCTCGGCCTGGACCTGGTCAACCTCGGGTTCTCCGGCAACGCGGTGCTCGACCCGTTCGTCGCGCGTGCGATCCGGGACCAGCCCGCCGACCTGATCACGCTCAAGCTGGGCATCAACGTGGTCAACCACGACGTGATGCGCCGCCGCGCCTTCGTCCCGGCCGTCGAGGGGTTCCTGGACACGATCCGCGAGGGGCACCCGACGACGCCGGTGGTCGTCATCTCGCCGATCCTGTGCCCGATCGTCGAGGACCGCCCGGGCCCGACGTCGATCGACCCGGCCTCGCCCGCGAGCGCGCCGGTGTTCCGCACGACGGGCCGGCCCGAGGAGCTCACCGAGGGCAAGCTGAGCCTGCGCGTGATCCGTGAGGTGCTCGCGGCGGTGGTGCGGCGGCGCGCCGCCGAGGACCCGAACCTGACGTATCTCGACGGGCGTGAGCTGTTCGGCCCGGCCGAGAGCGACGCGATGCCGCTGCCGGACCGCCTGCACCCCGACGCCGCAGGCCAGCGCCACATCGGCGAGCGCTTCGCCGGCCTCCTCCCCACCCTGGCGCCCGGCCTCCTCTGACCCGACCGCCCCACGAGCACCACGCTCCGCGCATTGCGAGGCGCAGCGGCGACGGGTCACGGCCGCTCGGGTGCTGCGGGCACCCCGAGCGGCCACCTCGCGCCGGATGTCGGCAAGGTCAGGGTGCCTGTCGGCGGTCGACGCGCAGGACGGGGTGGCGCTCGGCGACGGCGGCGAAGTGCTCGACCGGGGCGCCCACCGGCACGGGGATGTGCGGGCGGCCGCCGGGAGCCAGCTCGACGTAGCGACGCAGGATCGGGGCACGGTCCTCGGCCGGGACCTCGGTGAGCAGCACGGGCTCGGGACGCGGCGCGTGCAGGACGGCCCGGCCGCCGTCGGCGCGCACGTTGCGCAGCCACTGGACGTCGGGTCCGAGCATCGAGACGAGGTACCGCTCGCCCTCGTGCCGGACGAGCACCAGCGGCAGCGACACGACGCGTCCCGACGTGCGCCCGCGGACGTCGAGGGTGACGCCGCGGCCGCCGAACGTGAGGACGCCGTGCCGGTACTGCCACGCGGCCAGCGTGTTCATGGGCCGCGCGAGCCAGTTCGGCCGCCCGCTCCGGTACATCCACCGGGTCACGTCCCCCGGCAGGATGCCGCGCATCACTGCCACCCGGGCTGCGTCGCCCACACCGCGGCCATCGCGGCGACGAGCACCGTGACGGTGGTCAGGAGGACTGCCGCGGCGCTCAGGACGAGAAGCACCCGCGCGACGCGCGCCGACCGGGCGCCGGGTCGCCCGGGGCGGAGCGGTCGCCACACGCTCCAGGCAGCGACGGTCAGCATGAGGAACGCCGAGACCGTCAGGGCGTCCGAGCCCTTGGCGTGCTCCTGGACCTCGGCCGGCAGCGGCTGCGGCGCGGTCGCCGTGAGCCGGTCCAGCAGGTCGCCGCCCGCGTCGCCGGCCCACGCGCACAGGGCGAGCGCCACGGCCGCGACGACGACGAGCGCGATGCGGGTGCGGTGACGGGCGGCCGGGACCAGCGCGTAGACGAGCGCCAGCAGCGCGGCGAGAGGTGCGACGATGGCGGCCGCATGACCGATGACGACGTGGGCGGGCATCACGATCGCCCGCGTTGCGTTGACACTTGGTATCCCATGTCCCAAAGGTAGAACCGTGGCTGCACCGCGTCAACGTCCCACCCGAGCTCGGCGACCCCGCATGAGCGACGCCGAGACCGAGCAGCGCGTGCTCGCCGCCGCACTCGACGTGCTCGCCGACCAGGGCATCACCGTCGGCCTCGACGGGCTGCGCTTCGAGGAGGTCATCCGCGCGGCGGACGTCTCGCGCACGTCGGCCTACCGGCGCTGGCCGAGCCGTGAGGCGTTCCTCGACGACGTCCTGCTCCAGCTCGCACGCGGGAGCGAGCTGCCCCACATCGGCGAACAGGTGCAGGCCGAGGCGGCGCCGCTCCTGAGCCCGGGGTGGTCCGACCTGACGACGGCGGCCGGCCGGCACGACCTCTTCGTCGAGCTGCTGCGCCTGGCCTTCGCCGCCGACGTCGGCGCGACCTTCGCGTCCCCGCAGTTCCAGACGTACCTCGCGCTGCGGGCGGCCTTCCTCGGGGTGCCCTCGGAGGAGCTGCGGACGGCGCTTGCGGAGGCGCTCGTGCGCAGCGAGCGCCGCGCCGTGGCACGGGGCCGGGCCATCATCGCGGGGGCCGCGCACCTGTTCGCCCGTCGCCTGGTGCCGCCGCTCGCGGGTGACGAGGGGTACGACGTCGTCGCGCGCACCATCAGTGCGGCGACCAACGGGTTCGTCGTCGCAGGGCTGGCCGACCCGGCGCTCATCCACGACACCCGGGCGCTGGCTCCCTACGGCTCGACGCGCACGGCCGACTGGTCGGTCCCCGTGCTCGCGCTGGCCGGCATCGTGCTGGGCCACCTCGAGGACGACCCGGACGCGCCGGTGCCGACTCCGGAGTCGCTGGTCGCGGCCCTGCCGGACCTCGTCCGCGCCGGCGCCGCGGCGGCCGCCGCCGTCTGACCTCCCGTCCGACCTGCCGTCCGGCCGGTCGTCCCCGAGGCCTCGACCACCCGGGGGTGGGGGCGGCGGGTGGGCTCGTCTAGCCTGGCGGCATGGCACTGATCGGAGCGCACGTGCGGGACGGGGACCCGGTCGCGGCCGCGGCCGAGGTGGGCGCGGAGGCGGTCCAGTTCTTCCTCGCGGACCCGCAGGGGTGGAAGAAGCCCGTCCCGCGCGAGGACGCGGCCGACGTCGTCGGGTCCGGCCTGGGCGTCTACGCGCACGCGCCGTACCTGGTCAACGTCGCGTCGACGAACAACAAGATCCGGATCCCGAGCCGCAAGATGATCGCCGAGCACGCCGCGGCGGCGGCCGCGCTCGGGGGCAAGGGCCTGATCGTCCACGGCGGTCACGTGGGCGACGGCGACGACATCGCCGTCGGCGTCGACAACTGGCGCAAGACCTTCGAGCGGGCGACCTTCCCGGTGCTCGTCCTGGTGGAGAACACCGCCGGCGGCGAGAACGCGTGCGCGCGCACGCTCGACCGCATCGCCATGTTGTGGGACGCGATCGGCGGGTACGACGTCGGCTTCTGCCTCGACACCTGCCACGCGTGGGCGGCCGGGGAAGACCTCGAGACCATCGTCGACCGGGTCAAGGCCATCACCGGGCGCATCGACCTCGTGCACGCCAACAGCTCGCGCGACGAGTTCGGCTCCAGCCGCGACCGCCACGCCAACTTCGCGACGGGGACCATCCCCGCCGAGCTCATCGCGCACGTCGTGCGGGAGGCCGGCTGCGACGCCGTCGTCGAGACGCCGGCGGAGCGTCAGGCCGAGGACATCGCCTTCCTGCGCGCGGCGCTCGCGGGCTGAGCGACGCCGGTCGGCCGCACGGCCGAGGTCTGCGGCTCGACGTACACACGGGTGCCCTCGGCATGCGGCGTGACGCCGCAGGTCAGCGCGCTGTCAGAGGAACGGCAGGACGTGGCGCCGGTACCGCTCGGCGACCGTCGCGACGACGTCGTCCCCGGGCTGGTCCCAGATCGCCTGGTTGAAGATCTCGACCTCGACGTCGCCGGTGTACCCGGCCTGCCCGACCCAGCGCGTGATCGTGGCGAAGTCGACGAAGCCGTCGCCCATGTACCCGCGCGAGAGCAGGGCGTCGTCGGCGAGGGGGAGCAGGAAGTCGCACACCTGGTAGCCGGCGATGCGGCCCTCCGCGCCGGCGCGGGCGATCTGGCGCTCGAGGTCCGGGTCCCACCACACGTGGTAGGTGTCCACGACGACGCCGACCGTCTCGGCGGGGAAGGGCTCCGCCAGGTCGAGCGCCTGGCCGAGGGTCGAGATCACCGCGCGGTCCGCGGCGAACATCGGGTGCAGCGCCTCGAGCACGAGGCGCACGCCGTGCTCCTGGGCGAACGGGACCAGGTCGGCGATGCGGTCGGCGACGCGCCGGCGCGTGGCGGCGACGTCGCGGGCCGGGTCCGCGGCCGCGCCGCCCGGGTGGGGCGAGGCGGGCAGCCCGGCACCCGGGGACGCCGGGAGACCGCCGACGACGAAGACCAGCTCGCGCGTGCCCAGGGTCGCCGCCTCCACGACGGCGCGGCGGTTGTCCTCGAGCGCGGCCGCGATGCCGGCGTCGTCGGCCGCGGTGAGGAACCCGCCCCGGCACAGCGACGAGACGCGCAGGCCGGCGTCGGCCACCAGGCGCGCGGCCCGCTCCAGACCGGCCTCCTGCACGCGGTCGCGCCACAGGCCCACCGCGGGCAGGCCCGCGCGGACCGCGGCGTCGACGGCCTCGGCGAGCGTGAGCGCCTTGGTCGTGGCCGTGTTGAGCGAGAGGCGGGCGAGGTCGCCGTCGGCCGCGTGCGCCGGGCTGGTCACAGCTCGATCGCCGGGATCTCGAGGCGGCGACCCTCGGCCGAGGAGCGCAGGCCGAGCTCCGCGAGCTGCACGCCGCGTGCCGCGGACAGCAGGCCGTAGCGGTGCTCGCGCCCGGCGACGACGTCGCGCAGGAACTCCTCCCACTGGAGCTTGAAGCCGTTGTCGAGGTCGCCGTTGGCGGGGACCTCGAGCCACTGGTCGCGGAAGGGCTCGGTGACGGGCAGGTCCGGGTTCCACACGGGCTTGGGCGTGTGGGCGCGCTGCTGGGCGACGCACTTGCGCAGCCCGGCGACCGCCGAGCCGTGCGTGCCGTCGACCTGGAACTCGACCAGCTCGTCGCGGTAGACGCGCACGGCCCACGAGGAGTTGATCTGGGCGACCACGGGGTCACCGGCGGGCGTCTCGACCTCGAAGATGCCGTAGGCGGCGTCGTCGGCGGTGGCGGCGTACTCGCGGCCCTGCTCGTCCCAGCGCGTCGGGATGTGCGTGGCGGTGCGTGCCGTGACGGCCTTGACGTCGCCGAGGATGCCCTCGAGGACGTAGTTCCAGTGGCAGAACATGTCGACGGTCATGCCGCCGCCGTCCTCGGCCCGGTAGTTCCACGACGGGCGCTGGGCCGGCTGGACGTCGCCCTCGAAGACCCAGTACCCGAACTCGCCGCGCAGCGACAGGATGCGGCCGAAGAAGCCCTCGTCGACGAGGCGGCGCAGCTTCACGAGGCCCGGCAGGTAGAGCTTGTCGTGCACGACGCCGGCCGTGATGCCCGCCTCGCGCGCCGTCCGGGCGAGCTCGACGGCCTCCTGGAGCGTCTCCGCCGTCGGCTTCTCGGTGTAGATGTGCTTGCCGGCCTTCATCGCCGCGGTCAGGGCGGCGGCGCGGCGGGAGGTGACCTGCGCGTCGAAGTAGATGTCGATGCCGGGGTCGGCGATCGCGGCCTCCGCGTCGGTCGTCCAGTGCTCGATGCCGTGCTGCTCGGCGATCTCGCGGATCTTCGCCTCGTTGCGGCCGACGAGGATCGGCTCGACCTGCACGCGCGTGCCGTCGGCGAGCTCGACGCCGCCCGCGTCGCGGATGGGCAGGATCGAGCGCACGAGGTGCTGGCGGTACCCCATCCGACCGGTGACGCCGTTCATCGCGATGCGCAGGACCGGGCTGGCCATGGGATGCCTCCGTGTGTGGTTCGGTGCCGCCTCGGAGGCGGGAGTCGTGGCGCGCACCCCGCCCCGACGACGCCGTCGGCTGTGTGGGGAATGCGCTTTCCCAACCGTAGGGCGCACGGCGCACGGAGGTCAAGCAGCGCAACGTCCGGCGCTGCTGGACGAGCCCCCGACCGCGGGAGTCGTGCTCTCCCCTCTCCGAGCGTGGAGGTGGTGCTCTCCCCTCTCCGAGCGTGGAGGTGGTGCTCTTCCCTCTCCGAGCGTGGAGCGCCGTGCCATGACACGCCGGCGTGTCCCGGCGCCACGCTCCACACTCGTGGCACGACGCTCCGCCGGACGGCACGTCGCTCCGCACTCGACACGGCGCTCCGCCACGGGCGTGGTTCCGCGCCGTCGCGGTGGCCCCAGGCTCCCCGGCGTCCTCAGCGGCTCGAGGGCGGTTCGGTGCGCAGGAGACGGGCGGGCGCGAGCTAGTGCGGAGCGTCGTGCCGCGACCCGCCGGCGTGTCGGGGCACAACGCTCCGCGCTCATGGCACGACGCTCCGCTGGTGGGTACGGGGCTCCGCGGATGGCACGACGCTCCGCGCTCATGGCACGACGCTCCGCTGGTGGGCACGGGGCTCCGCGGATGGCACGACGCTCCGCGCTCGGGGCAGGGGCTTCGCCGAGGGCACGGGGCTCCGCGGCGGAGGGACGAGCGGTGTCGGGTCAGGTCAGCAGGCGCTGGACGCTCGCGACCTCCGTGCGCAGCGCCGTGCGGAGGCGGTCGTCCTCGGCGAGTGCCTCGGGGAACACCGCGCGCAGGGCGAGCATGCGGTCGGCCAGGCCGGCGTCGTCGCCCGACGCCGCCTCGCGCAGCTGGTCGGCGAGCGGGTCGTCGAGCGGCAGCTCCCGGCCGGCGACGTCACGGCCGCGCGCGACGAAGACCATCCACGCCGCCAGCGTGCGCACGGCCGCCTCGGGGACCACGCCCGCGGCGAGCCGGTCCGCCACGGTGCCGAGGATGCGCATGGGCAGCTTCTGCGAGCCGTCGCCCGCGACCTGGAGCGTGGTGTACCCGGTCGACGGGTTCGCGAAGCGCGACAGGATCGAGTCCCGGTACTCCGCGAGGTCCACGCCCTGCGGCTGCTCGAGCGTCGGCATGACGTCCTCGTCCAGGAGCCGGCGCGCGAGGCCCGCCACCTCGGGGTCCCCGAGCGCCTCGTCGATGAGCCGGTGCCCGCGCAGCGCGCCGAGGTAGGCCACCGCCGAGTGGGTGCCGTTGAGCATGCGGAGCTTGGCCCGCTCGTAGGGCCGGACGTCGGGGGCGAGGATCGCCCCCGCGAGCTCCCAGCGCGGTCGCGGCCCGGCGAACGAGTCCTCGATAACCCACTGGCTGAACGGCTCGGCGACCACGAGGCCCTCGTCGCGCAGGCCGAGCAGGCGCGTCGCCTCGGCGCGGTGGGCGTCCGTCGTCGCGGGCGTGATCCGGTCGACCATCGTCAGCGGGTACCGCACCGCGTCCTGCGCCCACGCCCGCACGACGTCGGCGCCGGCCGCCTCGAGCAGGTCCGTCACCAGGCCGCGCAGCACGTGCCCGTTGTCGACCATGTTGTCGCAGCACAGGACGCTGAGCGGCGTCCCGTGCTCCGCCCGCCGCGCGAGCCCGCGCGCGATCGCGCCGACGGGTGTGTGCGCCGCGTCGTCGGACCAGCCGCCGGTGAGCTCGGCCCGCAGCGTGGCGAGGTCGGCCGCGACGGCGTCGTCGCCGAGGTCGAGGCGCCCGTCGGGCGCGCGGTGGTACCCCTTCTCCGAGACGGTCGAGGAGACGACGTGCGTCGTCGGCGCAGCGATCGCGGCCAGGACGTCGGGCGTGCGGCTGCCCAGGTGGGCGACGTCGCGCATCGAGCCGATGACCCGCATCGACGTCGAGTCGGCGCCCTTGGTGAGCACCGAGTACAGGCCGTCCTGGGGTACCAGCTGGTCGGCGACGCGGCGGCTGCGCGGCGTCACGCCGAAGATGCCCCAGCGGTCCTCCCCGGCCGCGGCGGCCGCGTCCTCGGTGAAGACGGCCTGGTGCGCGCGGTGGAAGGCGCCGACGCCCAGGTGCACGACGCCGACGGTGGCCGCACCCGGGTCCACGGCCGGGCCCCGGACGTCGGGGCGTCCGGCGACGGACGCGAGGGTGGCCTTCGAGAGGCGGTGGGTCATGGGTCCCCCTGGGGTGGTGGTGGGTGGTGTCGCGGTCATGCGCCGTCCGGGCGAACCGGCCCGGTGGAGGCGCGCACGACCAGCGAGACGGACATGCGCTGGGTACGGGGCTCGCCCTCGTCGAGGTCCTCGCCGAGGTCCACGGTGCCGGTCGCGCCGTGGTCGACCTCGTCCAGCAGCAGGTCGACGGCGGCCCGGCCGAGCAGGCGGAGCGGCACGGCGACGGTCGTGAGCGTGGGTGAGACGTGCGTGGCGGCCGGGATGTCGTCGAAGCCGACGACCGAGACGCGGCCGGGAACGTCGGTGCCCCGGGCGCGGAGCCGGTCGAGGATGCCGAGCGCGATGAGGTCGTTGTGCGCGATCACGGCCGTCGCGCCGCTCGCGGCCACGAGGTCGGCGGCCGCGACGCCGCCCGCGAAGACGGTCGGGAAGTGGCCCAGCTGCACCAGCTCGACGTCGTCGGTCGCGTGGGCGGCGAGCTCGAGCCCGCGCCGCCGCTCGCGGTCCGACCAGGAGCCCCACTGGCCGCCGGCGTAGGCGATCCGGCGGTGGCCCAGCGCGTGCAGGTGCGCGACGGCCTGGCGGATGCCGTCCTCGTTGTCGATCACGACGGAACGCAGGTGCTCGGACTCGCGGTTCACCAGCACGATCCGCGGGTGCTGGGGGAGCGCCGCGAGCGCCTGGTCCGGCATGCGCGGCGAGCACAGCACGATGCCGTCCACCTCGGACGTCATCCGGTGCACGAGCTCCGTCTCGAGGCGCGGGTCCTCGTCGGCGTCCGCGACGACGACGACCAGGCCGGCGGCGCGCGCGCGGTGCTGGACGCCCTTCGCGATCCCCGAGAAGAACGGGTTCTGCATGTCGGGGACGATGAGCCCGAGCCGGCGCTGGCCCGTCGGCTCGTCGCGCCCGGCCCGGTAGCCGAGCTCGGCGGCGGCGGCCTGCACGCGCTCGCGCCGGTCGGGGGACACGCTCGAGGGGTTCGCCAGGGCGCGGGACGCGGTCGCGGGGGAGACCCCGGCCGCTCGTGCGACGTCGCGCAGCGTCGCCATGGGCGTTCCCCTCTCGCGTGAAACACGATGAATCAGAATCAGAGCACGGTTCATCCGCGCCGCGCAAGGCGCGCTGGGCCCCGTGTGGGGCGCGACAACTTGTGGCCACGCACTTGGCGTCCGTGCACGTCACGCGCAAGGATGACGCGCGGAGCACCATTGTTTCACGCCGTCTCACAGGAGGTCGCCCGATGACCGCTCAGCACGTTGGCACCACGTCGCCCCCCGGCACCACGACGCAGGGCTGGGCGCTGCACCCGGACCGCGCGCTCCCGGCGGAGCCGAGCAGCCGCGACGCGGCCCGCGCGGTCTACGCGGCCACCCGCGACCTGCCGATCGTCTCGATGCACGGTCACGTCGACGCGGGCGTCCTCGCCGCCGACGAGCCCTTCGGCAACCCCGCCGAGGTCTTCGTCGTCCCGGACCACTACCTCGTGCGGATGCTGGTCTCGCAGGGGGTGCCGCACGACTCCCTCGGCGTCCCGCGGCGCGACGGCAAGCCCGTCGAGACCGACCCGCGCGAGATCTGGCGGACCTTCTGCACGAACTGGAAGCTCTTCCGCGGCACGCCCACCCGCTACTGGATGGAGCACGTGCTGGTCGAGATCTTCGGCGTCAGCGCGCCGCCGTCGGCGCAGACGGCCGACACGCTGTACGACGAGGTCCAGGCGCAGCTGAGCACCGACGCCTTCCGGCCGCTCGCGCTCGCCGACCGCTTCAACCTCGAGATCGTCGCCACGACGGACCCGGCGACCGCGACGCTCGCGGACCACGCGGACCTCGCCGGCCGCGGCTGGGGCGAGCGCATCGTGCCCACGTTCCGCCCGGACGCCCTCCTGCACGTCGACCGGCCCGAGTGGCGCGACGACATCGCGCTGCTGGCCGAGCGCTCGGGGATCGACGTCGGCTCCTACGCCGACTACGTCCGCGCCCTCGAGCAGCGCCGCGCGGCCTTCATCGCCGCCGGTGCGCGGGCGACCGACCACGGCCACCTGCTCGCCGACACGACGCCGCTGACGCCCGCCGAGGCCGGCCGGATCTTCGACGCCGCGCTGCGCGGCGAGGTCTCGGCGGCCGACGCCCAGGCGTTCAGCGGCCACATGCTGCACGAGATGGCGCGCATGTCCGCCGAGGACGGCCTGGTCATGCAGATCCACCCCGGCGTGCTGCGCAACCACGACAGCCACGTCTTCGCCGAGCGGGGACCCGACGTCGGCTACGACATCCCGGTCGCCGCCGAGTACACGCGCTCCCTGCGCCCCCTGCTCGAGTCGTTCGGCCACCACCCCGGCCTGCGGCTGATCGTGTTCACGGTCGACGAGACGGTGTTCGCACGCGAGCTGGCGCCGATGGCCGGCGTCTACCCCGCGATGAAGCTCGGCGCGCCGTGGTGGTTCCTCGACACCCCCGACGGCATGCGCCGCTACCGCGAGGCGGTCACGGACTCGGCCGGGTTCTACAACACCACGGGCTTCGTCGACGACACGCGCGCGTTCTTCTCGATCCCCGCGCGGCACGACCTCGCGCGCCGGATCGACGCCGGCTACCTCGGCCGCCTGGTCGCCGAGCACCGCCTCACGGTGGACGAGGCCGTCGAGACGGCCGTCGACCTGGCCTACGAGCTCCCGAAGCTCGCCTACCCGAAGCCCGCCCCCCGCACCTGACCCGCCGGGGTCCGGGCGGGCGACGTCGGCCCGCGCCGACAGCCCGTTGAGCACGTCCGTTCCACGCGAGTGCGTCCGTCACAGCGGACGTGCTCACCGGGAACGGACGTGCTCACCAGGGACGGACGTGCTCGGCGCCGCCGACGGGGCGCCGGCGGCTACTCCAGGTTCTCCTGCTGCATGCGGGGTGCGGCGTGGATGCACGTCATGCGCAGCGCGCCCGTGCCGGTCGCCAAAAACTTGTGGGCCGTGCCGGCGCCGACGACGAGGATGTCGCCGCCGCTCGCGTGGTGCTCCTGCCCGTCGGCGGTGACGGTCGCCTCGCCCTCGTGGACCACCCAGGTCTCGGTGTACGGGTGCCGGTGCAGCGGCGGGCCCTGGCCGGGGTCGACGTCGACCAGGAAGAACGAGACCCCCGAGCCGTACGGCTCGCCCTCGAAGCGTGCGGTCCGGCCGCCACCTGCCCGGAGCTCCGCCGCCGTCACCCTGCTGAGCATTCGTCCCCCCGACGCCCGCTGCCGACTGCCGCTGCCCCACCAGCGTCCCGCAGCGGCCCCGCCCGGCCAAGGGGTGGAGTGCGGCACCCCTCGGCCGGACCGACGTCGTCAGGTGACGGTGCCGAGCTGCCAGGGGATGAACTCGTCCTGCCCGAGGTCCAGCTGCTCGCTGACCGTCTGCTCGCCGGACGCGACGCGCAGGATCATGTCCAGGATCTCCTGGCCCACCTGCTCGAGCGTGGCGGTGCCGTCGACGATGCGCCCGGCGTTGAGGTCCATGTCCTCGGCCATCCGCAGGTACATCTGCGTGTTCGTGGCCACCTTGATCGACGGCGACGGCTTGCAGCCCAGCACCGAGCCGCGGCCCGTCGTGAAGACCACGACGTTCGACCCGCCCGCCACGAGCCCGGTCACCGACACCGGGTCGTAGCCCGGCGTGTCCATGAATCCGAAGCCCGGCACCGAGATCGGCTCCGCGTACTCGTAGACGGCGGCGAGCTCGGCCGTCCCGCCCTTCGCGACGGCGCCCAGGGACTTCTCGAGGATCGTCGTCAGGCCGCCGGCCTTGTTGCCGGGGGACGGGTTGTTGTCGAGCGACCCGCCGCCCTCCTCGGCGTAGCGCCGCCACCAGTCGATCCGGTCCAGCAGCCGCCGGCCGACCTCGGGCGAGACCGCACGCCGCGTGAGCAGGTGCTCGGCGCCGAAGACCTCGGGCGTCTCGGCCAGCACGGAGCGCGCGCCCCACGCCACGAGCCGGTCGGACGCCCAGCCCAGGGCGGGGTTGGCGGTGATGCCCGAGTACCCGTCGGACCCGCCGCAGTTCAACCCGAGCACCAGCTCGCTGACGTCGCACTCCTCGCGCCGGCGCGCGTCGAGCTGCGGCAGCATCGCGGTGATCGCCTCGACGCCCGCGCGCACGGTCTTCCGGATGCCGCCGGACTCCTGGATGATCAGCTGCTGCACCAGGGTGTCGGACGGGATGTCGACGCCGCCGAGCACCTGGTCCACCTGCAGCATCTCGCAGCCGAGCCCGAGCACCAGCAGGCCCGCGACGTTGGCGTGCGTCGCGTAGCCGCGCAGCGTGCGCAGCAGCATCTGCCCGCCCTCCGACGTCGGCACCATGCCGCACCCGGAGGTGTGCGTCAGCGCAACGACGCCGTCGACGTTCGGGAACGCGTCGAGCACCGGGCCGCGGAACTGGTCCGCGATGAGCTTCGCGGAGCTCGCCGAGCAGTTCACGGAGGTGAGGATCGCGATGTAGTTGCGCGTCCCGACGCGACCGTCGGCGCGCCGGTAGCCCTGGAACGTCGGGCGCGGACCGGCGAGCGGCTGCGGGACGACGCGGGCCGTGCCGAACTCGTAGTCCTGGTCGACGTCCGCCATGGCCAGGTTGTGCGTGTGGACGTGGTCGCCGGGGGCGATGTCGACCCGGGCGCGCCCGATGGACTGGCCGTACTTGTGCACCGCGTCGCCCGTGGCGACGGGCCGGACGGCGAGCTTGTGCCCCCGCGGGACGCTCTGCGTCACCTCGAGCGCGGTCCCGTCCGGGCACCGGAGCACCGTGCCGGACTGCAGGTCACGGGTCGCGACGGCGACGTCGTCGTCGGGGCGCAGCAGGAGCGTCGCCTCGGCGAGCGGTGCGGCGGTCTCGGTGGTCATGACTGGTCCTTCCGGTACTCCGGCGCGAGGGCTGCGGCGACGACGTCGTCGGGCAGGCGCCCGTCGGCGAACACCCAGGTGAACGTCCGGCGCACGGGAGATCCTTCCGCAACCTGCAGCGGGGTGTCCCAGGCGAGCGCCGAGCCGATGCCCGGGTACGACGTGACGCGCACGAACCAGGGGTCCTGCGCCGTGATCTCGTCGCCCGGTGCGACGGCGATGGTGACGGGCCGGCCGCCCACGTCGGCGCGCCACGCGAGCCAGTGCGCGCCGTCGGCCGGGCGGGTGCCGTGCACGGCCTCCTCGCCGGACCCGAGCGGCGTGGAGACCTCGACGTCGCGGCACGGCGCGACGCGCAGGAAGACCCCGCCGTAGCCGGCGCGCTCGCGCCCGTGCGTGCCGGGGCTGCCCAGCACGACCGGCGACCGCCCGGCGGTGCCCGCCGGGACGCGGAGGGTCACGCCGAGCTCCAGGCGCCACGTCGCGTCGTCCACCGCGTCCCAGCGGAGCGTGCGCTCCTCGTGCAGCAGGGGCGTGCCGTCGGGGCGGAGCCAGGCGAGCGCCTCGCGCACGGCACCGGGCTCGCGTCGCTCCCACGCGCGGTGCACGACGCGACCGTGGTCGTGGCGCCACGTGTAGCCGGCGTCGGGCAGGTAGGTGCGCCCGCCCCAGAGGTTGGTGCCGTCGACGTCCTGCACGCCGACGGAGAGCCCGACGTGCCAGGTGTGGTCGCGCGGCGCGGCGTCGCTGACGACGACGCCGGACCGGGTCCGGAGCGGGTGCAGGTGGGGGCGCGGCGCGTCGAACGCGGGGCTGCCCGCGCCGTCGACGTAGCGCAGCACCTCGGTGGGCCCGAGCTGGACGGCCAGGAGCCCGTGGTGCCGCGACCACCGGGGCGCCGGGTCCCACGGGGGAGCCTTGACGGGTGCGTCGGGCCCGACCGCCGAGGGCGGCGGCGTGACGCCGGCGTGCACGACGGCGGTCACGCGGTCACCTCCCGCGCGGGCCGGGTGGGGTCGGCGGGCCCGACCGGCCGCGCGAAGGGCGCGCCCAGCTCGGCGAACGTCGCGCCCTGCGCCGCGACGCGCTGGCACCACGCGGCGACGTCGCGCACCACGCGGCGCGGGCCGCCGTCGCCGCGCGTGTCCGCGTCGTCCTGGACGACGTCGACGTGCTCGGGCGCGATCGGCGTCGGATCGGGCGCGGCGCGGACGGCGTCCAGGACGCGCATGAAGGCGCCGGTCCCGCGCAGGGGGGCCAGCAGCGGGACCGCCGGGTCGGCGCGGTGGTCGAGCAGGTTGGCGAGCAGGTTCGTGCGCGCGGCGGCGACCGTGCGCTCGCCGGACCCGTCGGCCGCACGGAACGTGACCGTGTCCGCGTAGTAGTCCAGCGTCGCGGTGCCCCGCGTGCCGCGCACGGTGACGATCGGGTCGGCGTGCTCGGCCGCGCAGAGCGTCAGGCCGAGCGTCACGCGGATCCCGTCCGTGGTCACGACCCGCACCGCGGACGTGTCGTCGGCCTCGATGTCGTTGGCGCGGTACTGGTCGAGCTCGACGGTGGCGACGTCGTCGGTGGTGCGTGCGCCGGCGAGGTGGAGCGCCGTGGCGACGGCGTGCGCGAGGGGGTTGGTCACGACGCCGTCCACGACCGGCCGCCCGCCGAGCGCGCGGCGACCCGCCCAGTCGGCGCGCGTGAAGTAGCTCTCGGCCCGCACCCACGTGCCCACGGCGCCGACGTCGGTGACGTCGCCGAGCTCGCCGGCGCGCACCGCGTCGTGGACGACGTCGAGGGCCGCCGAGCCGAAGGTCTGGAAGCCGACCTGCACCTCGCGCCCGGCCTCCGCGGCCGTGCCCAGCAGGCGGTCGAGCTCGTCGAGCGACGCCGTCGGCGGCTTCTCGAGCAGCACGTCGGCGCCCGCGCGCAGGGCGAGCGTGGCGAGGTCCGCGTGCGTGTGGATGGGGGTGGCGACGACGACGACGTCGGGCCGGGTCGTCGGGTCCGCCGCGCTCGCGTCGAGCAGCGCGCGCAGGTCGGGGAACCACGGGACGCCGGGGCGGTCGCTCGACGGCGCGTCGGGGGAGTCGGCGTCGGGCGGACGCGGGTCGGCGAGCGCGACCAGGCGTGCGCGCCCGGACGCCTCGAGGTTGGCGATGATGCGGCGCTGGTGGGCGCCGTAGCCGTGGATCCCGACCAGGGCGATGCGGGGCAGATCCTGCACGCCGGCTCCTCCGATGGTTGACACCGCTTCGTCGCGGCCGTTACAAAGAGGGTATACGAAGGTGGATAGCGCTTTCCACCTTCGAGCCCTTCCGGGGTTGAAGCGTTTCAGTTTGTGTAGCAGGCTGCAGGTCTGCGTGGCGCTGTCCGGCCGGAACGTCCCGGCCCAGCGCGCTCGGTCCATCAAGGGCGATCACCGAGGAGTGCCCCATGCCGCTTGTCCCCACCCCATCGGCGCGTCGCGCGCGCCCCCACGTCGGGGGGTGCCATGTCAGCACTCGGTGAGCTCGCCGCTCTGCGCAAGACCAAGGGGCAGAAGGCCACGCCCAGCCCGGCGGAGCGCGGCGACAACAAGGCGGCGATCTTCTTCCTCGCGCCGTGGTTCGTCGGCCTCTTCCTCATCACCGCCGGCCCGATGGCCGCCTCGCTGTACCTGTCCTTCACGGACTACAGCCTGCTGCAGCCGCCGGAGTGGATCGGCGGCGCCAACTACGTCGAGATGCTCAACGACCGGCGGCTGCACAACTCGCTCCAGGTCACGGCGACGTACGTCTTCGTCTCGGTGCCCCTGCAGCTGGCGGCGGCGCTCGGGCTCGCGCTGTTCCTCGACCGCGGCCTGCGGGGCCTGGCCCTGTACCGGTCGGTCTTCTACCTGCCGTCGCTCCTCGGCGGCAGCGTCGCGATCGCGATCCTGTGGCGCCAGATCTTCGGCACGAACGGCCTCATCAACCAGGTCCTCGACTTCTTCGGCATCCAGGGCCAGGGCTGGGTCTCGCACCCCGACTACGCGCTCGGGACGCTCGTGATCCTCAACGTGTGGACCTTCGGGTCCCCGATGATCATCTTCCTCGCCGGGCTCCGCCAGATCCCCGAGATGTACTACGAGGCGGCGTCGATCGACGGCGCCGGCAAGCTGCGGCAGTTCGCGAGCATCACGCTCCCGCTCCTCACGCCGATCATCTTCTTCAACCTGGTGCTCCAGCTCATCGGCGCGTTCCAGTCCTTCACCCAGGCCTTCGTCGTCAGCGGCGGGACGGGCGGGCCGGTGGACTCGACGATGTTCTACACGCTCTACCTGTACCAGAAGGGCTTCACGAACCTCGACATGGGCTACGCCTCGGCGATGGCCTGGCTGCTCGTGGTCATCATCGCGGGGCTGACGGCCGTCAACTTCCTCCTCTCCAAGTACTGGGTCTTCTACAATGACTGAGCGCATCGAGCAGGACGTGCCGACCCCCGGGATCCAGGCGCAGGCCGCCGTCGCCGGCGGGAACATGGTGGGCGTCGAGCCCGCTGCCGCCCCCCAGGGCGACCCTCCCCGCCGCAGCACGCGGGCCGTGGGGGACCCGTCGCCGTGGGCCGCGCGGACCCGCACCGTGGGCAAGCACCTGCTGCTCATCGCCCTCGGGTTCGTGATGCTCTACCCGCTGCTGTGGATGCTCTCGAGCTCCCTGAAGCCGACGGAGCTCATCTTCCGCGAGCCCGGCCTCATCCCCTCGCAGCTCGACCCGGCGAACTACACGGACGGCTGGACGGCGCTGCTGCACCCCTTCAGCCACTACCTGATGAACTCGTTCATCATCGTGATGGGCTCGGTCGCCGGGAACCTGATCTCGTGCTCGCTCGCGGCCTACGCGTTCGCGCGGCTCAACTTCAAGGGCCGCAAGATCTGGTTCGCGATCATGCTGATGTCGATCATGCTGCCGATCCACGTCGTGATCGTGCCGCAGTACATCCTGTTCTCCGAGCTGGAGTGGATCAACACGTTCCTGCCGCTCATCGTGCCCAAGCTGCTGGCGACGGACGCGTTCTTCATCTTCCTCATGGTCCAGTTCTTCCGGGGCATCCCGAAGGAGCTCGACGAGGCCGCGCGCATCGACGGCGCGGGCCACGCCCGGATCTTCTTCCAGGTCATGCTGCCGCTCGCCACGCCCGCGCTCGCGACGACGGCGATCTTCACCTTCATCTGGACCTGGAACGACTTCTTCAGCCAGCTGATCTTCCTGACCAACCCCGACATGTACACGGTCCCCGTCGCGCTGCGCACGTTCGTCGACTCGACGGGCGAGAGCTCCTGGGGCCCGCTGTTCGCGATGTCGATCGTCTCGCTCATCCCGGTGTTCCTGGTCTTCCTGTTCGGCCAGAAGTACCTGGTCAAGGGCATCGCCACCACGGGCATCAAGTAGGCCCGACGCCGGCGGGGGCAACGCAGCCCCCGCCGGACGCACCGCGCACCACCCGCACGGCACCACCCGCACCGCACCACCCGCACCGCTACACCGCAGGCCCTCGGAGCCGGCCGAGCACCACCTCCGGCGCAGTACCCGCACGCCCGCCGCACCGTTGCGGCGACGCGTCGCGGGGTCACGCATCGATCCGCACACCACTGAGGAGCACGATGTCCCACCACACCCGTACCCGGCCCGCGCGCCGCGGCATGCGCGGCATGCTGGGCACGGCCGCCGTCGTCGCGGCCGCCGGTCTCGCCCTGACGGCCTGCGCGCAGGAGGCCCCGGACAACGCGCCGGAGGGGCCGGCGGAGGCCGAGGAGACCTACGACCCGGACGCCCCGGTCACCATCAAGTTCTCGTGGTGGGGGTCCGACACCCGCCACGAGCTCACCCAGCAGGTGCTCGACAACTTCATGACCAAGCACCCGAACATCACGGTGGTCAGCGACTTCACGGACTGGAACGGCTACTGGGACAAGCTGGCGACGACCGTCGCCGCGGGCGACGCCCCGGACATCATCACGCAGGAGGAGCGCTACCTGCGCGACTACGCCACGCGCGGTGTGCTCGCCGACATCAACGAGTACAGCGACATCGTCGAGCTGGGGAACCTGGACGAGTCGATCCTCGCGTCGGGTGAGATGGAGGGCGGCCAGTACGGCCTGCCCACCGGCGTGAACGCCTACGCGATCCTCGCCAACACGGCCGTGTTCGAGCAGGCGGGCGTCGAGCTGCCCGACGACGAGTCCTGGACCTGGGACGACTACGTCGACATCGCGACCGAGCTCAGCGAGAAGCTGCCCGACGGCATGTACGGCACGCAGGACTACGGGTTCAACGAGCCGGGCTTCGCGATCTTCGCGCGGCAGCAGGGGGAGTCGCTGTACAACGAGGACGGCTCGATCGGCTTCAGCGAGGACACGCTCGCGCAGTGGTGGGAGATCTCGCTGCGGCTGCGCGACCAGGGCGCGACGCCGTCCGCGGCCGAGACGGTCGAGATCGACGCCGGTGGGCCCGAGCAGTCCCTCGTCGGCACCAACCGGGGTGGCATGGCGTTCTTCTGGAGCAACCAGCTGGGCGCCGTGAGCAATGCGGCGGGCCAGGAGGTCCAGCTGCTCCGCCACCCGGGCGAGACCGAGCACGAGCGCACCGGGATGTACTTCAAGCCCGCGATGTTCTACTCGATCTCCGCCACGTCCGAGCACCCGGAGGCGGCCGCGACGCTCATCGACTACCTGCTCAACGACCCCGAGGCCGCGGAGATCATGCTGTCGGACCGCGGTCTGCCGGCGAACACCGAGGTCCGCGAGTCCGTCGTGGACAACTTCTCGCCCGTCGACCAGCAGGCGGCGGAGTTCCTGACCGACCTCGAGGACGAGATCGTGGACGGCCTGCCGGTGCCGCCGGTCGGCGCGGGTGAGGTGGCCGAGATCATCCGCCGCATCAACGCGGAGGTCCTGTTCGACCGGATGAGCCCGCAGGACGCTGCCGCGCAGTTCATCAGCGAGGTCGAGGGTGCGACCGGCAACTGACCGCTAGCGGTTCGCCGCTGCGACTGGTGGGGTGGCCGTGCGGGCAGTGCGCCCGCACGGCCACCCGAGTCAGCCCTGGACGCAGGTCCGCTCACGGGAGCAGGAAGGACGGACACCCCATGGGTGGAGTCGCGCAGGAGGGTCCGGCCAGGCGCCGGTACGCGGTGGTCGGCACGGGCCACCGTTCACAGATGTACGTCGAGGCGCTGCTCGGGCCGCACGCCGACGTCGGCGAGATCGTGGCCTGGTGCGAGCCGAACCCCGGCCGCATGGACTTCTACGACGAGCTGGTGCGCGCCGCGGGCGCCCAGGTGCCGGCGCGCTACGCGCCCGAGGACCTCGAGAAGCTGATCGACGTCGAGCACGTCCAGACCGTCATCGTGACGAGCCCCGACCACACGCACGCCGAGATGGTCGCGCGGGCGATGGCCGCGGGGGCCGACGTCGTGCTCGAGAAGCCCCTGACGACCGACCTCGCCGGGTGCCGGCGCATCGTCGACGCCGTCGAGAACACCGGGCGCTCGCTCGTGCTGACGTTCAACTACCGGTACTCGCCGCGCAACAGCGCCCTCAAGGAGGTCATCGCCTCGGGCGAGATCGGCGACGTCACGAGCGTGCACTTCGAGTGGGTGCTCGACACCATGCACGGCGCCGACTACTTCCGGCGCTGGCACCGGCGCAAGGACCTGTCGGGCGGGCTGCTGGTGCACAAGGCGTCGCACCACTTCGACCTCGTGAACTGGTGGCTCGCGGACCTGCCGTCGCGGGTCTACGCGAGCGGCGCCCTGCGCTTCTACGGGGCGTCCAACGCCCGCCGTCGTGGGCTCATCCGGCGCCCGGCGCGCGGCTCGACGCGCACGACGCGCAACGACCCCTTCCTGCTCGACCTCCGGGAGAACGAGCGGCTCAAGCAGCTCTACCTCGACGTGGAGCACCACGACGGCTACCTGCGCGACCGGGACGTGTTCTCCTCCGGCATCACGATCGAGGACAACCTGGCGGTGATCGTCGACTACGCCCGCGGCGCGACGCTCACCTACTCGCTCAACGCCCACGGCCCGTGGGAGGGCTACCGGGTCTCGGTCAACGGCACCGCCGGGCGCGCGGAGCTCGAGGTCGTGGAGCGCGGCGCGGTACTCGTCGGCAAGGACGGTCGCCTGGTCGTGGACCCGAGCGCGGTCGAGGACGTCCAGGCCGCCGGCGCGCGGCCGGCCCACGGCGAGCGCCTCGTGGTCCAGAAGCACTGGGGTCCGGCCGTCGAGGTCGAGATCCCTGCGGGCGAGGGTGCCCACGGCGGCGGCGACGAGAAGATGCTGCGCGACCTCTTCCGCGGCGCCGAGCACGACCCGCTGGGTCGCGCGGCCGGCCTCCTCGACGGCGTCCGTTCGGTCGTCGTGGGCGTCGCCGGCAACGTCTCCCTCGAGACGGGCCTCCCGGTCCGCACCGCCGACCTCCGCCTGGGCCTGGGGTAGGGCGTGCCTCACGAGGGCGGATGGTCCGGGCCATGACGCATCGGACGGGCGGCAGACGTTGGCTGCTCGCCGCCCTCGCCGTCACGGTGGTGATCGGTGCGGTGTGGGGCGTGCAGGGCGGCAGCTGCGTCACTGGGAGCGGTGGCGGCGCTGATTGCGCGTCGACGCCCGCGGTCGGGGTCGCCGGGGCGTGGGTGCTGACCATCGGCGGCGTGCTGTTCGTTCTCCATGCGCTGCGCCGCGGCTTCCGGACGCGGACCCGCGAGCCGCGCCGGTAGCTCCACCGTCGGTGCGGTGCGGTGCGGTGCGGTGCGGTGCGGTGCGGTGCGGTGCGGTGCGGTGCGGTGCAGCGCGTCGTCCTTGCTGCCGGGTGGCGAACGCTCCGAGCACCACACGCGGCACGTCGGCACCGCGTGTCAGCCGCCCGGCAGCGCGCTGCGGCGCGCCCCGCAGCGCTCGATGGCGCCCCGCGTGTCACTGGACGGTGAAGAGGTCCGGTGGTTGGCCGGCCGCGTCCGGCATCGGCGCCCCGGCCCCGCCATCCCCATCGTCAGCGAGTCCGGGCGCGGCGCGATTCGGCACGGCGACGGGTCGCCCGCGCTGGTCACGGAAGGTGTACCGGGGTCGGCGTCCTGGTCCGGGTGGTCCGGGTTGTCGGGTGATGGTCAGGTCGCGTCGGTGGACCTCGTGGTGGTGGAAGACGCAGAGCAGGACGCCGTTGGTCAGGGAGGTGGGTCCGTTGTCGCGTTCCCACCAGCGGATGTGGTGGACCTCGCCCCAGCGGGCTTCGGCGCCGCAGTCGGGCCACGAGCACCCGCGGTCCCGGGCGATCACGGCGCGGCGTTGGACGCCGGTGTAGGTGCGTTGGGTGCGTCCGATGTCCAGGGGCATCGTGTCGGCGTCCATCACGACGCGGGTCAGGTCGCAGTCGCACAGGGCCCGGGCGACCTCGCTGATCGGCACCGGCGTCCCGTCCTCCAGGGTGACCGGCGCGAACGACGCGGCATCGGAACCATCGGGCTCGCCGGTCGCGCGCAGTGCGCGCAGCCCGGCCCAGGTCTCGGCGTCCATGAGGAAGGAGACGTGGGGTCGCACCGCGGCGCCGCTGCCTGTCTCGGGTAGGGCGAGGATCTTCTCGGCGATGGTGTCCAGGGCGTCGGCGCGGCGCTGCTCGTGGGAGCGGTCGTCGTCCTTGCCCGGCCGCGGGGAGACCGCTTCGAGGGCCAGCCGCAGCCGGTGCCCGGCCATCCGATCGACGAGCCCTTTGATGCGGGTCCCTTCGGGGGTGTCGGACAGGGTCAGGAACCGTGCGGCGCGCTGGGCCTGGTGCCCGCGCTCGTGCGCGAGGGGGTCCAGCTCGGCGGCGAGCTGCGCCGCGGCCCGCGCAAACGTCCCCGCATCGACCCGCCGCGCGGTCTCCAGCAGCTGGGCCTGCCGCTCCGGGGAAGCCAGGGCCTCCTTGACCGCCCCCGACGCCCCGGCCACCACGCGGCCGAGCGCGTCCATGTGGTCCACGGTGACCGCGCCCTCGCGGGCGGCCTCGCCCAGTGCGGGTAACCGGGTGGCGGCGTCGGCCTGGCGGACCTGGGTCAGCACCGCCCGCGCCCCCGACCGTGACGTGCGACCGCGCCACGCCTCGAAGCTCGGATCACCCGACGCCCGCCACGTCCCACTGTCCCGCTCGGCCAGCAGCACCTCGCCCCGCACCACCGTCAACGCACCGACCGCCGCGTCCAGCGCCGCCAGCACCTCACGCCGCTCCAGCGCCGACCAGTCACCCGCCGCACCACCCGCGCCCTTGACCCGCTCCACCAACCCGCGCACGTCCGCGACCACGCGCGCCGGCGCGGCGACCCCGAAGGGCTCCACCGCCGCCAGCACCGCCATGCCCGCCTCCTCGGATCACTCGAACGTATGTTCGAATAATACTGCACCGGGACAGGTCGGACAACCCCTTCGGCCCACACGCCGCGGTCGACGCGGACGCATAGCGGCGGCTCGCGCACGATCTGTACAGTTGTACAAATGACGAGCGACACCCGCGGCGGCGACACCCGAACCATGTACGACCGCATGCTCGCGGGCGACCTCTACATCGCCGACGACCCCCGCATCCTCGAGGCGAGCGCCGCGGCGATCGACCTCATCACGGCGTACAACGCGACGACCCCGCGCCAGGAGCCGCTGCGCCGGCTCATCCTCGAGCAGCTGCTCGGCTCGATCGGCGAGGGCAGCGGCATCCGCGCACCGTTCTACGTCGACCTCGGCTCGCGCATCCGCATCGGCGCCCGCACGTTCGCCAACTTCGGCCTCGTGGCGCTCGACGTCGCGCCCATCACCATCGGCGACGACGTGATGATCGGCCCCAACGTCCAGCTGCTCACGCCGACGCACCCCATCGCGCCCGGCCCGCGCCGCGACAAGTGGGAGGCGGCGGAGCCGATCACCATCGGGAACAACGTCTGGCTGGGCGGCGGGGTCATCGTCCTGCCGGGGGTCACGATCGGCGAGAACACCGTCGTCGGCGCCGGCTCGGTCGTCACCAAGGACCTCCCGGCCAACGTCGTCGCGGTCGGCAACCCGGCGCGCGTCATCCGCACCCTGGAGGACGACGACGTCGCCCCGGAGCGCCAGCCGTGAGCCCGGACGACGACGCCGCCGACCGCCCGCCCAAGGCCCGCGCCCCGCAGCGCCGCCGTGCGCTGCACACCGACCCGGACCGCCGCGCGGAGCTCATCCGGACCACCCTCGACGTCATCGCCGAGCGCGGCGTCGCGGGTGCCACGCACCGCGCGGTCGGGGCGGCGGCGGGCGTCTCGCCGGGGTCCCTCACCTACCACTACAGCACGCTCGACGAGCTCCACCAGGAGGCGTTCGGCGTCCTCGCGGACGACGTCGCCTCGGCGCTCGAGGCCCGCATGCGGTCCGCGCCGGACGCCGAGGCCGCCGTCGAGGCGCTGGCGCAGCACCTGGCCGACGACCTCGTCGCGGACCGGCGCTCCCTGCTGCTCGCGGTCGAGCTCTACGTCGCCGCCGCCCGCCGCCCGGCCCTGCGCGAGGTCACGGAGGCGTGGATGGTCCGCAGCCGGCGCGCGCTCGAGCTGCACTTCGACCCCGTCACGGCGCGCGAGCTCGACGCGCTCGTCGAGGGCCTCGTCCTGCACCAGGCACTCTCGACCGACCCGATGACCCCCGAGCAGCTGCGCCACGCGCTGCTCCGCCTCACCCGCTGACCACCGCGACGACGACGTCGTCACCGCACGAGTACCCGGAGCCCCCATGTCCTCCCCGGCCGCGCCCGCACTGACGGCGCGGCGTGCCCGCGCCGCGGTGTCCGCCGTCTTCTTCGTCAACGCCGTCCTGTACGCGAACCTCGTGCCGCGGCTGCCCGAGGTGAAGGACCGCCTCGGCCTGAGCAACGCCGAGCTGGGCACCGCGATCGCGGCGATGCCGGCGGGGGCACTGGTCGCGGGACTCCTCGCGCCCGTGCTGATCCAGCGGCTGGGCTCCGGCAGGGTCGCGGCGTTCGGGCTGGTCCTGTCCGCGGTGACGGTCGCCTGCCTGCCGCTCGCGCCGGCGTGGGGCGCGCTCGCCGCGCTGATGCTGGTCGCGGGTGCGCTGGACGCCGTCATCGACGTCGCGCAGAACGCGCACGGCTTCCGCGTGCAGCGCGCCTACGGGCGCTCGATCGTCAACGCGTTCCACGGCCTGTGGAGCGTGGGCGCCGTCGTCGGCGGAGTGCTCGGGTCCGTCGCCGCGGGGCTGTCCGTGCCGCTGCCGGCGCATCTCGCCGCGTCCGGCGTGCTGTTCAGCGTCGTCGCCGTCGTGGCGTACCGCTTCATGCTGCGCGGTCCCGAGGACGCCGAGCGCGAGCCCGCGGACGACGTCGCCCATGGCGCTGCGTCGACGTCGGCGTTGCGTCGCTTGGGCGGGCGCGCCGTGCTGATGCTCGCGGCGCTCGGCGTGCTCGGGGCCGGCGGCGCCTTCGTCGAGGACGCCGGGTCCTCATGGGGCGCCCTCTACCTGCGAGGGGAGGTCGGCACCGACGCCGCGACGGCGGGGCTCGCGTTCGTCTCGCTCTCGGTCGCGATGACGATCGGCCGCCTGACGGGCGACCGAGCCGTCGACCGGTTCGGCCAGCGCCGCGTCGCCCGCGTGGGCGGCGCCGCGATCGCGGCAGGCATGGGGCTGGCGCTCGCCGTCCCGTCCGTCGGCACCACGGTCGTGGGCTTTGCGCTCGCCGGGCTCGGCGTCGCGACCCTGATCCCCGCTGTCATGCACACCGCCGACGAGCTGCCCGGCCTGCCGCCGGGGGTCGGCCTCACCGTGGTCAGCTGGCTGCTGCGCGTCGGCTTCCTGATCTCGCCGATGGTCGTGGGCGTGGTCGCCGACGCCACGAGCCTGCGCGTGGCGTTGCTCGCGGTGGTGATTGCGGGGCTAGGGGTGCTGGTGCTCGGCCGCGTTCTCGTCGGTGCCTCGCCGCCCCGTGACCAGGAGAGCGGCACCACGCCGCCGTCGGGCCCCGCTGTGGCGCCCGTCGCGCCATAGTGCGACAAGTTGCTTGGGGCCCTACCTGAGCTGTCGATCCCAGGAAAGGGTTCTCAGGAGCGAGGGTGACCGGTCTTGTGCCACTCCGGGAGCCACACATAGGCCAGCGGTCACCCCTATCCCTCACGCAGTGCACGGAAGGAAGCGCCGACGCCGGCGCGCGCCCGGCGTCCGTCGTCGCAGCAGGCGTCGGCGTAGGTCAGCGTGCCCAGGCGATTGAGGCGGTTGGCGCGAAGTACCCGCGCAGCTCGCACGGGTCCGACGGCCCGCCTCTTGCGCGGCACGGTTGGGGTCGCGCGCCGAATCACGGGCAACGTAGGTCGGCTGCGGGCGGTAGGAGGAGACGAAGCACCCACCCCCTCAGCGGCTCGGGGGTCGGAGCAATAGGCGGCCTAGAAAGGAGGCTCGCTCGCCGAGCCGTCAGGCCCGAACACCACTTCACGTCCGCTGAAGTCGGACAACTTGACGGTCTTCCCCCGAGAGCGGGCAAGTTCTGCGAGCATCGCCCAAGTTCGACCCGGGAGTACAGGCGGGATAGCATCCGTGGAGCACTTGAATTCAATGATCGAACTACCCGTCGTGGTGTCCGTGACTAACAGTCCGTAGGTGTGCAATGCTGCAACGAAATCATGCTGCCAAGGCACGGAACGGCTGGGCTGGCCTTCCCGGCGGTCCATTCTGGCAACTCGACGAGAGACTTCCCTAACATGCCCGAGAACTTCAAGCAGCATCTCGGATTCAGAGGACTCGGGCTTGACGGGTTCCGGAGTTGCCACGAGGGCTTCGGTAGCGGGAGGAACGACGATGGCTTGAATCCGCTCTTCGAGGCGAGGCCACCACATCCGCGCTTGCTCCTCAAGATCCGCGTCGAGCAGGGCGCCGCCTGCCGCCTTGTTGAGGGATCGAAGAAGCAGGAGCATGTCGTCAAACTCGAGCGACGTTACCTGCAGTTGCTTTAGTGGTCCCGTGAGGTCATTCTTGCGAACGCCGAGCAGCACTGGGCAGGTGCGCGAGTCGACCGACTTGCTGATCGCTCCCGCTTCGTAATTCAACCAAGGTGAGGCAACGTTCTCCGGCGTGACGCAGATGATTCCGAAGTCGGTGTCACTTAGTTCGGAACTCAGGACACTTGTCCAGGTGGCCCCCTTGTCGATGTCCTTCGCGGACACGAACGGGGTGGTGCCCTGAATTACTTTCGGTAGCCACCAACGAAGCGACTCCGCGAGGTCGCGGCTCGCCGTCCCGGACCAACTAACGAAGACCTTCACGTGCGCGCCCCTCTGCTCGACTCGTTGGCAATCCTAGTGGCAGGTCACGCCGGAGTGTGGGCCATTAGCCGGATGGATGCCTCCCACTCCGGACGTCGGGGTCGGTCAGCAACTTGTCGCGTCGCCGACCGTGCTCTCACCGGACGCCAGCCAAGGCCTGCCACCGCCGGGACGTCTTACCTCGCGAGGTTTGAGAGGTGACGTGCCACCCGGTGCACTCTCTGCACGGGTGCACCGCCACGGGACCGGTTCGTCCCCCTGCCCGCATGGCCTTCTGGATTGCCGCGAGTGCACGGGCTGCGGCGCGAGGAGTCGGCTAGGGGACCTTCGTGCACGTCGGCATGGCAGCTCTTCCGAGGGAAGAGTGCGCGCCGAACTGAAGTTCCGGTCCGCACCTGGGCCTGCCTCATATGCACGGCGCCGGTGGGTGGCATGAAAGCCCTGTTTCCGCGGACGGTATCGCGTCGCCTACAGCCGCGCCAGTCTCAGGAGTGCCCACAACGTCGAGCCGCCCCGGCAGTCATACCCCACGCCCGGCACGCCCCGGTAACCTCTGCCCCGCCGACTCGTCCCACGGAATCGAGTGCCGCGATGTCTGATCCACTGTTCTGGCTCGCCCTCACGCTCGCTCTGGGTTTCGGCGCCGTCGGTGCGGTCTTTCTCACGACCGCCCGCCAGGTCATCGCGGCGCGCGGTCTCCGCTGGTGGCTCGGCGGTGCTGCCGTGACCGTCGGCCTCTTCGCGGCGATGTGGTGGGTCGACGCCGCCGCCGAGGGCCCGGGGCCCCGTTATGCGCTGCTCACGCCCGCCGTCGTCCTCGGCATCGCCCTGGCCCGGCCGCTCCGCACCCACGTCCTGACCACCACCACAGCACACGTTCCCGAGAGCCCAGAACCCAGGAGCTAGAACCCATCCCGAACGCCCGGAAACGGCCGATAGGTCTGAGCCGCGTCCCCCTGCGCTCGGAGCCCACCATGGTCAGCGTCCTGCCCCCGCGTACCGCCTCGCCCCCCGCGCTGCCCGCGACGCCGCGCCCCGCGCCCCGGCAGCTCGCACCGGCCACGCCACCTCCCACGCCCCCGGCCCGACGCGCCCGCCGCATCTCCGTCCGCGCGCGCATCTTCGCCGTCGTCGGCGTGCTCTCGCTGATCACGGGCCTCATCGCGGCGTACGGCACCGTCGCGCTGCGCGGCGCGGAGGCGGACATCGAGCGCGTGCAGCGCGTCCAGTCCGAGCTCGACGCGGCCGGCGCCGCGCTGACCAACGCGGTGTGGACGGTGCGCGCCACCGTCACGGCCCAGGCCGCGTACGCCGACCCCGCCGCCAAGCAGGAGCAGGTCGAGGCCACCGCCGCCGCGTGGGCGGCCGTCGACGAGGCGGCGCCCGCGCTCGAGGAGGCGTTCGTGGCGGCGCAGGGCTCCGCGCCCGAGGGGTGGGCCACCTTCGAGAACGCCCTCGCCGCCTACCGCGACGTCGTCCAGGGCGAGCTGCAGGACGCCGCCCTCGCCGACGACCGCGCCGCCTGGGCACAGATCCGCGACGAGCGTGCGGGCGCCCTCGGGGCCGACCTGGTCGCGGCGCTGGCGGCAGTGACCGCGGAGGTCGAGTCGGTCATCGCCGACGTCATCACCCACGCCCAGGACCGGACCCGCGACGAGGTCCGGGTCCTGCTCAGCCTCGCCACCATCGGCGTCGTCCTCGGCCTCACGCTCGGGGCGCTCGTCGCGCGCGGCATCCGGCACGCGGTGCTCGAGGTGGGCCGGTCGATCCACGCGCTCGCCCAGGGCGACCTGACCACGCGGCCGCAGGTCCGCACCAGCGACGAGCTCGGGGACATGGCCGCCGCGCTCGGCGACGCGCAGGACGCCCTGGCCGGCACGCTGGCCGGTGCCCTCGACGTCTCGGACACGGTCGCGGCGGCCGCCGAGGAGCTCTCCGCCGCCAACAGCCAGGTCGCCGCCGGCGCGGAGGAGACGTCCGTCCAGGCCGAGACGGTGGCCGCAGCCGCGGCGCAGGTGTCGCTCAACCTGCAGGCCGTCGCGGCCGGTGCCGAGCAGATGGGCGCGTCGATCGGCGAGATCGCGCAGAACGCGCAGGGTGCGGCCGGCGTCGCCGCGCGCGCGACCGAGGCGGCCGAGGCGACGACGCGGACCATCGCGCGGCTCGGCACGTCGTCGCAGGAGATCGGCGACGTCGTGCGCCTCATCACCTCCATCGCCGAGCAGACCAACCTCCTCGCGCTCAACGCGACCATCGAGGCGGCGCGCGCGGGGGAGGCCGGCAAGGGGTTCGCCGTCGTCGCGAGCGAGGTCAAGGACCTGGCGCGGGAGACGGCGAGCGCGACCGAGGACATCGCGCGCCGGGTCGAGGCCATCCAGGCCGACGCCACGGGCGCGGTGCGCGCCATCGAGGAGATCAGCGAGATCGTCGCCGCCGTCAACGGCTACCAGCTGACCATCGCGAGCGCCGTCGAGGAACAGACGGCGACCACGGCCGAGATGAGCCGCGGCGTCACCGAGGCGGCCACGGGCGCCGGGGAGATCGCGTCGACCATCACCGGGGTCGCCTCGGCGGCGTCGACGTCGTCCGAGGTCATCACGCAGGTGCAGGCGTCGGTCACCGAGCTCGCCGCCATGGCCGCCGACCTCCGCGCCCGGCTCGGGGCCTTCCGCTACTGACGCCTCAGCCGGCGGGCACCTCGTCGCCCTCCCCGGGCGCGAACGGCAGGGGCTCGCCGGCCTCGAGCATCCGTGCGGCGGTGGCCTTGGTCTCGTCGATCTCGGTCCCCCACAGCTCCCCGAGGGCGAGCGCGTCCTCGTACCCGTAGCCGGCGTCGAAGAAGGCGGCGGGCGCCAGATCGTCCGCACCGGACGGGGCGCCGGCCGCGGGGGGAGCCGTCGGAGCCGGAGCGTCCGGGGCGCGCGGCGGGGCCTCGAGCTCGGGATACGTCCCGGCGGCGACCGGGACGGGCTCACCGTCGAGGATGAGCTGACCGGCCCGGGCCTTCGTCTCGATCGACTCGACGCCCCACAGGTCGACGAGGGCCTTCAGGTCGCCGCTCGTGTAGCCGGCGCCCCAGAACGCGTCGTGCTGCTCGAACGTGTAGTCGCCCGGGAGCGGTGACCACTCGAGTCCCACGGCCTGCGCGACGGTCTCGACCGTGCGGGACGCACCCGAGTACGGGTCCCACGCGGCGGCCGCGCCGGCGCCCGCGACGGCGATCGAGGAGCCGACGACCCCTGCGACGACGACGCGGCGCGTGGCCGCGGCGCGCCGCGACGGGCCCTGTGCGGTCGCCGCGAGCTGCGCCTCCAGGCGCGCGGTCACGACGGCGGGGTCGGGACCGGCCACCGGGCGCGAGCGCAGCGCGCGCGCGATCCGCGCGGCGAGCTCGTCGTCGGGGAGGGAGGCCGGGTGGAGGCGCACGACGTCGTCGTCGTGCCGGCGCATCGGGAGCGGGTCGGTGCTCATGGCGTCTCCGTGGGGTTCGAGGGCTGGGACCGCAGCGTGGACAGCGCGCGGGAGGCGTGGGAGCGGACCGTGGCGGCGGTCGTGCCGAGGACGGCGCCGATCTCCGCGTCGCCGAGGCCCTCGTAGTACCGGAGCACCAGCACCGCGCGCTGCCGCGGGGGCAGCACGGCGAGGCGGCGCCACATCTCGTCGTCCTCGACCACGTGCTCCGCGTGGTCGCTGCGCGGCTCGGCGTGGGTGGCGAGCACGTCGTCGTCGGTCGGCCGGACCGTGCGCACGTGCCACCGCCGCCGCCAGGACAGGTGCTCGTTGGTCACCATGCGCCGCAGGTACAGGTCGGGCCGGTCGAGCAGGGCGATCCGCCCCCAGCGCACGTGCGCCCGGAGCAGCACCTCCTGCACGATGTCGGCCGCCGTGTGCCCGTCGCCCGTGAGGACCGTCGCGTAGCGCAGCAGCCCGGGCAGGTGCGCGCGGACGACGTCGTCCAGCCGGCGCCCGACGGCGTCGGGCGCCTCGCGCGGGCGCGCGGTGGCGACGGGACGCAGGAGCGCCCTCGGCGGCAGGGGGAGCTCGGCGCTGTCGGGGCCGCGCGCGCCCGTCCAGGTGGTCATCGGCGCACCGCCACGAGGGTGTCGAGCGCGTCCAGCGGGTCCCGAGCCGCCGTCGCACCCGGCAGCGGCAGGGGCTCCGGGTCGCGGCAGCGGCGCAGCAGCGCCTCCACGACGGCGGCGCGCGAGACGATCGCGTGGGCGTGGTCGGCTCCGGGCAGGATCCTCACCTCCAGGGTGTCGCGGACCGGGCGGTCCGAGAGCAGCTGCGTGAGGTTCACGTCGGCGTACTTGGTCACCCCCGTCGACCGCGCCGCCTGCCGCAGACGCTCCCAGCCGGTGCGGGCGGAGTCGTCCTCCCAGGGGCGGTCCACGAGCTCGACCAGGTCATCCGGCAGGGGGGCGAGGCGGCGGCACGCGGGGTTGGTGCCGAGCGCCTCCCACAGCACCTCGCGCCAGTGGGCGAACAGCCGCACCACGTTCGCGAAGGCGGGCACCTCGCGGAACGGGGCCCCGTCGACGTGCAGGTGGACGGCGGCCTCGTGCGGGACCGTGAAGCCCAGCTCGCGCGCCGGACCGAGCAGCGCCTCGAGCGCCGCGGTGTGGCCGGACGCGATCGGCGGCGTGACGATCTCGCACGGTCGCTCGCGGCCCGCCGGCAGGGGGAGCGCGATCGCGATCGTGGCGCCCCGCTCGTCGTTGAGGCGCGTCGCGGCGGGCAGCACCTCGGCCGGTATGCCGAACAGCGCCGCGACCGGCTCGAGGACCGCGGCCATGGACGCGCCCGGGTCGGCGTACCGCTCGACCAGGCGCAGCAGCCGCGCGTCGTCGCTCAGCACCCGGTACCAGCCCCGGTGCCCGGCGCCGCCGGGGTGGCCGGCGAGGTCAGCCGCGATCGTGATGTCGTCGACCAGGCGCGCGACCGGCCGCCCCGCCGCGTCGACGACGTCGAACGCGGGGGACAGGTGCCGGAAGACGCCCACCCCCGGCACCGCCGACGGCTCGCTGTCCGTGTGGAACGACCGCTCGACGCGTCCGCCGGCGCACGCGGCCAGCTCCGCCGCGAGCACCTGCCGGTCCGATCCGGCGGGCGCCAGCAGCTCGATCTCGAAGCCGGTGCGCAGCGACAGCTCGTGCACGTCGATCATGGGTCTCCTCAGCGGGCGGTCGGCGGTGCCGGGCGAGCGGTCAGGACGCGGGGGCGGAGGTGCCGGGAGCGATCGGGAGCGTCTCGCCGGCGGCGAGCTTCTGCGCCGCAGCGGTCTTGGTCTCGACCACGTCCGTGCCCCACAGGGCGGCGAGCGCCTCGGCGTCGGCGTACGTGTAGCCCGCCTCCCAGAAGGCGTCGGTGGAGAGCACCGGCTCGTCGGGGTGCGTGCCCGGCGCGAACGGCACCGCCTGGCCGTCGAGGACGAGCTGCCCGGCCTTGGCCTTGGCGTCCAGCGTGTCGGTGTGCCACAGGTCCACCAGGGCCTGCGCGTCGTTGGACGTGTACCCCGCCTCCCAGAACGCGTTCAGCCGAGCCTCGGAGTCGGGGGTGAGCGCCGTGGCGCCGTCGGTCCCGGTGGTCCACTCGACCCCCACGGCGCTGAGCGCGCCACGGACGGCCTGCGAGACCGGGGTGTGCGGCGCGACGGCGGCGGCCGCTCCCGCGCCGGCGACGGACAGGCCGGCGGCGACGAGGCCGATCGTCACCAGGCGCTTGCGGGGGCGGGCGGGCGTGCGGGGTGTGGTGCTCTCGTTCATCGTGACCTCCTGGGTCGGTGCGGTGATCCGTACCCCCTCAGAACGCGGCTCGGCGTCCCGGTGTGGAGTCCCGCGGCGCCCGACTTTCGTCCGGGTGCGTCCGGGGTGTTGCCGTCGGTGCCCCGGGACGGGACGATCCGGGGGTGCTGCGACGCCCACGCCCCCACGCCCGCACGACGTCGGCCGCCCTGGTGGCGGGGACCGCGCTCGCGGGCCTCGCCCTCGCCGGGCCGGCCGCGGCCGAGCCGCCCCAGGACCTGCGCGAGAAGGTGACCGACCTCGCCGGCGTGCTGACCACCGGCGACGAGAACCGGGTCGAGGCGGCGCTGGAGCGGCTCGAGGACGAGACCGACTACCAGCTCTTCGTCGTCTACGTCGAGACGTTCGACGCCCTGGACGCCTTCGACTGGACCGACGAGACGGCCACCCTGTCCGGCCTGGGCAGGGACGACCTGCTGCTCGCCGTCGCCGTCGAGGACCGCGAGTACCGCGTCTCGGCGCACGACGAGATCGGCCTGACCGACGACCAGCTGCACGACGTCGAGACCGACGACATCGAGCCGCACCTGGCCGACGACGACTGGGCCGAGGCCGCGATCGCCGCGGCCGACGGCTACCGCGACGCGGCCACCGGCGGCCCGTCGGCGCTGCCGCTGGTCGGCGGCACCGCCGTCGTCGTCGCGGGTGGGCTGTGGCTCGCGCACCGGCGGCGGACCGCGCGCCGGGCCGCCGACGCCGGCACGCGTCCGCAGGCGCTCACGACCGAGGAGCTCGAGAAGCGCGCGGGGACCTCGCTCGTCGCCGTCGACGAGGCCGTGCGGGCGTCGGAGCAGGAGCTCGGCTTCGCCCAGGCGCAGTTCGGCGTGGAGGCCACGCGCACGTTCGACGAGGCCCTCGCGTCGGCCAAGGCGTCGCTCACGCGCGCGTTCGCGCTGCGCCGCAGCCTCGACGACGACGAGCCGGAGACGCCCGAGCAGCGTCGCGAGGCGCTGGTCGAGGTGCTCCGGCTGTGCGACGAGGTCGACGCGACCCTGGACGCGCAGACCGAGGCCTTCGCGCAGCTGCGCGACCTGCACGCGCGTGCGCCGCAGACGCTCGCGGAGCTCGACGCCCGCGTGCGCGAGGCGGAGCAGCGCCTGCCCGCGGCCCAGGCCACGCTCGACACGCTCGCGGCCGGCTACCCGCCGGAGGCGCTGGCCTCGGTGGTCGAGAACGTCGGGGGAGCGACGGCGCTGCTGGGCCAGGCCGCGACAGCGGTGCGCCAGGGGCAGGTCGTCGTCGAGACCGACCGGGCCGCCGCCGTGAGCTACGCGCGGACCGCCGAGGAGGGCGTGGCCCGCGCGCTCGCCCTGCTCGACGCGCTGGGTGCCGCCGGGGAGCAGCTCGCGCAGGCCCCGGCGCGCATCGACGCCGGCCTCGCCTCGCTCGCCGGTGACCTCGCCGACGCCGACCGGCTCGGCGCGGCGGACCCCGCCGTCGGCGCGGCCGCGACGGCCGCCCGCGCCGTCGTCGCGCAGGCCGCGAGCGAGCGGACCACGGGCGACCCGCTCGCGCTGCTCGCTCGCCTCACCGAGGCCGAGGCCGCCCTGGACGCCGCCCTCATGCCGCTGCGCGAGCGCGAGCAGGCGGTCACCCGGGCGCAGGCGCGGCTGGCCGAGGTCCTGCCGCGCGTCGACTCCGCCGTCGTCGGCGTGAACGGCCTGATCGCGGCGCACGGCGCCGTCGTGCGCTCGGGCGCGCGCACGCGCCTCGTGGAGGGCGAGCGCTCGCTCGCCGAGGCCCGGGGCCTGGCGACGTCGGACCCGGTCGCGGCGCTCGCCGCCGCGGACCGCGCGGAGCACGAGGTCGCGCGCGCCCGGCGGGCCGCGCAGGACGACGTCGACGCGGACCGACGTCGCCTCGAGTACCAGCCCTCGGGCGTGTCCGAGTACCGCTGGCGCTCCGACGACGACGACAGCAGCTGGGGCGGCGGCAGCGGCTGGGGCGGGAGCGGGAGCAGCGGCTGGTCGTGGGGCGGGTCCTCGCGCAGCAGCAGCTGGTCCGGCGGCTCCTCCCGGCGCTCGAGCTCGAGCCGCCGGTCGAGCTCGGGCCGCAGCAGCTCGAGCCGCAGCAGCTCCAGCCGCCGGTCGAGCTCGAGCAAGCGCAGCTCGAGCTCGCGCCGCCGCGGCGGTGGCGGCCGCTTCTGAGGCGCCTGCCCCCGACGCGTCAGGGGCGTGGGGGGGTGGACTCGCGCAGGACGACGGTGCCGCCGACGTGGATGAGGCGCGGCTCGGCCGAGGGGGCGGCGAGGGCGAGCTCGGTCGCGGCGATGCCGACGTCGACCAGCGGGACGCGCACCGTGCTCAGCGCGGGGGTGATGTCGCGCAGCGTGACGATGTCGTCGAAGCCGGCCACGGCGACGTCGTCGGGCACGCGGACGCCCGCCTCGCGGGCGGCGGCCATGGCGCCCACGGCCATGACGTCGTTGACCGCGAAGACCACCTGGACCGGCGGGCCGGAGCGCAGCAGCGTGCGCATGGCCTCGTAGCCGCCGTCCCGCGTGAACGCGGACGCGAGGACCGCGCCGTCGCCGGGCGCCGCGCCGAGCTCGGTGAGGACCTCGACGAAGCCCTCCAGCCGGTCGCGGGCGGTGAGGTGGTCGGCAGGTCCGGCGAGCACACCGAAGTGCCGGTACCCGCGCCCGTGCAGCGCGCGCGCGAGGTCCCCGGCCCCGCTGCGGTTGTCGATGACGACGGTGTCGACGTCGAGCAGGGGCTGCCCGACGAGCGTGACCGTGCCGCCCGAGCGCTGGAACCCGGCGAGCGCCGTGCGCATGGCCTCGTTGACCTCGTCGTCGTCCCGACGGCCCCCGGCGACGACGATGGCGCGCGCGCGCTGGCGCGTGAGGAGCTCGACGATCGCCGGCTCGCGCGCCGGGTCGTGCTGCGTGCTGGCGAGGGTCATCGTCAGACCCTCGCGCTCGGCCGCGAGGCCGACGCCCGCGGCGATCGAGGAGAAGTACGGGTCCGCGATGTCGTGGACGATCAGCCCCAGCGAGGTGGTGCGGCCCCGCGCCATGGCCTGCGCGTTCGCGTCGGGCGAGTAGCGCAGCCGCTCGGCGGTCTCGAGGACCCGCTGCCGCAGGTCCTCGCGCACCGTCCGGTTCGCGCTGCCGTTGATCGCCCGGGACGCGGTCGCGAGGGACACGCCGGCCTCACGCGCCACCTGGCTGAGGGTGACGGGTCCCGACGTGTTGGTGGCCACGTTCCCAGCGTAGGGGCTGCCCACCGAGCGCGGGCCGCCCGCTCAGACGGCGGCGTCCGGCTCCCCGCCCGCGGCCCCGGCCGAGAGGCGGGCGACGTGCCGCCGCCCGCGCCACTGCAGCAGCAGCCCGCCGACCAGCGCCGACGTGAGCGACCCGATGAGGATGGCCGCCTTGACGTTCTCGCTGTGCGGGGAGTCCGCGCTGAACGAGAGCTCGCCGATCAGCAGCGACACCGTGAAGCCGACGCCGGCCACCACGCTCACCGCCGCCAGGTCCGGCCATCGGACGCTCGCGTCGAGGTTCGCCTTGGTGAACTTCACCAGCAGGAACGTCGCCGTCAGGATGCCGAGCGGCTTGCCCACCACCAGGCCCAGGGCGACGCCCTGCGCGGCGGGGTCCGCGACCGCGTCCGCGAGCGCGGCGGGGCTCATGCTGACGCCGGCGGCGAAGAGCGCGAACACGGGGACGGCGAGGCCGGCCGAGACTGGGCGCCACACGTGCTCGAGCCGCTCGGCCCGGCTCTCGCGCTCGCCGGCGCGGGCCAGCGCCGGCACGGTGAACCCGAGGATCACGCCCGCGATCGTCGCGTGCACGCCGGACATGTGCATGAACGCCCACGCCACCACGGCCAGCGGGATGAGGATCCAGGCGGTCGTCTTGCGGCGCACGAGCACGCCGAAGAGGACGATGGCGGCGAGCGACGCGGCCAGCCACACGAGCGCGAGGCCCTCGGCGTAGAACACCGCGATGACGACGATGCCCAGCAGGTCGTCGACGACGGCGAGCGTGAGCAGGAAGGCGCGCAGCGCGGGCGGGAGCCGCTTGCCGAACACCGCGAGCACGGCGACGGCGAACGCGATGTCGGTCGCGACGGGGATCGCCCAGCCGTCGAGCGAGCCGCCGGCGGACAGGCTGTTGACCAGCACGTAGAGGGCCGCGGGCGCCGCCATGCCGCCGACCGCGGCGAGGATCGGGACGATCGCGGTCGAGGGGCGGCGCAGCTGGCCGTCGACCATCTCGCGCTTGAGCTCGAGGCCCACGACGAAGAAGAAGATCGCGAGCAGCCCGTCCGTGGCCCACTCGGCGACCGTGAGGTCGAGGTGCAGGGCCGCGGGGCCGACGACGGCCGAGCCCAGCGCCTCGTAGGCGTCCCGCCACGGCGAGTTCGCCCACACGAGCGCGACGACGGCGCCCGCGAGCAGCAGGATGGCGCCGGCGTTCTCGGCGCGCAGCGTGTCCGCGAGGTTGCGCAGGGAGCCGGGGGTCGGGGTGCCCAGCACGGGCGGGCGGCGGTCGGTCATGGCTGTCCTCGGGTCGTTTCGGGACGGGTCCGACGGCCTCGCCTCGGCCCGTCGGCGACGACCGTAACCGACGTCGGGGCGCTGTCCGACGCCCCGACGTCCCGCGTCCGAGGTGCCCCGGCGCTGGTACTCGCGCACCCGCGCGACGCGCGCGGAAGGAGAGTGCGCACCGCTGCGACGGCGCGGCGCGAATACCTCACAGACGCGTCCGGGACTCGACCCACGCCTGCACGACGGAGGTGTCCAGGTCCCCGAGCCCGGCGTCGGTCACGCCCCGGAAGACCTCGAGCAGCAGCTCGGTCTGCGCGGTGGCGGTCCCGCTGCGCTGCGCCTCGTCGAGCGCGAAGCCGAGGTCCTTGACCATGAACTTCGCCGGCCCGGACGGGCTGTGGTCGTGCGTCGCGAAGCGGTGCTTCTTGACCTCCAGCAGGCGGCTCGCGGCGTACCCGCCGCCGAGCAGGTCGAGCATCGCGCCGACGTCGAGCCCGGCGCGCTCGGCGACGACGGCCGCCTCGGCGAGCGCGGTCACCGTGGCGGCGACGATCATCTGGTTGCACGCCTTGGCGACCTGACCGGCGCCGAGCGGACCCAGGTGGACCGCCGTGCCCGTCGCGGCGAGCACCGGCATCGCGCGCGCCACGTCGTGGGGCGCGCCGCCCACCATGACCGACAGCGTGCCCGCCTCGGCGCCCTCCTGGCCGCCGCTCACCGGTGCGTCGACGAGGCTCACGAGCCCGTCCGTGCGCTCGCGGAGCGTCGCGCCGAGCTCGCGCACGCCCGTCGGTGACGCGGTGGACCCGACGACCACGACCAGCGGTCCGCGCACCCCCGCGAGCAGCCCGTCGGGGCCGTCGAGCACGGCGAGCACGTCCGGCAGGTCGGGGACCATGAGCACGACGACGTCCACGTGCGCGGCGAGCTCACGGGGCGTGGCGTGCCAGGCGGCGCCCGCGTCGACCAGGGGCGCGGCCGACGCCGGGCGGCGGGCGGTGACGTGCAGGGGCAGCCCGGCCTCGAGCACGTGGCGGGCCATGGGCGCCCCCATGACGCCCAGGCCGACCACGCCCGCGCGGGGTGCGGTGCTCACCGGGCGGCGAGCGCGAGGGCCGCCCGCGCGACGGCGATCCGCGTCGCGACGTCGGCGTCGAGCGGTCGCACGGCGACCTTGACCGCCACGAGGCAGCCCGGCCCGGCGAGCGCGAGGGCGGCGGCGACGTCGTCGGGGCCGAGCAGCGAGTCCGCCGACGCCGCGAGCGCCGGGTCGGAGCCGCGCGGCGGGATGTGCGCGTCGCCCCACGCCGCGCCCCAGGGCGTCTCGGCGTCCGTCGCGCCGGACAGCACCAGCGCGCCCAGCAGCCCGGCGTCCGCGGCGGCGCGCAGGTGCTCGAGCGGCGTCCGGGCGCTGCGGCCCTCGATCGCGGAGCGGCCCCAGTTGATGCTCATCCCGACGGCGCCGGCGGCGGACCGGTCGGCCAGGACGGCCAGCTCGTCCTCGATCGTCAGGAAGCCCTTGGCCGGCGGCTGCCCGGCGACGAGCGTGTCGCAGTGCTCGACCAGGACGCGCGCCCCGGCGAGGTCCCAGGCCAGGATCTCGTCGAGCGACCGCGCGAGCGCGTCGCGGTCGCCGGACCGCGGGCCCGGGGCGCTGTGGACCTGGATGGCCGCGACGGCGGCGCCGTCCGAGGCGGCCTGGTCCTCGGCCAGGTCACGGGCGCGGCGGACGTCGGCGACCGCGCGGCGGCGGGCGTCGTCGTCCGACGACGCGAGGCCGTAGGCCGGGTCCGCGCCGAGCCGCCCCATGACGGTCGGGATGCAGGTCACGAGCAGGCGCAGGTCGGGACGGGCGGCGAGCCCGGCCGGGTCCGGCCCGGCGCCCTCGGCCGGCAGCGGCAGCTCGAGGCCGCCGATCGGCAGCGCGCCGACCTCGGCCCAGAAGTCCCCGAGGAGGGTCGGGTCCTTGGGCGCCATGGCGTAGGCGCCGAGGGTGGCGGCGGTGGGCTGGGGGGTCATGGCGGGCTCCTGTGTGGGGTTCGTCTCGTGGTCGCGTCACCGTACCCAGGCCCTGTCGGGACCTAGGTCGCAGTTGCCACGGGGCGCCCCCGTGGCTAACTTGTTCCGTGCTTCGGAACTAAGTTCCATTAGGCGAAGCACTGACGCCGAGGTCAGACGGACCGCGACCACAGATGTTCCGGTACAGCCCAGCCGGGCCGTGCTCAGCACCGCCCCCAGCTCACGCCCCTGTGAGCGGACGAAGGAGTTCATGCCATGAGGCGAAACAAGGCCGCATCGATCACCGCCCTCATCGGGGCGTCGGTGCTCGCGCTGACCGCGTGCAGCGCCGGCACCACCCCGGTGGAGCAGGAGACGACGGGCACCGACGACGGCGGCGCCGTCGCAGGCGCGGACACGCTGGTCATGAAGGCCGCGTTCAACCAGCCCGAGACGCACCCGCAGTACATCGTGCTCGACGAGCTCGGGGACAAGTTCTTCGAGGCGACCGACGGCGCGTACGACATCGAGGTCTTCCCGAACGAGACCCTCGGCGCCCAGCGCGAGACCATCGAGCTCGTCCAGGCCGGCACGATCGAGATGGCCTACGTCGGCGGCCCGCTGCTCGAGAACTTCAACCCCGACTTCGTCGTGTTCAACCTGCCGTTCGTCTTCGACTCGGCGGAGCACCAGAGCGAGACGACGAACGACCCGGAGATCGTCGGGGACCTGTACTCCTCGCTCGAGGACGAGGGCATCAAGGTCGTCAGCGCGTTCCACGGCGGCGTCCGGTCGGTCTACAACTCCGAGAAGCCGATCAACACGCCCGAGGACATGGCGGGCATGAAGATCCGCGTCATCGAGTCCGACACCAACATCGAGATGCTCAGGCTCATGGGTGGCACGGGCACCCCGATGGGCCAGGGCGAGGTCTACACGGCCATCCAGTCCGGCGTGCTCGACGGCGGCGAGAACAACGAGCTCATCTACTCCAACCTCAAGCACGCCGAGGTCGCGCCGTACTTCAGCTACACGCGCCACCTCATGTTCCCGGACTACCTGATCATCAGCCCCGCCGTCTTCGACGCGATGACGGAGGAGCACCAGGAGATCTTCCTCGAGCTGCTCGAGGAGGCCCGCGTGCACGAGGCCGAGCTCTGGACGGAGCAGGTCAGCGAGGCGATCGAGGCCGCCGAGGCGGCCGGCGCGACCTTCAACGAGGTCGACGCCGACGCGTTCGCCGAGGTCATCGCCCCGCTGACCGAGGCGAAGCTCACGAACGACGTGACGCGCGGCATCTACGACCAGGTCCGCGCCGCGGCCGAGTGACCGACACCGACCCGAAGAGGCTCGAACCATGAACACAGCAAAGCTCGTGCTCGACCGCGTGCTGATGTGGGCCTGCGTGGTGCTGTTCGCACTGCTCGTGGTCGACGTCGCCTGGCAGGTCTTCGCCCGGCAGGTCCTCGACCAGCCGAGCGGCTGGTCGGAGGAGCTGGCCAAGTACCTGTTCATCTGGCTCGGCCTCTTCGGGTCGGCTCTCGTCTTCGGCGAGCGCGGCCACATCGCCGTCGACTTCGCCGTGAAGAAGCTGCCCGCGGCCGCCCAGAAGGTCGTCGCGGTCATCGTGCAGCTGTCGATCCTCGCGTTCACCGGGCTGGTGCTCCTGTGGGGCGGCTTGCGCGTCGTCGACCTGGCGTGGGAGCAGAACCTCACCGGCCTGCCGGTCAACGTCGGCCCGCTCTACCTCGCGCTGCCGATCTCCGGGGTGCTCATCGCCCTCTACACCGTCTACCACCTGGTCAGGATCCTCACCGGCGCGGAGCGCGCCGTCGAGGACGCCGAGCCTGACGTCCTGTGAAGGGCTGACCCATGGACCCCGCAGCACTCGCCGCACTCATCCTGCTCGGCGGCATCGCCGTCTTCCTGCTCCTCGGCGCGCCCATCAGCATCGCCGTCGGCCTCTCGTCCCTCATCGCGATGTTCACGGCCCTCGGGGTCGAGAACGGCGTCCTCACGGCCGCGCAGCAGGTCTTCCGCGGCATCAACTCCTTCCCCCTGCTCGCCATCCCGTTCTTCGTGCTCGCCGGTGTGATCATGAACCAAGGCGGGATAGCCCTACGGCTCGTCAACGCCGCCAAGGTGATGGTCGGCCGGATGCCCGGCTCGCTGGCCCAGACGAACATCGCGGCCAACGCGCTGTTCGGCGCGGTGTCCGGCTCCGGGGTGGCGGCCGCGGCCGCCATCGGCTCGACCATCGGCCCGATCCAGGCGCGTGAGGGCTACAACAAGTCCTTCGCCGCCGCGACGAACATCGCCTCGGCCCCGGCCGGCATGATCATCCCGCCCAGCAACCTGATGATCGTCTACTCGCTCGTCTCGAGCGCCTCGGTCGCCGCCCTGTTCGTGGCCGGCTACATCCCCGGTGCGATGTGGGCGATCGCGTGCATGATCATCGTCTACCTCTACGCACGCAAGCGTCCCGAGCTCAAGGTCACCGAGCGGATCACCTTCGCGCAGGGCGCCAAGACGATCCTCGCGGCCGTGCCCGCGCTGCTCCTCATCGTCGTCGTCATCGGCGGCATCCTGCTCGGCTACTTCACGCCGACCGAGGGCTCGAACATCGCGGTCGTGTACTCGCTCGTGCTGTCCTTCATCTACCGCACCATCAAGGTCAGCCAGCTGCCCAAGATGCTCATGGACGCGGCGCGCACGACCGCCGTCGTCATGTTCCTCGTGGGCGTGTCCTCGATCATGGGCTTCGTGATGTCGTTCGCCCGGATCCCGCAGATGGCGTCCGAGGCGATCTTCTCGGTCAGCACCAACCCGGTCGTCATCCTGCTGCTCATCGCGGTGATCCTGCTGATCCTCGGGTGCTTCATGGACCCGACGCCGGCGGTGCTGATCTTCACGCCGATCTTCCTGCCGATCGTCACCGCCATGGGGATCCACCCGGTCCACTTCGGGATCATGATGGTCTTCAACCTGTCGATCGGGACGATCACACCACCGGTCGGGCCGATCCTCTTCGTCGGCGCCAAGGTCGCCAACATCTCCATCGAGGCGGTCATCCGGCGGCTGCTGCCCTTCTTCGGGGCCCTCGTGCTGGTGCTCCTCATGGTGATCTTCACGCCGAGCCTGTCCATGTGGCTGCCCACTCAGCTCGGCCTGGTGACCCCGTGACGGGTGCCCGACCCAGCTGATCCCGACAGTACTTATAGGGGTGCTGCGCGGCCCGCGCCGCGCAGCACCCCGGCCGGACCCGGCCCACCCCAGGAGAGAGAGTCATGGAACAGCGATACGCCACCAGCCCGGAGCAGATCCCCGGGATGGACACCGAGGAGATGCGGCGCCGGTACCTCGTGCCGGGCCTCTTCGTCGCCGACGAGGTCAACGCCGTCTACACGCACCACGACCGCGTCGTGCTCGCCGGTGCCCTGCCGGTGGCCGGCCCCGTCACGCTGGGGACGTTCCCCGAGATCCGCTCCGAGTTCTTCTTCGAGCACCGCGAGGCGGGCATCGTCAACGTCGGCGGCACCGGCACCGTGACGGTCGACGGCACAGACTTCACGCTCACCCACGGCTCGTGCCTCTACGTCGGGCGCGGCGCGCGCGACGTCACCTTCACCTCCGCGGACGCGGCGGGCGAGGCCGGCCCCGCCCGGTTCTACCTCGTCTCGGCGCCCGCGCACACCGCCTACCCGACGACGCTGGTCGAGGCCGGCCAGGGCACGGTGCGCGAGCTCGGCGACCCGCTGACCTCGAACCGGCGCACGCTGAACCAGTACATCCACGAGAACGGCGTGCGCTCCTGCCAGGTCGTCATGGGCGTCACCACGCTGCACCCCGGCAGCATGTGGAACACCATGCCGGCGCACACCCACGACCGCCGGATGGAGGCCTACCTCTACTTCGACCTGCCGGAGGACGCCCGCGTCATCCACATCCTCGGCCGCCCGGACGAGACCCGGCACCTGGTCGTCGCGAACCAGGAGGCGATCATCTCGCCCAGCTGGTCCGTCCACTCGGGTGTCGGCACGGCCAGCTACAGCTTCGTCTGGGCCATGGCCGGGGAGAATCAGTCGTTCGACGACATGGACGGGTTCCCGATCACCGTCATGCGCTGACCGAGCCGTTCCGAGACAGGTGACGACGATGGCCCCCGAGAACTCCCGCCCGACGTCGGTGCTGCCCACGGGCCGCGCCGACGACAAGGCGAGCGCGAGCGAGAAGACGCTGCTCGTGCTCGAGGCCGCGCTCCGTCACCCACGGTTCACCGACGTCGTCGAGGCGACCGGCCTGGCCAAGGCGACGACGCACCGGATCCTCGCCACCCTGGTGGACCGGGGCTTCATCGTCGTCACGCCGGACGGCACCTACCAGCCGGGGCCGCAGATCCTGGCCCTCGCGGGCCAGGCGCTGCAGCGCCTCGACATCTCGGCGATCGCCCAGCCCTTCGTCGGTGACCTCGTCGACCGGGTCCACTGCACCTCGCACGTCGGCGTCGCCAACGGCGACGAGATCGTCTACCTGGTCCGCATGGACTCGGACAAGCCGTACCAGATGCCGTCGCGTGTCGGGCACGCCATCCCGATGCACTCCTCGGGGATCGGCAAGGTCGTCCTCGCCTCGTACAGCGACGACGACGTCGAGCGATTCGTCGCCCGGGCGGGCCTGCCGCGGCGGACGCCGGACACGATCACCACGATCGAGCGGCTCCGCGAGGAGCTCGCGCAGATCCGCCGGGACGGCTACGGCTTCGACTGGCAGGAGAACGTCCCCGGCGTCGTGTGCGTGGCAGCACCGATCCGCGACCACACCGGGACCACCCGGTACGGCCTCAGCATCTCCACCCTCGCCCTCGAGTACACCTACGTGCAGCTCGAGGCGCTCGCCCCCGCGGTCGTCGAGACGGCCGCCCGCATCTCCGCGGCCCTGGGCCACCGCGCCTGACCGCACCACCCACGGAAGAGAGCCCGACATGACCAGCACCACCAGCGAGTACCTCACCGGCCTGTTCTCCCTCGAGGGGCAGACGGCCGTCGTCACGGGCGCGAGCCAGGGCATCGGCCTGGCGATCGCCGAGGGGCTCGCGGCCGCCGGCGCGGACATCATCGGCGTCAGCCACGACATGCCCGAGGGCGACAGCGACGTGCGGACCGCCGTCGAGGGGCACGGCCGGGCGTTCACGCCGCTGCGCGCCGACTTCTCGGTGCGGTCCGAGGTCACGGCGCTCGCCGCCGACCTCGCCGGCCGCGGCGTGGACATCCTCGTCAACAACGGTGGCACCATCCGCCGCACGCCGGCCGCGATGCACTCCGACGAGGACTTCGACTACGTCGTCGACGTCAACCTGCGCGCCACCTTCACGCTCTCGCGCGAGGTGGGCCGGACGATGATCGAGCGCGGCCACGGCAAGATCGTCAACACGGCGTCGATGCTCAGCTTCCAGGGTGGCATCAACGTCCCGGGCTACACGTCCTCGAAGTCGGCCGTCGCAGGGCTGACCAAGGCGCTCGCCAACGAGTGGGCCGACAAGGGCGTCAACGTCAACGCGGTCGCGCCGGGCTACGTGGCCACGGCCAACACGCACGACCTGCGCCAGGACGCCGCTCGCAGCAAGGCGATCCTCGACCGGATCCCGGCCGCCCGCTGGGCCGAGGCGTCCGACATCGCCGGCGCCGTGCTGTTCCTGTCCTCGCGTGCCGCCGACTACGTGCACGGGGCGATCCTGCCGGTCGACGGCGGCTGGCTCGCGCGATGAGGATCGTCATCACCGAGTGCGACCACGACTCGTTCGACGCGGAGCACGAGGTCGCCGGACCGGCCGGGGCCGAGGTCGTGCTCACCCAGTCGGCGACGCCCGAGGAGCTCGTGGCGAACGCCGCGGACGCGGACGCGATCCTCGTCCAGTACGCGACGATCACCGCCGAGATCATGGACGCGCTGCCCCGGCTCAAGGCGATCGGTCGCTACGGCGTGGGCGTCGACTCGGTGGACGTCGCGGCGGCGACCGAGCGCGGCATCGCCGTGTGCAACGTGCCGGACTACGGCACCGAGTCGGTCTCCGACCACGCGATCGGCATGGCGCTCGCGGCGGCGCGCGGCATCCCGCGGCTGGACCGCGGCATGCGCGCGGGCTCGTTCGACCTGGCCGTCATCCGACCCGCCTACCAGACGCGCGGACGCGTGTTCGGCGTCGTCGGCATGGGCCTCATCGGCACCGCCACGGCGCGCAAGGCGGCCGGGCTGGGCTACGAGGTGATCGGCTACGACGTCGCGGCGGAGCCCGGGGCGGCCACGTTCCACGGCTTCCCGTCGGTGAGCCTGGACGAGCTGCTCGAGCGCTCGCAGGTGGTCTCGCTCCACACGCCGCTCGACGAGACGACGCGCGGCATGATCGGCGCCGCCGAGCTCGCGCGCATGCGCACCGACGCGATCCTGGTGAACACGAGCCGGGGCGGCGTCGTGGACACGGCGGCGCTCGTCGAGGCGCTGCGGACCGGCAGCATCCGGGCCGCCGCGATCGACGTGCACGAGACCGAGCCGCTGCCCGTGGGCCACCCGCTCATGGACCTCGACTCGGTCGTCCTGACGCCGCACCTGGCGTGGTACTCGGAGGAGTCCTACGTCGAGCTGAAGCGCCGCACGGTCGCGAACGTCATCGACGTGTGCGCGGGCCGCGCCCCGCGCAACGTCGTCAACCCCGAGGTGCTCGGTGCACCCGGCCGCAACGAGGGCTGCGCTCCCGCGGCCGGGGCAGGAGCGTGAGATGAGCACGATGCGAGCGGCGGTATGGACGGGCACCGACGAGGTCGAGGTGGCCGAGGTCGGGCTGCCCGAGGTGCCCGAGGGCTGGGCCCTGGTGAAGATCGCGTACAACGGGATCTGCGGCACGGACCTGTCGATCCTGCACGGCAAGCACCCGCGCGCCCAGGCGCCGCTGGTGACCGGCCACGAGATGTCCGGGTGGGTCGAGCGCGCCGGCGCCACCGGTCCGCGCGAGGGCGCCCTGGTGATCGTCGAGCCCCTCATCAGCTGCGGTGAGTGCAAGGCGTGCCGCGACGGCCACGGCCACGTGTGCCGCCGCCTCGGCCTCTACGGCATCGACGCACCCGGGGGCATGGCGCAGTACGTCGCGCTCCCGCCCGAGGTGCTGCACGAGGTGCCCGCGGGCGTGGACCCGCGCACCGCTGCGCTGGCCGAGCCGCTGGCCGTCGCCGTGCACGCGGTCGACCTGTCCGGCATGCAGCCGGGGGACACGGTCGCCGTGTACGGCGCGGGACCGATCGGGGTGCTCACGGCGCTCGTCGCGCGCCACGCCGGTGCCGGGACGGTCGTCATCACCGAGCCGAGCCCCTGGCGCCGGCAGGTCGCGGCCGACCTGGGGTTCACCGTCGTGCCCGAGGGCGCCACGATGGCGCAGGTGCTCGCGCCCCTGACCGACGGCGAGGGTGCGGACACCACGTTCGACTCCGCCGCGCACCCGTCGGTCGCCGCCGAGCTCGCCGCGACCACGCGCGTGCTGGGCCGGATCGTCATCGTCGGCGTCTACAAGCAGCCGACGCCGATCGACCTGCAGGCGGTCTGCTTCAAGGAGCAGTCGATGGTCGGGGTGCGCGTGTACACCTCGGCCGACGTCGCGCGGGCGATCGAGCTCATCGCGACGGACGCGCTGGGCCTGGCCGGGTTCCCGACCAAGGCCTTCGACCTCGCCGACGTCGAGGCCGCGTTCGCGGCCGCCACGTCGGGCCAGGACTGCCTCAAGGTCCTGGTGACTCCGCTGGACGGGATGGCAGACGCATGACGAACCCCTTCGACCTCACCGGCCGCACGGCCGTCGTCACCGGCGGCGGGCGCGGGCTCGGGCGGGGCATCACGGAGGCCTTCCTCGAGGCCGGCGCCGACGTCGTCGTGCTCGGGCGCAACCCGCTCCCCGCCGAGCTCGGGGAGCACGCCGCGCGGCTCGGGCGGCGGGTCTTCTTCGAGACCCTCGACCTGGCCGACGGCGACGCCATCGCGGCGACCGCCGAGCGGGTCCTGGCCGCGCACCGGGTCGACGTGCTCGTCAACAACGCGGGCACGCAGGACCGCTACCCGGCGGCCGAGTTCCCCCTCGAGGCGTGGGACCGGGTCATCGACGTGAACCTGCGCTCGGTCTTCCAGCTGTGCCAGCTGTTCGGCCGGCCGATGCTCGAGCGCGGCGAGGGCAAGATCGTCAACCTCGCGTCGCTGCTGTCCTTCCAGGGCGGGCTCACGGTGCCCGCGTACGCGGCCAGCAAGGGCGCCGTCGCGCAGCTGACCAAGGCGCTGTGCAACGAGTGGTCGGCCAAGGGCGTGAACGTCAACGCCGTCGCGCCGGGCTACATGGCGACGGAGATGAACACGGCGCTGCTCGCCGACCCCGTGCGCCTCGAGCAGCTGTCCGTGCGCATCCCCGCGGGCCGGTGGGGCCGGCCCGAGGACATCGGCAACGTCGTGGTGTTCCTCGCCTCGCCGGCCGCCGCCTACGTGCACGGCCAGGTGCTCGCCGTCGACGGGGGCTGGCTCGCCCGCTGACGTCGGCCCGCCGCCGTCAGTCGGTCGCGTCGCGCGTGCGCAGGAAGTCCTCCACCTCGAGCAGGTGCGCGGACATGCGCACGCGCGCGCGCTCGACGTCGCCCTCGGCCACCGCGTCCAGGATCGCCTCGTGCTGGCGCTGCGTGCGCCGGTCCGCCTCGGGGTCCGTGACGCCGCGCCACAGCCGGTGGCGGGCCGTGCGGCCGCCCATCGCGTCGGCGAGGGCGGCGAGGACCGGGTTGCCGCACGCGCTCGCGAGCGCGTGGTGGAACGCGAGGTCCGCGGCCAGCAGGGCCTCGTGGTCGACGTCGTCGTCCGCGGCGCCCTGGGCGCGGGCGAGCACCGCCGCGCCGTCGTCGAGCGCGCCCCGCGCCGCCGCGAGGTCCGTCCCGGGGGCCCGCGCGGCGGCCGCGGCGAGCCCGGCCACCTCCGTCTCGAGCAGGCGGCGCACCGCGTGCACGTGCAGGGCGTGCCCCGCGGCCTGGAGCTCGACGACGAGCCCGAGCGGGGCCGCGAGGAGCCCCGGCTCGAGCGCCGTCACGTACGACCCGTCGCCCTGGCGCATCTCGACCACGCCGAGGACGGACAGGGCCCGCATGCCCTCGCGCAGCGAGCCCCGCGAGACCCCGAGGGCCTCGGCCAGGTCCTTCTCGACGGGCAGCCGCTGGCCCGGGCCCAGGCGGCCGTCGAGGATCATCGCGGTGACGCCGTCGACCACCTGGTCCGTCCGTGACATGCCAGGAGTATGCCGGGCGGTCACACGGCGGCGAGGCGTCCGGCCCAGTACGCCCCGTCCGGGTAGCGGAACTCGGCGACCGACGCCTCGTGCATCTGCGTCGAGTAGCCCGGCAGACTGGGCAGCACGTAGGCGGCGTCCTGCACCACGCAGGGGTCGGTGAAGTGCTCGTGGAGGTGGTCGACGAACTCCGTGACCCGTCCCTCGCGCGTGCCGGAGACGGCCACGAAGTCGAGCATCGAGACGTGCTGGACCATCTCGCACAGGCCGACTCCGCCGGCGTGCGGGCACACCGGCACGCCGAACTTCGCGGCCAGGAGGAGCACCGCGACGATCTCGTTCAGGCTCGCGAGCCGGCCCGCGTCGAGCTGGCAGAAGTCGAGCGCGCCGGCCTGCATGAACTGCTTGAACATCACCCGGTTGTGGCAGTGCTCGCCGGTCGCGACGCCGACGGGCGCGACACCGCGCTGGATCGCGGCGTGCCCGAGGATGTCGTCGGGGCTCGTCGGCTCCTCGATCCACAGCAGGTCGAACTGCGCGAGGGCGTTGGTCCACTCGATCGCCTGGTCCACGTCCCAGACCTGGTTGGCGTCGATCATCAGGACCCGGTCCGGGCCGATGACCTCGCGCGCGATGGCGCAGCGCCGGATGTCGTCCTCGAGGTTGGCGCCCACCTTGAGCTTGACGTGCCGGTAGCCGGCGTCGACCGCCTCCTGGCACAGGCGCCGCAGCTTCTCGTCGCTGTAGCCGAGCCACCCGGCCGACGTCGTGTAGCAGGGGTAGCCGGTGCGCTCGAGCTCGGCGATGCGCCCGGCCTTGCCGGACTCCTGCGCGCGGAGCAGCGCGATCGCCTCGTCGCGCGTCAGGGCGTCGGACAGGTAGCGCAGGTCCGCCACGTCGACGAGCTGCTCGGGGGTCATGTCGGCGAGCAGGCGCCACACGGGCTTGCCCGCGAGGCGTCCGGCCAGGTCCCACGCGGCGTTCATGACGGCGGAGAGCGACAGGTGGACGACGCCCTTCTCCGGCCCGAGCCAGCGGATCTGGGCGTCGGCGGTCAGGTCGCGGTAGACGCCGCCCATGTCCGCGACCATGGCCTCGACGTCGCGCCCGACGAGGAGCGCGGCCTGCTGGCGCGCGGCCATCGCGACGATGTCGTTGCCGCGACCCGTGGTGAAGGTCAGGCCGTAGCCGGCCAGGGGCGTCCCGTCCGGCGCCGTCCCGTCGGTGCGCAGGACGACGTAGGCGGCGGAGTAGTCGCCGTCCTTGTTCATCGCGTCCGAGCCGTCGGCCGTGAGCGAGGTCGGGAAGCGGACGTCCTCGATCTCGACGTGGGTGATCTTCATGCTGTCCTCCAGAGGGTGCGTGCCCGCACCGTACCGCATTCATCAGATGAATCCGGGGGGCTGGCGCGCTAGGGTCGCATACGCGTCCGGCGAGGCCGGGCCAGAGATCGGACCATTCGAGAGGTGCAGCGATGACGACGACCGCCGACCAGGGCCCCACCCCCGCGACGCCGTACCGCGTCGGCGTGACGGCGGACTGCCTGCGCCCGGACGGGTCGGCCGTCTTCGGCGACGTCCGGCTCGAGCGTCTGACCGCGGCGGGGCTGGAGTGGGAGATCATGGCGCCCGAGAGCGCGCACGCGCTGACGCCCGCGCTCGCGGACGGGTACGACGCCGTCCTGGCCTTCGGGCACGCGCCCTTCCCGCGCACGCTCGTGCAGGCCGCCCCGCGCCTCAAGCACGTGGCGCGCTTCGGTGCCGGCTACGACGGCATCGACCTCGACGGCCTCGCCGCGGAGGGCGTCGTCGTGACGAACACGCCGCTGGCCGTGCGCCGGCCCCTCGCGCTCTCGGCCCTGACGCTCCTGCTGGCCGTGGCGCACCGGCTCGTGGAGAACCACGCCGCGGCGACGTCGGGCCGGTGGACGGACCGGGGGCGCTACCGCGGCGCCGGCGTCGCGGGCCGCACGGTCGGCATCGTCGGGCTCGGCGGCGTCGGGGCGGACCTCGTCACGCTCCTCGCGCCGCTGGGCGTGCGGGTGCTGGCCAGCGACCCGTTCGCGGACCCCGGGCGGGCGCAGGCGCTCGGGGTCGAGCTCGTGCCGCTCGACCGGCTGACCGCCGAGTCCGACTACGTGGTGCTGACGGCGGCCCTGACCGACGGCACGCGGGGCATGGTCGACGCGGCGTTCCTCGCGGGGATGCGCCCGACCGCCCACCTCGTCAACGTGGCCCGCGGCGGGCTCGTGGACCACGCGGCGCTGACCGCCGCGCTCGTCACCGGGCGCATCGCCGGTGCGGCGCTCGACGTGCTCGACCCGGAGCCGCCCGCCCCCGACGACCCGCTGCTGCACCTGCCGAACGTCGTGGTCACGCCGCACGCGCTGTGCTGGACCGAGGACTTCACGCGTGACGTCTCGACGAGCGTCGTCGAGGCCCTCGTGGACGTCGCGCAGGGGCGCGTCCCGGCCCACGTCCTGAACCCCGACGCGCTCGCGCGGTGGCGACGGGGCCGGTGACGGGGGCGGCCTCCTACCCTGGGCGCATGGCTGCCGACCCGCACACCGCCACCGACGGCGCGACGTCGCCCGTCGAGGCGGTCGACCGAGCGCTCCTCGTCCTGCAGGCGCTGGCCGGCGCGGGCCCGCGCGGGAGCGGCCTGGCCGAGCTCGCCGCGGGCCTCGGCCTGAACAAGACCACGGTGCACCGCACGCTCGCCGCCCTGCGCTTCCGGGGCTTCGTCGTGCAGGACCCCGTGAGCGGCGCCTACGCGCTGGGCACCGCCGCGACGCAGCTCGCCGACGACTACTTCGGCGAGGAGAACCTGCCGGTCCTGCTGCACCCCGCCCTGACCGCGCTGTGCGGGGCGGCCGACGAGCTGGTCCACCTCGGCGTGCTGAGCGGGACCCACGTCGTCTACCTCGACAAGGTCGAGCCGGAGCGCTCGGTGCGCGTGTGGTCCGCGATCGGGCGCCGCAGCCCCGCGGTCACGACGGCGCTCGGGCGGGCGCTGCTCGCGTACCGGGGGACCGACGCGACCACGCTCGCGGGGTACGTGCGGGCCGCCGGGGACGTGCCGGTCGACGCCGACCACGTGTGGGCGGTCATCGAGCGCGCCCGCGTGGTCGGCTACGCCACGGAGGACCAGGAGAACGAGGCCGGGATCAGCTGCGTCGCGGTGCCGCTGCTGCGCTCGGGCGTCGCCGTCGCGGCCGTCAGCGTCACGGCGCCGGCCGAGCGGATGCGGCCCGGACGCGTCACGGACCTGCACCGGACCATGCGCGAGGTGCTGCCGCCGCTCCTGCCGGCCGGCCTCGCGCTGCCCGCCGTCGCCTGACCCGTCGTCCGGCGCGGCGCCGGTTGAGGACGGGTCCGGAGCATGGCATCCTGATTCCGGAGAGCGGCACAGACGTTCCGCCTACCGAAACGCCTGGTCGCCGACGTCCGGGCTCAGCAGCATCACCGAGAACGGATGGATCGATGTCGACCACTCTGGAAGCCCTCAGCGCCGCACGCCTCGTCCCGGTCGTCGTGCTCGACGACGCGAAGGACGCCGACCCGCTGGCCGCGGCGCTCGTCGCCGGCGGCCTGCCCGTGGCCGAGGTGACGTTCCGGACCGCCGCCGCGCAGGACGCCATCCGCGCCATGAGCGCGCGCGGCGACATCCTCGTCGGTGCCGGCACCGTCCTGACGGTCGAGCAGGTCGACCAGGCGGTGGCGGCGGGCGCCGACTACGTCGTCTCGCCCGGCCTCAGCCGCGCGGTCGTCGAGCGGTGCCGCGAGCACGGCGTGCTGCCCCTGCCCGGCGCCGTGACCGCGACCGAGATCCAGGCCGCGCTCGAGCTCGGCCTGACGACCGTGAAGTTCTTCCCGGCCGGCACGTCCGGTGGCGCCAAGGCGATCGCGGCGCTCGCCGCCCCGTTCGGCGGCGTGACGTTCGTGCCGACCGGCGGCATCAGCGCGTCCAACCTGCACGAGTACCTCGACGTGCCGTCCGTCGTCGCCGTCGGCGGCTCGTGGATGGTCGCGAAGGACCTCGTCCGCGCGGGCGACTTCGACACCGTCACGCGCCTCACCGCCGAGGCCGTCGCGCTGACCCAGCGCTCCTGACCCGCCACCCCGGTCCCACCCCAGACTAAGGACGACGACATGACCAGCCTGACCATCCGTCCCGCGGACGAGTGCCGCTACGACGCCGTCTCCCTCGGCGAGGTGATGCTCCGCCTCGACCCGGGCGAGGGCCGCATCCGCACCGCCCGCTCCTTCAAGGCCTGGGAGGGCGGCGGCGAGTACAACGTCACGCGCGGCCTGCGCCGGGCCTTCGGCCTGCGCGGCGCGGTCGTCACCGCGCTCGCGGACAACGAGGTCGGCCGCCTCGTCGAGGACTTCATCCTCACCGGCGGGCTCGACACCCAGTTCATCCAGTGGGTTCCCTACGACGGCATCGGCCGCGGGGTGCGCAACGGCCTCAACTTCACCGAGCGCGGCTTCGGCGTGCGCGGCGCCGTCGGCGTCTCGGACCGCGGCCTGACGGCCGCCTCGCAGATGGCCCCGGGCGACGTCGACTGGGACCACCTGTTCGGTGACCTCGGCGTGCGCTGGCTGCACACGGGCGGCATCTACGCCGCGCTCAGCGAGACGACGGCGGAGGTCGTCGTCGAGGCGGTCACGGCCGCCAAGCGCCACGGCACCGTGGTCTCGTACGACCTCAACTACCGCCCGTCGCTGTGGAAGTCGATCGGCGGCCACGCGAAGGCGCAGGAGGTCAACAAGCGCATCGCCGAGCACGTCGACGTCATGATCGGCAACGAGGAGGACTTCACCGCCTCGCTCGGCTTCGAGGTCGAGGGCGTCGACGAGAACATCTCCGCGATCGAGGTCGACGCGTTCGCCGCGATGATCGAGAAGGCGGCGGCGGCCTACCCGAACTTCCAGGTGATCGGCACGACCCTGCGGACCGTGCACTCGGCCAGCAGCAACGACTGGGGCGCCCTGGCCTGGTCCCGCGAGACCGGCGTGGTGCAGTCCACCTACCGCGAGCGGCTCGAGATCCTCGACCGCGTGGGCGGTGGCGACTCCTTCGCCTCGGGCCTGATCTACGGGCTGCTCGACGGCCAGCCGCTCCAGACGGCCGTGGAGTACGGCGCGGCGCACGGTGCGCTCGCGATGACGACGCCGGGCGACACCACCATGGTCACCAAGGCCGAGGTGCTCAAGCTCGCCGGTGGCGGCGGCGCGCGGGTGGACCGGTGAGCGGCCCGGTGGGCGCCCCGGGCGCCCCGCTCGCGGGCCACACCGCCCTCGTCACGGGCGGCGGCACGGGCATCGGGCGGGCGATCGCGCTCGCGCTCGGCCGTGCCGGCGCGGACGTCGCGGTGACGTACCGCTCCCACGACGCGGCCGACGTCGTCGCCGAGCTCCGGGCGATGGGCCGCGCGGCCCACGCCTACCAGCTCGACGCGACGGACGCCGCGGCGGTGCGCGAGATCGTGTTCCACGCCTCGGGCGCCCTCGGCGGGCGCATCGACGTGCTCGTCAACAACGCGGGCGGGCTGGTGGCGCGCACGCCCCTGGCCGAGATGGCGCCCGAGCACTGGCACGCGGTGCTCGACCTCAACCTCACGAGCGCGTACCTCGTCACGCAGGCCGCGATCGGCGTGATGCCCGACGGCGGGCGCGTGGTGTCGATCTCGTCGCTCGCCGGGCAGGACGGCGGCGGCGCCGGTGCGGCGGCGTACGCGGCGTCGAAGGCGGGGCTCGACGGCCTCACGCGGGGCCTGGCCAAGGAGCTCGGCCCGCGCGGGATCACGGTCAACTCCGTGGCGCCCGGCTTCATCGGCGACACCCCGTTCCACGAGCGCTTCACGCCCGAGGCCGGGCAGCGCGCGGCGATCGCCGGGACGCTCGTCGGGCGTGGCGGCACGCCCGACGACGTCGCCGCGGCGGTCCTCTACCTCGCGACGGAGCCGGGCTTCGTCACGGGTGCGGTCCTGGACCTCAACGGCGGCGCGCACCTGCGCTGAGCAGTCCATCGAGCCCGCCGGCCCGGCACGTCATGTGCCGGACCGGCGGGCTCGTCGCGTGCGGGGCCGGTCCGCGTGCCCCGGTCCGCGTGTCTCAGCCCGCGTGCGGCGCGCCGTCCACGTGGGCGCCGGCCAGGGCGGACCGCGCCTTGGCCGCCCCCGTGAAGCTCGAGCCGGTCACCGTCGCGTCGCGGAACGTCGCGCCCTGCAGGTCCGCGTCGTCGAAGCGCACGCGCGTCACGGTGGCACGCGTGAGGTCGGCGCCCTGGAGCCTGGCCCCGGTGAGGTCGAGGTCCACGAGCGTCGCCCCGACCAGGCTCGCGCCGTTCAGCTTGGCCCCGGCCCAGGTCCCCGTGAGCGCGAGCCCGGACAGGTCGCAGCCGGCGAGGTCGGCGCCGCGCAGGTCGGTGGCACCGGCCCGCGCGCGCTCGCACGGCCGCGCGGCGGGGCCCGGCTGCGGGCTGGTGACCGGGGGTGCGGGCTTCGCAGGTGCAGGGCCCGGCGCGGCCGAGCTCGGGCCATGGGTCGCGGGCCGGGCGCTGGGCGCCGCGGGAGCGCCGGGAGCGGCACCGGCCGACGGCGGGCCCGCGACGGTCGTGGCCGGAGCCGCGTCGGGCGTGGGCTCCGCCGGGGCCGTGCCCGCCTCGGCGGACGTGCCCGCGGACGCGACGTCGCGCTGGTCGGCGTCGGCGGCGACCTCGGCGCCCGGTGCGGAGCCCGCGGCGTCGTCCGGTGCCGTGGACGCGCCCGGCGACCCGCCCGGCGCGGACGCGCCGCGCGCCGCGAGCGCAGCGGGTGCGCCGGTCGGCGTCGCGTGCGCCGAGGACCCGACCGTCCCCTGGTCGTGCGGAGCGGGAGCCAGGACGGGCGCGGCGACCACGAGGCCGGCGGCCACCACGGCGGAGGTCGTGGCCGCGGCGAGCGAGGGCACCGCGCCGGCGGCGTCCGGGACCGCGCGCAGGCCGGGCAGCGCCGCCAGTGCCGAGACGGGCCCCGCGACGAGGCGGAGCCGGACGAGGCCCACGGCGAGCAGCGCCCGCACGACCGCGGGGTCGAACTGGGTGCCGGCGCAGCGCGTGAGCTCGGCCCGTGCGGCCGCCGCCGAGAGCGGCTTCTTGTACGGCCGCGCGGAGGTGATGACGTCGAAGGCGTCCGCGACGGCGACGATGCGTGCCGCGAGGCTGATCTGCGTGCCCGCGAGCCTCGTCGGGTAGCCGGCGCCGTCCCAGCGCTCGTGGTGCTGGGCGACCGCGTCGGTCCACGACCCGAGCCACGGGGCGAGCGACGCGACCAGGTGCCCGCCGCGGGCGGGGTGCTCGGCCAGCGTCGCCCACTCCGCGTCGTCCGGGCGCCCGGCCTTGGTCAGGACCGGCACCGGCACCGCGAGCTTGCCGACGTCGTGCAGCAGGGCCGCCCACGCGAGGCGCGCGAGGTCGTCGCGCGACAGGCCGAGCCGCTCACCGATGAGCGCGCTGTACGCCTGGACGCGCTCGGAGTGCCGGAAGGTCGTGCGGTCGTGGGCGTCGAGCCGGCGCACGAGGTCGAGCAGGAGCCTCGCGTGGTCCCCGGGGGCCGCGAGCGTGCCGGTCTCGAGCGCGGCCGGCGAGTACGTGCGCCGTGCCACCGCGAGCCGCGAGGGAGCACGGTCGGGGAAGTACGCGGTCAGGCGCAGCAGCGCGCTCAGCGGCAGGAGCCGGCGCAGGGCCGCGCCGGTGCCCATGACCAGCGCCGTCGCGCAGAGCACCTCGAGCAGGAGCCACAGCCACGGGTCCAGGCCCAGCCGCGACGGCGGGAACCACCGCACGGCCGCGGCGCCGAACCCCAGGGTCACGAGCACGGGTGCGCCGTACGTCGCGGTCCGCACCGCGGCCGCCAGCACGGGTCGCGGCCGCCACGCGCCGAGGGAGGCGTCGTCGTAGTTCTGCGTGGGACCGGACGCCATGTCCGCACCATCGGCAGCCGGGCCCGGGTCTGTGAGCGGACCGGAGGCCCGGCTCGCGCGTCCCCCCGTTCGGGTACGTGCCGCGCGCCGGGTCACCAGTCGTGCAGGGTGCCGTCCCGCAGGCGGTTCACGGGCAGGTACGCGGGGGTGTACTCGAACTGCGCCGCGAGCTCCAGGTCCAGGTCGACGCCGAGGCCGGGCGTCTCGCCGGGGTCCAGGAGGCCGTCGGTGAAGGTGTAGCTGGTGCGGAACACCTCGAGCGTGCGCTCGTTGTGCTCCATGAACTCCTGGATGCCGAAGTTGTGCAGGGCGATGTCCAGGTGCAGGGCGGCGGCCATGCCGACGGGGGAGATGTCGGTCGGCTGGTGGAAGCCGGACCGGATCCCGTACAGCGCGGCGAGGTCCATGAGCTTCTTGACCCCGGTGATGCCGCCCGCGTGGGCGGGCGAGGACCGGACGAAGTCGATCAGCTGCTCGGTGATGAGCTGGCGGTAGTCGTGGATGCTCGTGAGCACCTCGCCGATGGCCAGCGGCGTCGTGGTCATCGCGCGGACGCGCCGCAGCGCCTCGGGGTTGTCCGCGGGCGTGACGTCCTCGAGCCAGAACAGGTCGTACGGCTCGAGGCTGCGGCCCAGCTGGGCGGCCTCGTTCGGGGACAGCCGGTGGTGCGCGTCGTGCAGCAGCGGCAGCTCGGGGCCGAACTCGGCCCGGACCGCCTCGAAGACGGACGGGATGTGGCGCAGGTAGGCGCGGGTGTCCCAGTCCTCCTCGACCGGCGCCGCCGTGCGTCCGGCGGGCTCGTAGTCGTACTTCTGACCGACGCCCTGGTCCGTCCCGACGCCGTAGACCTTGCCGAGCCCGGGCACGCCGGTCTGCAGCCGGATCGCGCGGAACCCGCGGTCGAGGTGGTTGCGGATCGAGACCATGAGCGCGTCGAGCGTCGTGCCGGACGCGTGCCCGTACGCGAGCGCGCCCCGCCGGCTGCGGCCCCCGAGCAGCTGGTAGACGGGCATGCCGGCGGCCTTGCCCTTGAGGTCCCACAGCGCCATGTCGACGGCGGCGATCGCCGTCATGGTCACGGGCCCGCGCCGCCAGTAGGCCCCGCGCGAGAGGTACTGCCAGGTGTCCTCGATGTTGCGCGCGTCGCGGCCGACGAGCAGCGGCGCCACGTGGTCGCGCAGGTAGGAGGCCACGGACAGCTCGCGCCCGTTGAGCGTCGCGTCCCCGAGGCCGACGAGGCCGTCGGTCGTCTCCAGGCGCAGCGTGACGAAGTTGCGGCCGGGGCTCGTGACGACGACGTCGGCCCGCTCGATCCTCATCGCGTCGGTCCCGGGACGCGGCGGCGCGCGCGGCGCGCGGACGGGGCAGGTCCTGCGTGGCTCATGGGTGTCCTCGTCGACGGTCTGAGCAAGGTCTGAAACACGGATGATGCCGCGCCCGGCATCGCGGTGGCAAGGTGTCTCGCCCGGCAGTGGCGGCTGACCTGCGACATCAGGGAGGACTCCCGGATGCCGACGCAGCCGAAGGTTGCAGTTCTGACACGGCGCTTGACAGATCGGTGCAATGGATTGCAAGACTGTGCGCCTGGTCACACCGAGGTGACCCGGCGACGGAGGTGCACCGATGGCGGTGAGCGCACGAGACGTGGCCCGCATGGCGGGTGTCTCCGTCTCGACCGTCTCCCGCACGCTCGCGCGGCCCGACCAGGTCGCGCCCGGCACCCGGGACAGGGTGCTCGCGGCGGCGCACGCCCTGGGCTACCGCGCCAACCCCGCCGCGCGCAGCCTCATCACCGGCCGCACCGGGACGCTGGGCCTGGTCGTCCCGGACCTCGAGAACCCGTACTTCACGTCCGTGACCAAGGGCGTGCAGAAGCGCGCGCAGGCCGCGGGCTACGCGCTCCTGGTCGCCGACTCCGACGAGCACTCCGGCCAGGAGGCCGAGCTCGTGCGCAACATGGCCAGCCGCGTCGACGGGACCGTGCTGTGCTCGCCCCGCGCGTCCGACGACGTCATCGCCGGCCTCGCACGCGAGTTCCGCCTCGTCCTGGTCAACCGGCGCTGCGGCGCCATCCCGGCCGTGACGGTCGACAACGCCGACGGGGTGCGGCAGGCCCTGCACCACCTGCGCGCGCTCGGGCACACGAGGGTCGCGTACGTCGGCGGGCCGCGTGACTCGTGGTCCCACGGCGAGCGCCTCGCGGCCTTCCGCGTGGCGGGCGAGGAGCTCGCGCTCGAGCTGGTCGAGCTGGGCAGCTTCCGCCCGTACGTCTCGGGCGGCGTCGCCGCGGCCGACATCCTCATCGCGTCCGGGGCGAGCGCCGTGCTCGCCTACAACGACCTGCTCGCCCTCGGCCTCCTCGAGCGCCTGCGCCAGCGCGGCGTGCGCGTACCCCAGGACGTGAGCGTGGTCGGCGTCGACAACGTCCCCGTCGCGGCGCTGACCTCGCCCGCGCTCACGAGCGTCGAGGTGCCCCGCATGGAGAGCGGGCGCGCCGCCGTCGACCTCCTGCTCTCGGAGGTGCGCGACGACGTCCCCGCGGCCCGCACCGTGCAGGAGCTCTCCGTCCAGCTCGTCGTGCGCGAGAGCACCGGCCCGCCGGCCTCCGCGCACGGCGCCGACGTCCGTCTGCACGCGGGCGCCATCACGACCTGACCACGATCCCCCTCCTACCGCCCGACGACGACGTCGGGCGACAGCACAGAGAGAAGGAAGGCCCATGCGAACGACCAAGCACCTGCACCTGGTGGCCGGAGTCGCGGCCCTCGGGCTGCTGCTCACGGCCTGCGCGGCCCCCGAGAACACGCAGCGACCCGAGGGCGAGGAGTCCGCCGCCGCCGGGGAGGGGGGCGACGAGATCCCCGAGACGCCGTCGGAGCCGGTCGACCTGACCATCCACGACGTCGGCGGCGTGCTGAAGCTGTTCCAGGGCGCCATCGAGGACTACGCCGAGGAGAACCCCGACGTCATTGCGTCGGTCACGTTCGAGACGGGCGCCTCGCCCGACCTGGTCGGCGCCCTCAAGCCGCAGGTCGACACGAACAACCTGCAGATCGACCTGGTGCTGACGGGCAACGACGCCCTCTCGGCAGGCATCGGCGAGGAGCTGTGGATCCCGATCGCCGAGGAGTACGGCGACCGGCTCGGCAACATGGACAACTACCTCGCGCCCGCCGCCGACATGCAGGAGCTCTCGCAGGGTCACGGCGTGCTGCTCTCGTGGACCCCGGGCGGCCCGCTGCTCAGCTACAACCCCGACCAGCTGCCGACGTCGGACGTGCCGAGCACGCCCGAGGAGCTCCTGGAGTGGGCGGAGGCCAACCCCGGCAAGTTCGGTTACGCGCGCCCCGCGAACTCCGGCCCGGGCCGCACGTGGCTCCAGGGCCTGCCGTACATCCTCGGTGACGAGGACCCGCGCGACCCGGAGAACGGCTGGGACAAGACCTGGGCGTTCCTCAAGGAGCTCGACCAGTACGTCGACACGTACCCGACGGGCACCGGCCAGGTCATCACGAACATGTCGGACGGCACCTGGGCGCTGACGCCGATCACGATGGGCTGGGACATCGAGCCCCGCGCCGACGGCCGCGCGCCCAACACGCTCGAGGTCGCCGAGTTCGAGGACTACACCTTCATCAGCGACTCGCACTTCGCGGTCGTCCCGCAGGGCCAGTCGGCGGACAAGATGTCCGCGATCCTGCTGCTCCTCAACGACCTGCTGACGCCCGAGCAGAACGCCAAGGCGTACGACAACGGCTACCACTACCCGGGCCCGTCGATCGAGGGCGCGACCCTCGACCTGGCGCCCGAGGACACGCAGGCCGTCATCGAGGAGTTCTCGCGCGACTGGTACGACGAGGCGATCGAGACGCACGAGGCGCAGACGCAGCTCGACGCCGCGTCGATCGTCGTCGCGTTCGACATCTGGGACCGCGAGGTCGGCGCCGGGAAGTTCGAGGCCAACTGATCATGGCCATTGCTGCCGGCAAGTTCGAGTCGTTGGAGCTCCAGGGCGTCGGTCGGAGCTTCGGTGGTCAGACGGCGCTGGCGGACCTCGACCTGACGGTCCGGGCGGGCGAGTTCATCGCCCTGCTCGGGCCGTCAGGCTGCGGGAAGTCCACCGCCCTCAACTGCATCGCGGGTCTGCTGCCGCTGACCCACGGGCAGATCCTCATCGACGGCAAGCGCGTCGACACCGTGCCGGCCGAGAACCGCGGGTTCGGCATGGTGTTCCAGAACTACGCGCTCTTCCCGCACCTCAGCGTCGAGAAGAACATCGCGTTCGGCCTCCAGATGCGCAAGGTCTCCAAGGAGGAGACCAAGCGCCGCGTCGCCGAGGCGGTCGCGCTGGTCAAGCTCGAGCAGCACGCGAAGAAGCTGCCGGGCCAGCTCTCGGGCGGTCAGCAGCAGCGCGTCGCGATCGCGCGCGCCGTCGTGACGGAGCCGCGGCTCGTCCTCATGGACGAGCCGCTGTCCAACCTCGACGCCAAGCTGCGGCTCGAGATGCGCACCGAGATCCGGCGGCTGCACCAGTCGCTGGGCCTGACCACCATCTACGTGACGCACGACCAGGAGGAGGCCCTGTCGATGGCCGACCGCCTCGTGGTGCTGCGCGAGGGGCGGGTGCAGCAGGTCGGCACGCCCGAGCAGCTGCACAAGCACCCGGTGAACTGGCACGTCGCGGACTTCATGGGCTACCGCAACCTCGTGGACCTGACGGTCTCGGCGGTCGCCGGCGACGTCGTCACGGTCGAGGGGCAGGGGATCCGGCTGCACGGCACCGCGCCCGAGCCCGTCGCCGTCGGCGCGCTGGTCCGCGTCGCCATCCGGCCCGAGGACCTGGTCGTCGTCTCGCCGACGGCGCCCCAGGTCGGCGGCAACGCGGTCAGTGCGGACGTCGTGACGGTCGAGTACCACGGCCGGGAGTTCGCGGTCGGGGCGACGACACCGCAGGGCCAGCTGCTGCACGTGCACGCGGACCACCCGCCGGTCCTCGGCCACACGGTCGATCTCACGGCGGACCCGTCGCGCGTGCTGGTCTACCCCGCGGACGCCGTGGACCCGAGCGCGCTGTCCCCCGAGGAACGCGAGCTCGCGGAGGTCAGGCGGTGAGCGTGGCCCGGCCGACGCCGGGGGGCCGCGCCCCCCGGCGCGAGAAGAGCACGGCGAGCCTCAAGCACCGGCTCGCGGAGCGCGGCGTCGACGGCTCGCTGCTCATGCTGCTGCCGGCGCTGCTGTTCACCGTCGTGCTGTTCATCTACCCGTTCACGTACGGGATCGGCCTCACGTTCCAGCCGGCGTTCTGGATCCAGGACCAGTGGGGTGGCGGTGCGTTCGCGAACTACCGCGCCTTCTTCGGGGACTCGTTCGTCTTCGACTCCATCTACCTGACGATGCGCCTGGCACTGCCCGTGGCGCTGTTCAACGTCCTGGCGTCGATCCCCGTGGCGTACAAGCTGCGCCACAAGTTCCGCGGCAAGAAGCTCCTGACGACGCTGCTCGTGCTGCCCATCACGCTCGGCACGGTCCTCACCGCGCAGGGCCTGCTGATCTTCGCGGGGCGTCAGGGCTGGCTCAACCGGTTCCTGGTCTCGAGCGGGATCATCGACGAGCCGCTCCAGCTGGTGAACAACTACTGGGGCGTCGTCTTCTCGCTGGTCATCTCCGGGTTCCCCTTCGCCTTCCTGCTGATCACCTCGTACCTGTCGGGGATCGACCCGTCGATCGAGGCGGCCGCGAAGACGATGGGCGCCAACTGGGCGCAGCGGTTCCGCCGCATCGTCCTCCCGCTCCTGGCGCCGGGCCTCGCGACGACGTTCATCCTCACGTTCGTCCTCGCGTTCAGCGTGTTCCCCTCGGCCCGCCTCGTCGGTGACGCCATGGGGGAGACGCGTGTCATGTCGCTCATGGCGTTCCGCGCCTTCGGTGAGCAGAACGACTACCCGATGGCCTCCACCATCGCGGTGATGATGGGGCTCGTCGAGCTCGTGGTCATCGCGGTCGTCATGCTCTGGCGCTCGTTCATGTACAAGGGATCGACCGGAGGGAAGGGCTGATGGCGACGCAGACCGGGCACACGACCGCAGCCGGCGTCGACCTGCCGCTGCCTCCGCCCGAGCGCAAGCGCCGTCGCGGGGCCGGCCTGCCGCCGGGGGAGAAGGCGCTCGTCGCACGCCCCACGACGTGGGTCGTGTGGGCGCTGGTGGCCGCGTTCTTCGTGTTCCTCATCGGGATCATCACGAGCGTCGTCGTCGACTCCTTCGGCAAGCCGTGGTTCGACTCGTGGCTGCCGGAGGCGTGGTCGGGGAGCTTCTACCTCGGCGCGTGGGAACGCTTCGGGATGGCGCAGGTCATCGGCGTGACGCTCGTCGTCGCGGTGACGGTCATCGCGGCGTCGGTCCTCATCGGGGTGCCGGCGGCGTACCTGCTCGCGCGCCGGAACTTCCCGTTCAAGCGCGTGCTGACCCTGCTGTTCCTGCTGCCGGTGCTCATGCCGCCGATCACGTACGGCATCCCGCTCGCGACGGTCATGTACAACGCCGGGCTCGGTCGCAGCCTGACGGCCGTGATCCTGGTCAACATGGTGCCGTCGGTGCCGTTCGTGATCATGACCATGACGCCGTTCATCGAGCAGATCAACCCGTCGATCGAGAGCGCCGCGCGGATGTCGGGCGCCTCGCTGCGGACGGTCTTCACGAGGATCCTGGGCCCGCTGCTGGTGCCCGGCATCCTCGCGGCGGCCGTGCTGGTCCTGGTGCGCACCGTCGGCATGTTCGAGCTGACGTACCTGGTCTCCGGCCCGGAGTCCGACACGCTCGTCGTCGCGATCTACCGGGCGATGACCGCCTCGGGCGGCGGCGAGGCGCGCCAGCTCGTCTCCTCGATGGCCGTGGTCTACACCGCGACCATGATGGTCATCCTCATCGTGGCCCTGCGCTACGTGAGCCCCACCCAGCTCGTCGCCCGCGTCAAGGACGCGCGCGACGACTGACGTCCGCCGAGGTCGCTGGTTCGTGCACTCGAACCAGCGACCTCGGCGTGTGCGTCAGCTCGGCGACGGCACGACGTCGGGCGCCTCGCCGTGGGGCCCGAGCTCGTCCCGCCAGGAGTGCGCGGGCTCGTAGCCGAGCAGCTCGCGCGCGGCGTCGATCGCCAGCAGCGTCTCGAACTCGCCGAGCTCGCGCGTGAGGGGCACGTCGCCGAACACCTCGGCCACGAGCTCGGCGGACGGCCGGTCCATGATCGTGTCGGCCGCGGCCACGATGACGTTGCGGGACCCCGTCGTCGTCGCCTCGAGCGCGAGCCGGCACGCCTGGGCGACGTCGCGCACGTCCACGTACCCCCACGCGTTCCAGGCGCGCGACCGCGCGTCTGGCCAGTAGTCAGGCACGGCGGCGTAGTCCTGCGGCCGGTGGATGTTGGAGATCCGCAGCCCGACGAACGGGATGCCCGACCACGCCGAGACGTGCTCCGCCATCTGCTCGCCGAGCACCTTGGAGAGCGCGTACTCCGTCGTCGGGTGCGGGAAGTGCGCCTCGTCGACGGGCAGGTAGCGCGGCGGCGCGTCGTCGAACGGGAGCCCGAGCGTGGTCTCGCTCGACGCCCACACCACGCGCCGCAGCCCCAGCCGCGCGGCCGCGAGGAAGACGTTCGCGTTCATCGCCTGGTTGCGGTGCAGCGTCTCGGGGCCCGTGGTCCGGCCGGGCGCCGGGATGTTGCCGAGGTGCACGACGGCGTCCGAGCCCGCCAGGACCTCGACGACCTGCCCGTAGTCGGTGAGGTCCGCGACGAGGAGGTCCGCGGCGAGGCCGGCGTCGGCCCCGGGTGGCCCGGCGACGTCCGTGGCGAGGACCTCGTACCCGTGCGCGACGAGGTCCTCGACGGCCACCCGCCCCGCCTTGCCGAACGCACCCGTGACAGTCACTCGCATCCGGCCATCCTCCCAGCCCACCCCCGCCCGGCAACCGCCCCGGCCGCCTCGCGGGTCGCCCGGCGGGTCGCGCGGGAGGGGAGCTGGGCGGCGACGAGGCCCGCGAGGGCGAGGGCGGCGCCGAGCACCTGCCACGGCGTCAGGCGCTCGCCGAGCGCGAGGACGCCGACGGCGGTCGCGACCAGCGGGCTGAGCAGGCCGAGGAACGAGACGTGCGTCGGCGACAGCCGCTCGAGCCCTCGGAACCACAGCGCGTACGCGAGCGCCGTGCCCACGAGCGTGAGGTACGCGAAGCCGGCCAGGTTCCGCCCGGTGAGGTGCGCGGGTAGCCCTTCGGCCACGAGCAGCATCGGCACGAGGAGCAGCCCGCCGGCGGTCAGCTGCCACGCCGTCGCGGTGAGCAGGCCGACCGGCCGTCCCCAGCGACGGGTGAGGACGAGCCCGAGTGCCATCGCCCCGGTCGCGACGAGCCCGGCGACCACGCCGACGGTGTCGAGCCGCGCGCTCGCGCGCAGCACCAGGAGGGCAACGCCGACGACGCCGACCAGGCCTGCGACCACGGTCCGCGCCCGGACCCGCTCGTGCAGCACCAGGGCGGACAGGCCGGCGACGACGAGCGGCTGCACCGCCCCGAGCGTCGCCGCGACGCCGCCCGGCAGGCGGTAGGCCGCGAGGAAGAGCAGGGCGAAGAAGACGCCGATGTTGAGCGCCCCGAGGACGGTCGCGCGCCACCACCACGACCCGCGCGGCAGGCGCCGACCGACGGCGAGGAGGAGGAGGCCCGCGGGCAGCGCGCGGAGCGTCGCGGCGAGGAGCGGACGGTCCAGCGGGAGCAGGAGAGTGGTCGTCGCGTACGTCGTGCCCCAGACCGCGGGTGCCACGGCGGTGACGAGCAGGAGCGACAGCCTCGACATCTCATCCTCCTAAGTATCTTAGGAGCAAGATACTTACCGCTAGGACATCTGTCGAGACCGTGGCATCATCCGAGCCATGGCAGCACCGGACGGCGTCGACCGGATCCTCGAGCAGTGGGCCGCCGAGCGGCCCGAGCTCGACACCCGGCCCATGGGCCTCTTCGGCCGCATCTACCGGATCTCGCGCCTCTCCGGCGACGCGGTGGAGGCGACGTACGCGCAGCACGGCATCACGCGCGCCGACTTCGACGTGCTCGCGACCCTGCGTCGCTCCGGGGAGCCGTTCGCGCTGTCGCCGTCGGGCCTGACCGCGAGCCTCATGCTGACCTCGGGCGGGACGACCGGCCGGATCGACCGCCTCGAGCGTGCCGGCCTCGTGCGCCGGTCGCCGGACCCGGCCGACCGTCGAGCCCTGCTCGTGTCGCTGACCGAGCGCGGTCGCGACGTGGTCGACGCCGCCGTCGCCGCCGGCCTCGAGACACAGCGGCGGCTCGCCTCGGGGCTCTCCGACGCCGAGCGCCGTCGTCTCGACGACCTCCTCCGGACGCTCCTCGCGTCGGTGACGGACCCGCCCGGCTGACCGCGCACGGGGACGGCAGAGGGGCCCGGCCTGCTGGCCGGGCCCCTCCTGAACCGGTAGGACGACGTCGCGGGTCACCCCGCGGGGTGGGTCACTCCGTGTCGTCGTCGACCCAGTCGAAGGTCTTCGTCACGGCCTTCTTCCAGTTCCGGTACGTGCGGTCGCGTTCCGCGTCGTCCATCGACGGCTCCCAGCGGCGGTCCTCGGCCCAGTTGTCGATGACGTCCTGCTCGCCCTCCCAGAAGCCGACGGCGATGCCGGCCGCGTAGGCCGCGCCGAGCGCCGTCGTCTCCGCGACCTGGGGCCGCACGACCGGGACCCCGAGGATGTCGGCCTGGAACTGCATGAGCAGGTTGTTGGCGATCATGCCGCCGTCGACCTTGAGCTCGGTGAGGTCCACGCCCGAGTCGGCGTTCATGGCGTCCAGCACCTCGCGGGTCTGGAACGCCGTGGCCTCGAGCGCCGCGCGGGCGATGTGGCCCTTGTTGACGTAGCGCGTGAGCCCGACCAGCGCGCCGCGGGCGTCCGAGCGCCAGTACGGCGCGAAGAGGCCCGAGAACGCCGGCACGAAGTACGCCCCGCCGTTGTCGTCCACCGTGGCGGCGAGCTTCTCGATCTCGGGAGCGTCCTTGATCAGCCCGAGGTTGTCCCGCATCCACTGCACCAGGGACCCGGTCACCGCGATCGAGCCCTCGAGCGCGTAGACCTGCGGCTGCTCGCCGAGCTTGTAGCAGACGGTCGTGAGCAGGCCGTTCTTGGACTGGATCGGCTCGGTGCCCGTGTTGAGGAGCATGAAGTTGCCGGTGCCGTACGTGTTCTTGGCGGTGCCCACCTCGAAGCAGGCCTGGCCGAACGTCGCGGCCTGCTGGTCGCCGAGGATGCCGGCGATCGGCACGTCCGGCACCATGCCGCCGCGGCGCCCCTTGCCGTACACCTCGGACGAGGACCGGATCTCGGGCAGCATCGAGAGGGGCACACCCATCTCCTGCGCGATCTCCTCGTTCCAGGTGAGCGAGTCGATGTTCATGAGCAGCGTGCGCGACGCGTTCGTGACGTCGGTGATGTGGACGCCGCCGTCGGTCCCGCCGGTCATGTTCCACAGCACCCACGCGTCCGTGTTGCCGAACGCGAGCTCGCCGCGCTCCGCCTTCTCGCGAGCGCCCTCGACGTTGTCGAGGATCCAGCGGACCTTGGGGCCCGAGAAGTAGGTGGCCAGCGGGAGCCCGACGCGCTCCTTGTAGCGCTCGGCGCCGCCGCCCAGCGCGGCGAGCTGGTCGCAGATCTTCTGCGTGCGCGTGTCCTGCCAGACGATCGCGTTGTAGATCGGCTTGCCCGTCGTGCGGTCCCACACGACGGCGGTCTCGCGCTGGTTGGTGATGCCGACGGCGGCCACGTCGTGGTGCGTGAGGTTGGCGCGGGTCAGCGCGAGGCCGACCACCTCGCGCACGTTGGTCCAGATCTCCATCGGGTCGTGCTCGACCCAGCCCGGCTTGGGGAAGATCTGCTCGTGCTCCTTCTGGCCGGTGGCCACGATGGTGCCGGAGTGGTCGAACACGATGGCCCGGGAGCTCGTGGTGCCCTGGTCGATGGCAAGGATGTAGTCAGCCATGTCAGTCCTTCACGTCGTCGTGCGGGGAGGGATGGGTACGGGAGCGTCGGACGCTCAGATGACGGCGGCCGCGAGCAGGCCGGCGAGCACGCCGCCCACGAGGGGGCCGGCGATCGGCACCCACGCGTAGCCCCAGTCGCTCGAGCCCTTGCCGGGGATGGGCAGGACCGCGTGCGCGATGCGGGGGCCGAGGTCACGGGCCGGGTTGATGGCGTACCCCGTGGGGCCACCGAGGCTCGCGCCGATGCCGACGACCACCAGGGCCACCGCGAGGGGCCCCATCTCGTGCGGCGTGTTGCCGAACTGGATGACGATGTAGACGAGCACGAACGTGCCGAGCACCTCGGTGAGGAAGTTCCAGCCGTAGGAGCGGATCGCCGGGCCCGTCGCGAAGACGGCGAGCTTGGTGGCGCCGTCGGCCTCCGGCTGGTCGAAGTGCTTCTTGTACGCGGCCCAGGCCAGCACGGCGCCGAGGAACGCGCCGAGGAGCTGGGCGCCGAAGTAGACCCCGATGGACGTCACGTCGATCGGGACACCCGGCATGAACTCGCCGCCCGGGTCGTTGGCCGCCAGGCCGACGGTCACGGCGGGGTTCAGGTGTGCGCCCGAGGCCCACGCCGCGAACACACCGACGAAGACCGCAAGGCCCCAGCCGAAGTTGATGAGCAGCCAGCCCCCGTTGAAACCCTTGGTCGTCGGGAGGATGACGTTGGCGACGACGCCTGCACCCATGAGCAGGAGCAGTGTCGTGCCGATGAACTCCGAGACGAAGATGTCGGTCAGGGTCACGTCCATGCGTTCCTCTATTCACTCGGGACTTCGTTGTCACGTGAGCTCCGCGGGTCGCGCGGAGAGGAGGACCGGCGGTCAGGTGCCGTACGGTCCGGCCGCCCCCTTCGAGTCGGCGGGCGAGCCGGGCTTGAGCCCGGGCCCCGGACCTGGCGTCCCGAGCTCGACGAGCGGCGTGACGTCCGGGACGCGCAGCCGCGCCGCCTCGGCCGAGGCGTCGTCGGGCTCGAAGGACGCCGCCTCCTCCGCCTCGCAGCGCGCGGTGTAGGCGGCGACCTCCTCGGCGCGACGCTCCGCGTCCCACCCGAGGCGCTCCGCGACGAGGTCGGCGATCTCCTCGATGGCGGCCAGACCGCGGTCGCGCTGCTCGTAGACCAGGCGCGTGCGGTGGATCATCACGTCCTCGAGGTGCAGGACGCCCTCGTGCGAGGCGGCGTAGGCGACCTCCGCCCGCAGGTAGGCCGGCGCCCCCTCGAGCGGGCGGCCGAGCGACGGGTCGGCGTCGACCATCTCCATGAGGTCGGTGAGCAGCGAGCCGTAGCGGTGCAGCAGGTGGTCGACCATCGGCCGGGACCAGCCGTAGGTGCGCGCGATGCGCTTCGCCTGGCGCTGGAGCACCGCGTGGCCCTCGGCCCCCGCCAGCGAGATGCGGTCCGTGATCGACGGCAGGCTCTTCGCGCGCTCGCCGATCGCGAAGTCGACGGCGTCCTTGGCCATGACGCGGTACGTCGTGAGCTTCCCGCCCGCGATGACCGTCAGGCCGGGCGTGGGCGAGGCCACGGTGTGCTCGCGCGAGACCTTGGCCGACGACGTCCCCGCCTTGGTGCCCGGCTGCAGCAGCGGGCGCAGCCCTGCCCACGTGCCGATGACGTCGTCGCGCGAGATCGGGTCGGCGAGCACGGCGTTCGCGTGCTCGATGACGTAGTCGATGTCCGCCGCGGTGGCGACGGGGTGCGTGAGCTCCTGCTCCCACGGCGTGTCGGTGGTGCCGATGACCCAGTACCGCGACCACGGGATGACGAAGAGGACGCTCTTCTCGGTCTGCAGGATCAGGCCGACGTCGCCGCGGATGCGCTCGCGCGGCACGACGATGTGGACGCCCTTGGACGCCAGCACGTGCAGGCCGCCCTCGTCGCCCGCGAGGGCCTCGGTCTCCTCCGTCCAGACGCCGGTCGCGTTGATGACCTGGTCGGCGTGGACGGTGATGCGGCGGCCGGTCTCGAGGTCCTGCACGACGGCGCCGTTGACGACGCCGGTCGCCCGGCGCGTGAGCTCGACGACCTGCGTGCGGCTGGCCGTGTGCGCGCCGTACGTGGCGGCCGTGCGGACGAGCGTCGCCACGAGGCGGGCGTCGTCGACGCTCGCGTCCCAGTAGCGGACCGCGCCGACGGCGGCGTCGTGGCGCAGGTCGGGGAAGAGGCGCTCCATGCCGGTGCGGGTCACGTGGCGGTGCCACGGCATCGCGCGGTGCCCGGGGGCGATGCTCGCGAGCACGTCGTAGAGGGCGACGCCGGCGCCGACGTACGCACGCTCCCAGACGCGGTGCTCGAGCGGGTAGAGGAACGAGACCGGGCGCACGAGGTGCGGCGCGATCTTCTTCAGCAGCAGGTCCCGTTCGGTCAGCGCCTCGTGGACGAGGTTGAAGTCGAGCATCTGCAGGTAGCGCAGGCCGCCGTGGACGAGCTTGCTCGACCGGCTCGACGTGCCGCTGGCCCAGTCCTGCGCCTCGACGAGGCCCACGCGCAACCCGCGCGTCACCGCGTCGAGCGCGATGCCGGCGCCCGTGACGCCGCCCCCGATCACCAGGACGTCGAGCTCCTCGCCCTCGCTCGACCGCGCCAGCGCCGTGAGCGCCTCCTCGCGTGCCGCCGGCGTCAGTGCCGCTGTCTTCACGGTGCCTCCTCGGGCTCCGGTACGTCCCGGGAGCCGATGCCGCGCACGACGCCTGGGGGACGGGAGTCCCGGTGACAGGGTGTCGGCCGCGCGACAGCCCTATGCTTCCCATGCCCGAACGTTCGCGCAACCCGAGTGCACGAACGTGCAACGCAACTCCGCCGGCGCCCCCGGCACGAGGAGGTGAGCGGTGGTCCACGTCGGTCGCGAACCGCGCGAGGACGTCCGCGAGGACGTGCTCAAGGCGGCGTCCATGTACTACCTCCAGGACCTCAAGATGGACGTCATCGCGCGGCAGCTGGGGACGTCGCGGTCGACGGTCTCGCGCCTCATCAAGCGCGCGCGCGAGACGGGGCTCGTCGAGATCACGCTGCGTCCGGGCCGCACCCGGGCGCCGGGCCTGCGGGAGACGATCGCCGGCCGGTACGGCATCGAGGCCTACGTCGCGCCGGTCCCGGACTCGGCGACGGAGATCGACCGGCTCGACCAGGTCGCGCTCACCACGGCGAAGCTGATCGGCTCGTGGTTCGACTCCGACATGGTCCTCGGCATCGCGTGGGGCACGACGCTGGCCGCCGTCGGCCGCCGCCTCATGCCCAAGGCGACGCGGGGCAGCGCCGTCGTGCAGCTCAACGGCGCCGCCAACACGCGCACGAGCGGCATCGAGTACGCGAGCGACCTCATCTCCGGCTTCGGCGCGGCCTTCGACGCGACGGTGCACCACTTCCCGGTGCCGGCGTTCTTCGACTACCCCGAGACGAAGGCCGCGATGTGGCGCGAGCGCTCGGTCCGGCGCGTGCTCGACGTGCAGCGGCGCGCGGACATCGCCCTGTTCGGCGTCGGCGCCGTCGGCGGCGGCCTGCCGAGCCACGTGTACTCGGCCGGCTACCTCGACGCCGAGGACATCACGCTGCTGCACGACGAGGGCGTGGTGGGCGACGTGTGCACGGTCTTCCTGCGGGCGGACGGCAGCTACGAGGACGTCGCCCTGAACGCGCGCGCGACGGGCCCGACCCCCGTCGAGCTCCAGCGGGTGCCGCGCCGCGTGTGCGCCGTCGCGGGCGACAACAAGGTGGTCCCGCTGCGCGCCGCGCTCGCGGCCGGGGTGGTCACGGACCTCGTCGTCGACGAGCTCACCGCCGAGCTCCTGCTCTCCGACGACGCCTGACGCCGCGCGGCCCTCCCGCGCGGAGGGTTGCGCCCTCTCCCCGGCCACAACCCTCCGGCGGCGGCACGTGACCGCGCGGGCCGGTTCGCGCGGAGGGTTGCGCCCGCCCTGCGGGCACAACCCTCCGGCGTGCGCGGTGGCGTCGGTCAGCCTGCGGTCGCGGCGGGGAGGTGCTCCATGGCCTCCTCGTAGCCGCCCTGCGACGGCAGCTCCGTGGGGGCGTAGATCAGGCGGACGACGCCGGTCGGGTAGACCTCCGAGCGCAGCAGGCGCAGCGGGTAGATCGGCTCCCCCTCGTCGAACAGACGCTCGCCGCGGCGGGCGGCGACCGGGTGGACGAGGAGCCGCAGCTCGTCGAGGAGGCCCGCCGCGAGGAGCTGGCGGACCACGGAGATTGAGCCGGCGACGAGGACCTTGCCGACGCCGGGCTCGGCCGCCAGCGCGCGGACCGACGCCGCGAGGTCGCCGTCGAGGCGCTCGACGTTGCGCCAGCCGAGGTCCTGGTCGCCGCGCGTGGCCACCACCTTGCGGAGGTCGCCCAGCTGCTTCGCGAACGCGGCGTCCTGGCCTCCCGCGGCCTCCCGCCCGGGCCACGCGCCCGCGAAGCTGTCGTAGGTCACGCGCCCGAGCAGGAGCACGTCGGCGCCCTGGTAGTCCTCGTCGACGGCCGCGCCCATGCGCTCGTCGAAGTAGGGGAAGTGCCACGCGGGCTCGACCTCGGCGACGCCGTCGAGCGAGATGAACAGGGTCGAGACGATCGCCATGCGTCCTCCTGGGGCCGCGGCGCGCCGGGTCGGTGCGCCTCCACCACGGCCGACTCCCCGGGACGGCCGGACTCATCGGCCCGGACCCCTCCGCGCCCCGCCGCCTGACCGGCGCGCACCCGGGGCAGGCTCAGGCGGCCTCCCGCCGCTCGACGACGACGAGCACCTGGCCCGGACCGACCTGGTCGCCCGGCGCGACCACCACGTCGACCACGACGCCCGGCGCGGTTGCCACGACGGGCGCCTCCATCTTCATCGCCTCCAGGGCGAGGAGCGTCTGCCCCTGCGCGACGACGTCGCCCGGCCGCACGTCGACGCGGAAGACGGTCGCGACGAACGGCGCCTCGACGCCGTCGCAGCCGTCGGGCACGCCCACCCCGGGGCCGGCGCCCACAGCGGCGAGCTCGGGCTCGGGCCGTGGGTCGAACTCGCCCGCCGCCTGCCACGCGTCCCGCTCCGCACCGAACGCGGCCGCCTGCTGCGCGCGGAAGTCCGCGATCGAGCCGGCGTTCTCGGCGAGGAACCGCTCGTGGTCCGTCAGCGCGAACGTGCCCTCGTCGATGCGCAGGTCGAGCCGTCCCGCCGCCATGTCGGCGCGGTTGTCGAGGAGCTCCTCGGCGCTGACCGGGTACCAGCGGATCGTGTCGAAGAACCGCAGCAGCCAGGGCGTGCCCGGCTCGAACGCCCCGCGCTGGCGGTGGGTCGACCACACCTGGACCGTGCGGCCCACGAACTGGTAGCCGCCGGGGCCCTCCATGCCGTAGATGCACAGGTAGGCCCCGCCGATCCCCACGGCGTTCTCGGGCGTCCACGTCCGGGCCGGGTTGTACTTCGTCGTCACGAGCCGGTGGCGCGGGTCGAGCGGCGTCGCCACGGGAGCGCCGAGGTAGACGTCGCCCAGCCCGAGCACGAGGTACCGGGCGTCGAACACGGTGCGGTAGACGTCGTCGACGCTGTCCAGCCCGTTGATCCGGCGGATGAACTCGATGTTCCACGGGCACCACGGCGCGTCGTCGCGCACCCCGGCCATGTAGCGCTCGATCGCCTCACGCGTGGACGGGTCGTCCCACGAGAGGGGCAGGTGCACCGTGCGGCTCGGCACGACCAGCTCGCTCGTCGGGGGCAGCTCCGCCTCGACCTCCTGCACGACGTCGAGCACGCGGCGCAGCGACAGCGTGTCCGGGTCGAGGTGGAGCTGCAGCGACCGGATGCCCGGCGTCACGTCGACGAGCCCGCCGCGCCGTCCCGCGTCGGGTGCCCCGAGGCGCTCGGTGACCGCCTCGGCGAGTGCGTGCACGCGCAGGCGGGACGCGAGGTCGAGCTCCATCGCGCCGTACTCGACCAGCAGGTTGTCGTCGCCGCTGCGCCGGTAGGTGACCGCGGGGCGGGTGTCGGTGGGGTCGAGCCGGCCGAGGACGCCGCCGTCGCCGTGCGCCGGGCGCGAGGCCGTCGGCACCGACTGCGGCCGGGTCCGCAGCGCCGCCGCCTGCGCCTCGTCCACGGGCACGAACCGCACGGTGTCGCCCGGGCGGAGCTGGCCCAGCTTCCACATCTGCCCGACGGCGACCGTGGCCGGGCACGTGAAGCCACCCAGGCTCGGGCCGTCCGGGCCGAGGAGGATCGGCAGGTCTCCCGTGTAGTCGACCGCGCCGACGGCGTACGGGGTGTCGTGGATGTTGGACGGGTGCAGGCCCGCCTCGCCGCCGTCCGGCCGGGCCCACGTCGGCTTGGGCCCGACGAGGCGCACGCCCGTGCGGGCGGAGTTGAAGTGCACGCTCCAGGTGGCGGCGTAGAAGGCGGCGACGTCGTCGGGCGTGAAGAACTCCGGGGCCGCGTGCGGGCCCTCGAGCGCGCCGACCTCCCACGCGCTCGTCACGTCCGGGCGCTCGCCCGGTGCGACCGGCGCTGCCGGCGCGAGGTCCGGCGCCGGCCGGCCGAGCGGCAGCAGGTCGCCGGGCCGCAGCGGCGACCCCGTCGTCCCGCCGATGCGGCCGAGGTCGAAGGTGGCCGCCGAGCCGAGGACGCCGGGCACGTCGAGCCCGCCGCGGACCAGCAGGTAGGTGCGCATCCCGGCGCTGGGCGCCCCGACGCTCAGCGTGCTGCCCGCCGAGACGTCGACCGGCTCCCACTGCGGCACGGCCATCCCGTCAAGCGTCACCGGCGCGGGTGCGCCGGTGACCATGACGGTGGCCGGCGTGCGGAAGCGCAGGGTCGGCCCGTCGAGCGTGCACTCGAGACCCGGCGCACCCTCCGCGTTGCCGAGCGCGCGGTTGCCGAGGCGGAAGGAGAGGTCGTCCATCGGGCCCGACGGCGGGATGCCGACGTGCCAGAGCCCGGTGCGGCCCGGCCAGTCCTGGACGGTCGTGAGCATGCCCGGGCGCACCACCTCGACCCGCGGGTCGGCGTCGGCGACGTCGGCGAGCGTGCCCGTGTGGTGCGTCGCCGCGCGCACCGCCGGCGTGGCGCCGATCGCCCGGAGCAGGCCGAGGTTCGTCGCGACGCCGCCGATCGTCGTGGCGGCGAGCGCGTCGCCGAGCGCGTCCCACGCCTGGGCGCGGTCGGTGCCGGTCGTGATGACCTTGGCGAGCAGCGGGTCGTAGTGGGTCGTCACCTCGGCGCCGGGCTCGATCCAGGTGTCGACGCGCGCCCCGCCCGGCAGGCGGACGGCCGTGACGGTGCCGGCCGACGGGAGGTGGTCGCGGTCGGGGTTCTCGGCGTACACGCGGGCCTCGACCGCATGGCCCGAGGGCGTCAGCGGCTCGTCGAGCATGGTCGTGTCGCCCTGTGCGAGCCGCAGCATCCAGGCGACGAGGTCGATGCCCCAGACGGCCTCGGTGACGGGGTGCTCGACCTGGAGCCGGGTGTTGACCTCGAGGAAGGCGGCCTCGCCGCGCTCGGCGTCGTACACGTACTCCACGGTCCCGGCGGAGCGGTAGGCGACGGACGCGCACAGACGGCGGGCGGCGTCCGCGATCTCGGCGCGGACGGCGTCGGGCAGGCCGGGTGCGGGGGCCTCCTCGACGACCTTCTGGTGCCGGCGCTGCAGCGAGCAGTCGCGGTCGCCGAGGGACACGACGGTCCCGTCGCCGTCGCCGAACACCTGGACCTCGACGTGCCGCGCCGCGGTGATGAGGCGCTCGAGGAAGACGCCGGCCGAGCCGAAGCTGGCGCCGGCGGTGCGGCGGACGGCCTCCCAGGCGTCGGCGAGCTCGGCGGGGGAGTGGCAGGCCCGCATGCCGATGCCGCCGCCGCCCGCGGTGGCCTTGAGCATCACCGGGTACCCGACGACGTCGGCCCGGGCGAGGGCCTCGTCGAGCGACTCGAGCAGGCCGGTCCCGGCGAGCATGGGCACGCCCGCGGCGCGGGCGGCGTCGCGCGCGGTGTGCTTGGACCCGAACACCTCGAGGTGCTCGGGCCGCGGGCCGACGAAGACGAGGCCGGCCGCCTCGGCCGCGCGCGCGAACGCGGCGTTCTCGGACAGGAAGCCGTAGCCCGGGTGGATCGCGCCCGCGCCCGTCGCCAGGGCGGCCTCGACCACCCGGTCGGCGAGCAGGTAGCTCTGCGCGGCGGGCGCCGGTCCCAGCAGGACCGACTCGTCCGCGAGGTGCGTGTGGGCGGCGCCCGCGTCGGCGGCCGAGTGGACCGCGACGGTGCGCAGGCCCAGCTCGCGGGCCGACCGGATGATCCGGACGGCGATCTCGCCGCGGTTCGCGACGAGCAGCGTGTCGAAGCCCATCAGAGCGCCGGGTCCGGGGCGCCGGCGGTGACGACCATGCGCACGGGCGTGGGGTCGAACCCGTTGCACGGGTTGTTGACCTGCGGGCAGTTGGAGACGACGACGAGCACGTCGCGCTCGGCGCGCAGCCGCAGGCTCAGGCCGGGCGCGGAGAGGCCGTCGACGATGCCGAGCGCGCCGTCGGGGTCGACCGGCACGTTCATGTACCAGTTGATGTTGGAGACGAGGTCGCGCTTGCCCAGGCCGCGCCGGCCGCCCTCCGCGAGGAAGTTCTCGACGCACGCGTGCTGGGACGCGGTGTGGTGCCCGTAGCGGAGCGCGTTGGACTCCACCGAGCACGCGCCGCCGAGCGTGTCGTGCCGGCCGACGTCGTCCGCGACCACCGTCATGAGCGGCCCGTACTCGCAGTCGCGCAGCACGCTGCCCGTCGTGAGGAAGATCGAGTCCTGGCCCTGCAGCGTGTCCGGGGCGCTGTAGCGCAGCGACGTGTCGTGCGCGTCGTAGACGAGGAAGTCCACGGCCTGGTTGCCCTCGAGGTCGATGATCGTCAGCTCGTGGCCGGCGCGGACGACCGCCGACCAGGGCGCGCGCGCCGGGACGGTCTGGTCGAGGACGACGGTCTGGTCCGGCACGGCGGGCTGCCCCGGCACGACGGCGGCGACGGTGGTCTCGGTCATCGGTCTCCTCCGGCGGGCGTGCGGGTGGTGGCGAGGTGCGCGGCGGTGCGCTCGAGGGCGCGGCGTCCTTCGGGCGTCGTCGCCCGGGAGGGGGCGCCCGACGCGACCGGGACGGGGTGCCACGCGACGACGTCGAGCGGGCCGCAGGACCAGTCGGGCCGCGGGTCGAGGGGGTGGGCGGTGTTCGCGACGAGCACGACGAGCGGTAGCTCGGCGACGAGCGTGACGTCCGCCCCGGCCCCCGCGGAGCCGATCGGCCGGGGCCGGCCCGCGTCGTCGACGCGGTAGCCCTGGAAGAAGGAGATGCTCGGGGGCAGGTCACGGCGCGTCAGGCCGTGCTTGGCCCCGGCCAGCGCGAGGAGCTCGCGTCCGGCAGGGCTCGGGCCGTGCGCGTCCCCGTCGCCGTAGCGCTCGGCGTTGCGGGCCCGGGTGCTCGTCCCGAACAGGGTGTCGTGCCGACCGGACGTGTCCTGCGTGATGCTCGCGAGCGCTCGGCCCTGGTCGGAGAGCAGCAGGTGGCCCGCGGTCGGGTACGCCTGCCACTGCACCTTGACGGTGTCGGCGACGTTGAGGCGCTCCCACGGCCGACCGGCGTGGAACAGCAGGAGGTGCGCGCACGCGTCCCCGGTGAGGTCGGTGAGCCGGACCGCCGTGCCCGGTGCGACCTCGAGGTGCGTGTAGCCGCCGGGCGCGACCGTCTCGGACCACACCAGGTCCGCGGCGGCGACGCCCTCGGGCGGGGTGGGCCGGGCGCTCGCGGGGTAGGTCGGGCGCGGGTGGCCCGCACCCTCGGCGGCCGCCTCCTGGGCACGGGCGTGGTCGCGCGCTCCGGCGGTCGTGGCGGTGGACGGTGCGGCCATGTCGGCCCTCCCATATCTGTCGGTCGACAGGTATGAGTCTGGGCGGGTGGTGTTGTCGGCCGATTCCGTGCGTGTGACGGCTGCGTTACGGCCTCGCCGCGGCGGGCTGCCGCGCCGCCAGCACGGCCGCCGAGTCCGGCCAGCCGACGACCCGCAGGCACGCCTCGGCGACCGCGCCGGGCAGCGCGGAGAGGTCGGCGCCGCCCCCTTCGCCGCGGATCCCGATGACGCTCTCGACGAGGCCGAGCACCATGTCGGTCAGGGCCTCGGTCCCGGCGGGGTGCCCGGCCGGCGGCCGGGCCGCGGCGACGAGCCGCCCGTACGCGTCGCGCAGCCGCCGCCGCTCCTCGCGGAACGCCGCGAAGCGCTCGTCGCGGATCTCGGGGAGCAGGTACAGGGCGCCCGTGTTGTGCGGCGTGCCGAGGAGCAGCTCGGCGTCGGCGAGCACGAGCGCGTGCAGCCGGGCGGCGGCTGCCACCGGGTCGTCGTCGGGCAGGTCGGCGAGCAGGGCGTCGGCCGCCTCGAGGGACGGTCGCACGGAGCGCGCGAGCAGCTCGGCGAGGAGGTCGGCCTTCGAGGCGAAGTGGTAGTAGAGCGACGCCTGGCGGATCCCCACCGCGGCAGCGACCGCGCGCGTCGACGTCGCCTGGTACCCGTCCTCGACGAAGAGGCGGGCGGCCGCCTCGAGGATCTGCTCGGCGGCCGGCAGCCCGCTGTCCGCCGGGCCGGAGAGCCGCGGGCGGCCCTGCCGTCGGGTGGTCACGGCGGTCATGCTACGCAGCCGCCGAGCGGCGCCGTACCGCCGCCGCGGCGCCGGCGGCCGCTGTGAGGATTCGTTTACACACCCGTGACGTCTCGAGACCGGGCCGGACATATCGGGGGAGGTCAATGGTGCCTGTCGGGTGACAGGTAACCACGAGCCTCGGAGCATCCATGATCATCGCGGGAGTCGGACTCAGCGTCCTCGCCGTCGTCCTCGTCGGCATCCTCGTCGCGCGCAAGGTCGACGGTGACAGCGCCAACTTCCTCGTCGCCGGGCGACGGCTCGGGGTCCCGCTCGTCGCGGCGTCCCTCACGGCGGCCGCCGTGGACTCGAACGCGACGGTCGGCAACACGGACCTGACGTCCGCCTTCGGGTTCTGGTCCGGCGCCTCGCTCGCGCTCGGCCTGGCGATCTGCCTCCTGCTCACCGGGCTGTTCCTGGCCCGCCCGATGAACCGGATGCGGCTGTTCACGCTGGCCGACTTCTACCGGCTGCGGTACGGGCGCGGGGTCGAGGTCGCGGCGTCGGTCCTCATGATCTTCGCGTTCGCGATCCTCATGGCGGGCAACCTCGTGGCCTGCGGCTTCCTGCTCGAGATGTTCCTCGGCATCGACTACACGCAGGGCGTGCTCATCGCCGTCGTGCTGGTGCTCGTCTACACGATCGGCGGCGGGATGTTCTCCGACGCCTACACGGCCGCGATCCAGATCACGATCACGGCGTTCGCCACGGTCGCGCTGCTGTGGTGGGTCGGGTCGACGATCGGCTTCGCCATCCCCGAGGGCATGGGCCCGTTCGACCTGGAGCAGCTGACCTCGACCGACGCCGGCGCCCCCATCAACTGGGCGACCCTCATCTCGCTGGGCATCGGCGACATCGTCGCCATCGACTTCATGCAGCGGATCTTCTCCGCGAAGAACCCCGAGGTGGCCCGCCGGTCGTGCTTCGCCGGCGCCGCCGGGACCGCCGTCGTGGGCGTCTCGTACGCGCTCGTGTCCCTCGCGGCGGTGTCAGCCTTCGGCCTCGACATGGGCGACGGGCCCGTCCTGTTCTCCCTGCTCGCCGACCACGCCCCGCCCGCGCTGACGATCCTCGTGCTGTCGGGCATCGTGGCGGCGTCCTTCTCGACGGCGTCCGGCGCCATCCTGGCGACGTCGGCCGTGGCGGTGCGCAACATCATCGGGATCCGTCGCGTCGCCCCGGTGGCGGCGGGCGACGGACGCGACCCCCTGCTGCGCTGGACGCGGCTCGCCATGATCCCCGTCGTCGTCCTGGGCGTGACCGTCGCGCTCGAGGTGGCGCAGACGGGGATCCTCCTGACGCTGGCCTTCGACCTCATGCTGGCGTGCCTCGTCGTGCCCTTCCTGCTCGGTCTGTTCTGGCGTCGCGGCGGGACGCGCGCAGCCGTCGCGGCCATGGGCACGGGGCTCGTCGTGCGCCTCGGCCTCTTCGTCCTGACCCCGACCATGTACGGCGTCCCGAACGACATCGCCTACCTGCCCAACAGCCTCGTCCCCGCGAGCTTCGACGGGTGGCCCACCGTCTACGGCGGCCTCGCGTCCCTCGTCGCGTACCTGGTGGCGGCCTTCGTCTGGCCGCGGACCGTGACCGAGGAGGCCTGGGCGATCGCCGACGGCATGCCCGCGCAGGACGAGGCCGACGCCGAGGCCCGCCGCACGGCGGGGGCCGCGCCGCCCATGCGGTGACGGTGCTCCGTACCGGTCCGGTCCGGTGCGGCGCGGTGGCGTGACGGTGCCCTAGCGTGTGCGCGTGACGTCCGCCGAGCCCGCGAGCTCCACCCCCGCACCGGATCAGCCGTTCCGGGTCCGCGCCGCCCTGCCGCGCGACGTCCGCGAGGTCCGCGACCTCGTGGAGCCCTACGCGGCGTCGCGCATCCTGCTCGCCAAGGAGCTGGTCGGGTACTACGAGGCGGTCCAGGAGTTCGTCGTCGCGCAGGACGCGAGCGGCGCGCTCATCGGCTGCGGCGCGCTGCACGTCATGTGGGCCGACCTCGCGGAGGTCCGCACCCTCGCCGTCCACCCGGCCTGGCGGGGGCGCGGCGTCGGGCACGCGCTCCTCGACGAGCTCATCGAGCGCGCGCGGACGCTCGGCCTGCGCCGGCTGTTCTGCCTGACGTTCGAGGTCGACTTCTTCGTCGCCCACGGCTTCCACGTCATCGCGGGCACGCCCGTCGACACGGACGTCTACGCCGAGCTGCTGCGCTCGCACGACGACGGCGTCGCCGAGTTCCTGGACCTCGCGCGCGTCAAGCCCAACACCCTCGGCAACACCCGGATGCTCCTCGAGCTCTGACGGCGCGCGTCGCGGTTCTGGCACCGATCCGGGTGTCGCCGCGCCCGGATCGGTGCCAGAACTCCGGTGGGCGGTCGGGCGGCGGGGCGGCGGTGGGCGGTCGGGCGGTCGGGAGGCGCGGGTCAGTCGAGGACGGACTTGGTGACGGCGACCGCGACGTCGAGCGTGTGGCGGTCGTCGGCCGTCAGGCCGCCCGCGCGCTCGGCCGCGTCCTCGACGGTCCACAGGGCGTTCGTCATCATCCGGAACACCACCCAGTCCCGGGCCCGGTCGTGGTTGAGGCCGCCGACGTCGGTGAGGACCTCCAGCCGCCGCCGCAGCGCCCAGCGCAGCGCGCCGCCCGCCACGGCGTCGTCCCACCGGTTCCACAGCATGGGTGCGACCTCGTAGTGCGGGTCGCCGGACAGCGGCTTGGGGTCGATCGCGAGCCACGGCTCGCGGTCCGCGGCCAGCACGTTGTGGTGGTGCAGGTCCGTGTGGACGAGCGTGCCGTCGGTGGCGGGGTCCGCCGCGAGCTCCCGGCCCAGCGCCACCGCGTGCTCGACGAAGCGGTGCGGCACCGGCGCGCCGCGCGGGAGGCGGGCCAGCCGCCGCGTCCAGTCCCCGACGCACGAGGAGAGGGTCACGAGCTGCGGCGGCGCGGGCACGTGCAGCCGCCCGTACAGGCCCGCGACGACCTCGCAGGCTTCGTCGTCCGGCACCGAGGTGAGGTCGTCCGGGTGCGCCCGCTCGAGCAGCAGCGCGAGGCGGTGCGGGTCGGCGCGCAGCAGCTCCACGGCGCCGTCGCCGTGCCAGCGCTGGAGCGCTACGTGCTCGGTGCGTGCCTCCCAGTGCGGCCAGGTGACCTTGAGGACCGCGGCCCGGTCGGCCTCAGTGCGGACGGGCACGGCGATCGCGCACGCGCCGTGCCGGGGGTCGCCGTCGGCCCGCAGGTCCCACTCGGCCAGCAGGTCGCGCACGAGGCGGGGGAGGGCGTCGAGCCACGCGGCCCACTGCGGCCCGAGTGCCGCCCGGGCGGCGAGGCCCGCCGGCACGACGACGTCCGTCATGCGGCCCCGCCCGGCAGGCGCACCGCGCCGCCCGCCCCGTCGTCGACGACCGCGAGCCCGTCGACGACGAGCGAGGTCAGGGCACGGGCGCGCTGGGCGTCGTCCGGCCACGCGCGGGCGAGCGTCGCCGCGGGCAGCGGTCCGGGCGCGTCGCGCAGGGCGGCCATGAGCGCACCCCGGGCCTGGCGGTCCGTGCCCTGCCACGCCTGCCGGCGTCGGCGGTGCGCGAGCTCGTCGGCCGGCATGCCCGCGAGCCGCCACCGGCAGGTCGTCGCGACCGGGCACGCCCCGCACCGCGGTGCCCGGGCCGTGCAGACCAGCGCCCCGAGCTCCATGACGGCCGCGTTCCAGCGGGCGGCGGTCGCGTCGTCGTCGGGCACGACGTCGCCGGCGCGCCGCAGCTCGGCGGCGCTCAGGTGCGGGTCGGGCAGGGCGCGGCCCTCCAGGGCCCGGGCCAGCACGCGCCGCACGTTGGTGTCGACGACCACGCTGCGGCGGCCGCGGGCGAACGCTGTGACGGCGGCCGCGGTGTACGTGCCGATCCCCGGGAGCGCGAGCAGAGCCGCCTCGTCCGCGGGCAGCTCACCGCCGTGGTGCTCGACCACGGTGCGGGCGCACTCCTGCAGGCGCAGCGCCCGCCGCGGATAGCCCAGGCGGCCCCAGGCCCGCAGGACGTCGTCCGGGCCCGCCGCGGCGAGGTCCGCCGCCGTCGGCCAGCGCTGCATCCACGCGCGCCAGACGGGCTCGACCCGCGCCACGGGCGTCTGCTGGAGCATGACCTCGCTGACCAGCACGCCCCACGCCGTCCGCCCGGGCGCCCGCCACGGCAGGTCCCGCGCGTGCTCGTCGAACCAGGCGACCACGGGCTCGACCAGGGCGTGCACGGGGGAATCATCCCCCACGGGGCCGCCCGGCGCGGCGCCCCCGGGACGGCGGCGCCCCGCCGTACCGTGGCGGCAGCGGCCCCGTGCGGGGCCCGGAGCCCAAGGAGGGGACGATCCGATGAGCACCGTGCTGCGTCCCGTCGGTCCCCGGCCGCCACGCGTCTACTGGATCCGACGGCTCGTCCTGCTCGCGGCCGTCGTGCTGGTGCTCGCCCTCGCGTGGTCGCTCGTGAGCAAGGCGTTCGGGGCGGGAAGGGCGGCCGACACGCCGGACGACACCACCCCGGTGGCCGCGGCGGAGGCCGACGCCGAGGCCGCGACGGAGACCGTCGAGCAGCCGGCGGACGTCGGACCGGTGGCCTGCGCGGCCGCCGACCTCACGGTGACGCTCACGACCGACGCGCGCAGCTACCCCGCGGGGGCGCAGCCGACCTTCACCGTGGCGGTGACGAACGCGGGCACGATCCCCTGCACGGTCGACGCGGCCGCCACGCAGCGCGAGCTGGTCGTCACGTCCGGGGCGGACCGCATCTGGTCCTCGTTGGACTGCTCGCCCGACCCGGCCGCGAACCTCCTCCTGCTCGAGCCGGGCGGCCGAGCGGACACACCCGTGGTGTGGGACCGCACGCGATCCGCGGCCGGGTGCCCCGGCGGGCTGCCGGAGCCGGGTGCCGGGACCTACAGCGCGGTCGTCTCGACGCTCGGTGCGACCAGCGGGGCCGCGGTCTTCGAGCTCGGCTGAACGGAACGAGGCGGGCCGAGCTCGCCGACGGTCAGCCGACCGCGGGCGGGCCGGCCTCCTCGGCCGCGATCTCCGCGGCGAGGCCGGCGGGCGTGCTGTGCAGCAGGCAGAACTCGTTGCCCTCGGGGTCGGCGAGCACGTGCCAGCTCGCGTCCCGCTGCCCGACGTCGACCCGTGTCGCGCCGAGCGCGAGGAGGCGCTCGAGCTCGTCCTCCTGGCTGGAGCCGTCCGTGGGCCGCAGGTCCAGGTGCAGCCGGTTCTTGTGGGTCTTCGGTTCCGGTACGGCGAGGAACAGCAGGCCGCCCACGAGGTCCGCGGCGCGCGGCGCGACCCAGACCTCACCGTCGCCCTCGACGGCGGTCTCCCAGCCGAGCACGCCGGCCCACCACCGGCCGAGCCTCTCCGGGTCCGCACTGTCGATGATGGTCTGGCTGAGGAGGACGCCCATGGCGGCACGCTAGACCCGCCGGGCCGGGTGTGCCCGGCGGTGTCAGACGTAGCGCTCGAGGATGCTGGACTCGGCCAGCCGGGACAGACCCTCGCGGACGGCACGCGCGCGCTGCTCTCCGACGCCGTCGACCGCCATGAGCTCGTCGATGCCGGCGGCCAGGAGCTTCTGCAGGCCGCCGAAGTGCCCGACGAGGCGGTCGACGATGGCGCCCGGCAACCGCGGGACCTTGGACAGGAGCCGGTAGCCGCGGGGCCCGACGGCGCCGTCGAGCGAGTCCTCGACCGCGACCAGGCCGAGGATGCGTGCGATGTGGCCGAGGTCGAGGAGCTCGTTGGCGTCCAGCGCGGCGAGCGAGGCCTGCACGTCGGCCAGCCCGCGCCCGGCGCGACCGGGGTCGACGTAGTCGCGGATGACGAGCTGCCGGTCCGAGCCGACGCCGCCCACGAGCTCGTCGAGCTGGAGCGCCATGAGCCGGCCGTCGGTGCCCAGCTCGACGACGTAGCCCGCGATCTCCTCGGAGATGCGGCGCACCATCTCCAGGCGCTGGACGACGGCGGCGACGTCGCGCACCGTGACGAGGTCCTCGATCTCGAGCGCCGAGAGCGTGCCGCTGACCTCGTCGAGGCGGGACTTGTAGCGCTCGAGGGTCGCGAGGGCCTGGTTGGCGCGCGACTGGATGACGTCCGAGCCCTCGAGCACGTAGCGGCTCCCGCCCACGTACAGCGCGATGATCCGCATCGACTGGCTCACGGAGACGACGGGGAAGCCGGACTGCTTCGCGACGCGCTCCGCGGTGCGGTGACGCGTCCCGGACTCCGTGGTCTCGATCGTCGGGTCGGGCAGGAGCTGCACGGCGGCGCGCAGGATCTTCGTGCCGTCGCCGTTGACGACGACCGCACCGTCCATCTTGGCCAGCTCGCGCAGGCGGGTCGCGGAGAAGTCGACGTCGAGGACGAAGCCGCCCGAGCTCATCGACTCCACGACGGCGTCGAAGCCCAGCACGATGAGCGCACCGGTCCGGCCGCGCAGGATGCGCTCGAGGCCGTCGCGCAGCTCGGTGCCGGGCGCGACCGCGGCGAGGGTGGAGCGCAGCAGGTCCTCGGCGGAGCGCTCGGTGGTGACCACGTCCGAATCCTACGGGAGCAGGGTCGCCGCGGACCCGGCTCCGGGCGGCGCGGCGAGGGCGGGTTCAGCCCGCTGTCGCACGCCGACCCCGCGCGAGGACCAGCGCGCGCCCGAGGTCCGCCGCCTCGAGCAGCTCGAGGCCGGCGGGGACGTCGGCGCGGTCGAGGCCGCCGGCCGGCACGACGGCGCGCGTGAACCCGAGGCGCCGTGCCTCGGCCAGCCTCCGGCCGAGACCCACGACAGGCCGGATCTCGCCGGCGAGCCCCACCTCGCCGAGCACGACGAGGCCGTCGGCGAGCGGCACGTCCTCCATCGCGCTGGCGGTGGCGAGCGCGACGGCGAGGTCGGCGGCCGGCTCGACCACCCGCGCGCCGCCGATGGTCGAGACGTACACGTCCTTGTCGGCGAGCGGGATGCCGCCCCGGCGCTGCAGCACCGCGAGGATCATCGCGAGGCGGCTGCTGTCGACGCCGCTGGTCGTGCGTCGCGGGTTGCTGAGCATCGACGGAACCACGAGCGCCTGGAGCTCGGTCGCGAGCGGGCGGCGGCCCTCGAGGGTCACGGTCACGCACGTGCCCGGGACGTGGTGCAGCGTGTGCGACAGGAAGAGCCCGGAGGGATCGGCGAGCCCGACGATCCCGGCCTCGGTGAGGTCGAAGCACCCGACCTCGTCGGTCGGTCCGTACCGGTTCTTGCTCGCGCGCACGAGGCGCAGGCGCGAGTGCCTGTCGCCCTCGAACTGACAGACGACGTCGACCAGGTGCTCGAGCGTTCGTGGGCCGGCGACGCTCCCGTCCTTGGTGACGTGGCCGACCAGGACCGCGGGCAGGTCGCGCTCCTTCGCGGCGGCGATCAGCGCGGCCGCCACCTCGCGCACCTGGCCGACGCCACCCGGGGCGCCGTCCACCTGGGACGAGGCGATCGTCTGGACCGAGTCGACGACGAGCATGGTGGGGGACGTCGCCTCGATGTGGCCGAGCACCGCCCCCAGGTCGGTCTCCGCGGCGAGCATGAGGCCGGGCGCCAGCGCACCGATGCGCTCGGCCCGGAGCCGGACCTGCCCGGCCGACTCCTCGCCCGTGACGTACAGGACCCGCTGCCCCTCGGCGCGCGCGACGCGGGCGGCGACGTCGAGGAGCAGGGTCGACTTGCCGACGCCTGGCTCGCCCGCCATCAGCACCACGGCGCCGGGCACGAGCCCGCCGCCGAGGACGCGGTCGAGCTCGGCCACGCCCGTGGGCCGGGCGCGCGCCGTCTCCACGTCGATGTCCGCGATGGGCCGCGCGGGCGTCCGCGAGGTCGTGGCCACGGTGCGCGGGCCGGAGCCGGCCGCGGTGTCCTCGACGACGCTGCCCCACGCCTGGCACTCCCCGCAGCGCCCGGCCCACTTGGCGGCGGTCCAGCCGCACTCGAGGCACGTGTAGCCGGGGCGCTGGCTGCGCGCGGAGCGGCCGGGTGAACGGGTGGCGGAGCTGGCGGAGGGCATGGGGCGACGGTAGCCCGGGCCTGCGACACGGCCCGGCACGCGCGGCCCGTAGGGTGCGGCCATGAGCGGGACCACCGGCGACGGGGCGACGCCCCGGCCGCGGGGGCGCCGGACCGAGGGCAGCGCCGCGCAGGACATCCTCGAGGCGGCGCGCGCGGAGTTCGCGGCGCTCGGCTACGCCGGCACCAGCGTGCGCGGGGTCGCGCGTCGCGCCGGCGTCGACCCGCGCCTGGTCCGCTACTACTTCGGCGGCGGGAAGGCCGAGCTGTTCGCCATGGCCTTCGCCCGGCGGGAGATCGACCCGGGCGCCGCGGTGACGCAGATCGTCGCGGGCGGGCTCGACGGCCTGGGCGCACGCCTCCTGGACGCGATCCTGCGCACCTGGGACGCACCCGGGGGGCGGGAGCACTTCCGGATGGTCATCGCGGCGACCTCGACGGGCCAGGACCACCTGGTCCGGGACTTCCTGGCGAGCGAGGTCTTCGGCCGGGTCCGGGCCGCGATGACGGGCGACGACGCCGACCTCCGCGTCGGCCTCATCGCGACGCAGGTGGCAGGCGTCCTCGTGGCGAGGCACGTCCTGGAGCTGGAGCCGATCGCGTCGGCCCCCAGGGAGCGGATCGTCGCCGCGGTGGGCCCGGTGCTGCAGCACTACCTCACCGGTGACCGCGGCCCGTCCTGACCGCGGCCGCCCCACCCGCGCCGGACGGCCGGTCCGGCCGTCCGCCCCTTGCGTCGGGTGCGACCCGAGGAGGATATTCCTCACATGGGGAATACCGAGGCGGCGGCCGTGCGCGTGGCGGGGCTGCGCGTCGTCCGGGGCGGGGTGGAGATCCTGCGCGGGCTCGACCTGGCCGTGCCCGCGGGGAAGGTCGTCGGCCTGCTGGGACCGAGCGGGAGCGGCAAGACGACGCTCATGCGCGCCGTCGTCGGGGTGCAGCGGGTGGCCGGAGGGACCGTCGAGGTGCTCGGTCTGCCCGCCGGCCACCGCGACCTGCGCCGCCGCGTGGGCTACGTGACCCAGTCGCCCAGCGTCTACGCCGACCTCACCGTCCTGGAGAACCTCCGCTACTTCGCGGCCGTGCTGGGGGTGGGCAGCGCGGACGTGGACCGTGTGCTCGCGGAGGTCGACCTCGTGGGCGCCGCGGGACAGCGTGTCGACACCCTGTCGGGCGGCCAGCGGTCACGCGTCTCGCTCGGTGTGGCGCTGCTCGCGAGGCCGGGGCTGCTGGTGCTCGACGAGCCGACGGTCGGCCTGGACCCGGTGCTGCGGCGGGACCTGTGGGACCTGTTCCGCCGGCTGGCGGACGACGGCGTGAGCATCCTCGTGTCGAGCCACGTCATGGACGAGGCGCGGCGCTGCGACCGCCTGCTCCTGCTGCGCGACGGGCGCCTGCTCGCCGACGCGACCCTCCCGGACCTGCTCACCGAGACCGCCACCCAGGACGTCGAGTCCGCCTTCCTGGTCCTCGTCGGCCGGGCCCCGGGGGAGGTCGGCCGGTGAGCGCCCGGCTGACCCTGGTGACGGCGGGCCGCGTGCTGCGCCAGCTGCGCCACGACCGCCGCACGATCGCGCTGCTGCTCGTCCTGCCGTGCGTCGTGCTCGGGCTCGTCGCGTGGATGTTCGAGGGGACCCCGGTCCTCGACACGTTCGGGCCGGTCCTGCTCGGCGTCTTCCCGCTCGTGGTGATGTTCCTGGTGACGAGCGTCGCCACGCTCCGCGAGCGGCAGTCGGGGACGCTCGAGCGCCTCATGACGACGCCGCTGGGCAAGGGCGACCTCGTGGTCGGCTACGCGCTCGCCTTCGGTCTGATGGCGGTGCTCCAGGCGCTCGTCCTGACCGCGTTCGCCGTCTGGGTGTGCGGCATGGAGGTCGCGGGTGACCTCGGGGGCGTCGTCCTCGTCGCCGTGCTCGACGCGATCCTCGGCACCGCGCTCGGGCTCGCCGCCTCGGCCGTCGCGCGCACCGAGTTCCAGGCGGTCCAGCTCATGCCGGCGGTCATCTTCCCGCAGCTCGTCACGGCCGGGCTCTTCATGCCGCGCGCCGAGATGCCGGCCCCGCTCGAGGTTTTCTCGCGCGCCATGCCCCTGACCTACGGCCTCGAGGCGCTGCAGGACCTCGCCGCGGGGGCCGGGATCGCCGACGTGCGCGGCGCGGTGGGCGCGGTGGTGGCCTTCGCCGTCGGCGCGCTCCTCGTGGGCGCCACCACCCTGCGCCGCCGGACCGCGTGAGCGTCCGACGCCGTCGAGCGGCCTGACCTGGCCGACCGGCTCCCGCAGCGCGCGCCGCCCAGGCCCTAGGCTGGCCGCGCACCGGACCGCAGGGAGTGACGCATGACGAGCAGTGGCACGGATCCGCGCGACCCCGCGGCGGGCGGTCGCCCGCCCGCCTGGCCGTTCGGCGAGGTCCGGGCCCAGGAGGGCGCACCCCCGGCGGGCCGTGCGGGCGGCGCCGCGGGAGAGGATCGCGACGCGAGCCCCGCACGCCGGTCGCCCGCCCCGGAGCCGGAGCCCGCCGCGGGACGTCCGGAGCGTCGCACGCCGCCCGTGTGGCTGCTGGTGCTCGGCGCTCTCGTCCTGGTCGGCGCCGTCGTCGGCGGTGTGCTCCTGCTGGGCGACCGGGGCGGGGATCCCGCGGTGGCCCCGGAGCCCGAGACCGTGACGCTGCCGCTCCCGACGCCGACCGTGGAGCCGGTGGCGCGGGCGGCCGGGACGGCCTTCTCGGACGCCCTGCCGTCGACGGTGCTCGCGTACGCGCTGAGCGAGCTCGCCGAGGACCCGGCCGGCCTGCAGGCCGGGGCCGTCGAGGCCTACCGCCTCGCCTACACCGACGGCGCAGCCTCCGTCGTGCTGCTCGCGGCCCAGTGGGAGACGCCCGAGGAGGCGTCCGCCGCCTACGCCGTAGCGGTCGAGGCGCAGACGGCCGCCGCCGCGCAGGCCGGCGCGGGCGACGGCGCCGAGGAGGGCAGCGAGGACGAGGCCTCCACGGACACCGAGGAGGGCGCCGTCACGACGACCGACGGGGCCGAGGCCGGTCGCTACACGATCGTCCCGCGCGGCGACGGCACCGCGACCCTGACCTGGTGGAACGGCACCGCGGTGCTCCAGCTCGACGGCCCCACGGACGACGTCCGCGACCTGTTCGCCGCCTTCCCCCTCTGAGTCGCTCCGAGGGTCCCGCACGACCGCCCGCACACGGCAAGGAGTCACGATGTCCGAGGTACCGCTGGGCCGTGTCGCCGTGCTGGGCGGCGGCGTCATGGGCGAGGCGATCGTCGGCGCGGTGCTGCGCGCGGGGGTCGACGTCGAGGACGTCGCGGTCAGCGAGCGCTATGCCGCACGCGCCACGGAGCTGTCCGAGCGGTACGGGGTGCGCGCCGCGGACTCCGCGGGGAAGGTCGCCAGCCGCGCCGACGTCGTCGTGGTGGCGGTCAAGCCCGTCGACGTCGAGGCCGCGCTCGCGGAGATCGGCCCGCGCCTGCGGGCGGGGACGGTCGTGGTGAGCGTCGCGGCCGGGCTCCCGATCTCGTTCTACGAGGAGCGGCTGCCGGCGGGGACGCCGGTGGTCCGGGTCATGCCCAACACGCCCGCGACCGTCGGCGAGGGGGCGAGCGGGATCAGCGCCGGGACCGCCGCGACCGACGACCACCTCGCCGTGGTCGAGCGGCTGCTCGCCGCCACGGGCCTCGTGCTCCGCGTCCCCGAGCGCCTCCTCGACGCCGTGACGGCGATCAGCGGCAGCGGGCCCGCCTACGTGTTCTACCTCGTCGACGCCCTCGCGGAGGCCGGCGTCCTGCTGGGCCTGACGCGCGCGCAGGCGCTCGAGCTCGCCGTCGCCACCTTCCGGGGCGCGGCGACCATGCTGGCCGAGACGGGGGAGCATCCCGTCGTGCTCCGCGAGCGCGTCTCGTCCCCGGGCGGGACCACCGTCGCCGGGCTGCGGGAGCTCGACGCCCACGGCGCACGGGCCGCCGTGCTCGCCGCGGCGCAGGCGGCGCACGACCGGTCGGCGGCGATCGCGCGGGAGCTGGGATGAGCTCGCCCCGCCCGCCGGCGATGAGCGACGTCGCCGCCGTGGCGGGGGTGTCGCACCAGACGGTCTCGCGCGTGCTCAACGGGCACCCGAGCGTGCGTCCCGAGACGCGCCAGCGCGTCCTGGACGCGATCGCGGAGCTGGGGTACCGGCGCAACACCGCCGCCCGCGCGCTCGTGACCCGGCGCACGGGCACGGTCGGCGTCGTGACGTCGGGGTCGGCGCTCTTCGGGCCGACCAGCACGCTCATCGCCGTCGAGGGGGCCGCGCGCGACGCCGGGCTGTTCGTCAGCGTCGCGACGGTGGCGCGCTGGGAGGCCGCCGGGATGCGCCAGGTCCTGGAGCACTTCATGGACCAGGGCGTCGAGGGCGTCGTGGTGGTCGCCGCCCACGACGAGGCGGTCGAGGCCGTCCGGGCGTTCGACGCGCCGGTGCCGGTGGTCATGGTCGGTCCCAAGGACCTGCCCGGCGGGCGCCTGCACGCGGTGGCCGTCGACCAGTACGCGGGCGCGCGGCTCGCGGTCCGCCACCTCCTCGACCTCGGCCACGCCGACGTCGTCCACCTCGCCGGGCCGCAGGACTGGCTCGACGCCCGCGCGCGCGTCGCGGGCTGGCGCGACGAGCTCGCGGCCGCCGGCATCACGCCGGGCGAGCCGGTCGAGGGCGACTGGAGCGCGGGGCGCGGGTACGACGTGGGCTGCGCGCTGGTGCGCGGCGACCTGCCGACGGCGGTCTTCGCCGCGAACGACCAGCTCGCGCTCGGTCTGCTGCGCGCCTTCGCGGAGGCCGGCGTCTCGGTCCCGGGGGACGTGTCGGTGGTCGGGTTCGACGACGTCGACGGCTCGGCGCACTTCTACCCGCCGCTGACCACCGTGCGGCAGGAGTTCGCGGCGCTCGGGCGGCGCTGCATGGAGCTGCTGGTCGCGGCGATCGGGCGGGGGAGCGACGGCGTGCAGGACGTGGCGCCGACACTCATCGCGCCGCGCCTGGTGGTCCGGCGGAGCAGCGGGCCGGCGCGCGGCTGACGCCCCGGCCGGGACCTCGGAGCTCCTTGACATCTCTCATGTGAACGCTAACATCGGGTGGTCGTGAGCCGGCGCCTGTGGTGCCCGCTCCCCGACCGTGCCAGCGCCGCCACGCCCGAGGAGATGACTCGATGACGCTCGACCCCGCCATGGACGCAGGGGAGGCCCGCGCGGCGATCGCCCAGGGCCGCACCGCACTGGGCATCGAGCTCGGCTCCACGCGCATCAAGGCCTGCCTCGTCGCCGAGGACGGCACGACGCTCGCCACGGGCAGCCACGACTGGGAGAACGAGTACGTCGACCGCACCTGGACCTACTCCCTCGACGCGGTCTGGACCGGCCTGCAGGAGTGCGTCGCGGCTCTCCTCGACGACGCGCAGCGGCGCCACGGGATGCGGCCGACGACCTTCGGCGCGCTCGGCGTCTCGGCGATGATGCACGGCTACCTGGCCCTCGACGCCGACGGCGAGCTGCTCGTCCCGTTCCGGACCTGGCGCAACACCTCGACCGAGCGCGCCGCGCGCGAGCTCACGCAGGCGCTCGGCTTCAACGTCCCGCTGCGCTGGTCCGTCGCGCACCTGTACCAGGCGGTCCTCGACGAGGAGCCGCACGTCCCCCGCATCGCGCAGCTCACGACGCTCGCCGGGTACGTCCACCACCGGCTCACCGGTCGCCACGTCCTGGGCGTCGGCGACGCGTCGGGCATGTTCCCGGTCGACCCCGCGACGCGGCGCTACGACGCGGGCATGCTCGCGCAGGCCGACGCGTTGCTGGCGGCGCGCCGGCCCGGCCTGCGGCTCGAGGACCTGCTGCCCGAGGTGCTCGTCGCGGGCCAGGAGGCCGGACGACTGACCGAGGCGGGCGCTGCGCTCCTCGACCCGACGGGCGGCCTGCAGCCGGGGATCCCGCTCTGCCCGCCGGAGGGTGACGCCGGCACCGGCATGGTGGCCACCAACGCGGTCGCGCCCCGGACCGGCAACGTCAGCGTGGGCACCAGCATCTTCGCCATGGTGGTCCTCGAGCAGCCGCTGGAGCGCGTGCACGAGGAGCTCGACGTCGTCACGACCCCCGCCGGCGACCTCGTCGCGATGGTCCACTGCAACAACGGGGCCAGTGAGCTCGGCGCATGGGCCGAGGTCTTCGGCCGCTTCGCTGCGGTGCTCGGCCACCCCGCCGAGCCGGACGCGGTCTTCGGCGCGCTGCTGCGCGAGGCGCTCGACGGCGAGGCCGACGGCGGCGGGCTGCTCGCCTACAACTACCTCTCGGGCGAGCCGATCACCGGGCTGGCCGAGGGCCGGCCGCTCATCGTGCGCACCCCGGGCAGCCGGCTGACGCTCGCGAACGTCGTCCGCACGCAGGTGTACGGCGCGTTCGCCACGCTGAGCCTCGGCATGCGCGTGCTCGCCGGCGAGGGCGTCGGCATCGACACGCTCTTCGCGCACGGCGGCATGTTCCGCACGGCCGGCGTCGCGCAGCGGCTGCTGGCGGCGGCCGTCGGCACGCCGGTCGCCGTGGCCCGCACCGCGAGCGAGGGCGGGCCGTGGGGGATCGCCGTGCTGGCCGCCTACCTCGGCGCCGCGTCCCAGCAGGACCTGCGGACGTTCCTCGACGAGCGGGTCTTCGCCGGCGCGGCGGTCGACGTCGTGGAGCCCGATGCCGCCGACGTGGCGGGCTACGCCACCTACCTCGAGCGGTACGTCGCCGGCCTCGCGGTCGAGCGCGCGGCGGTCGAGGCGACCGGCCGGCAGGACTGACGCGGCGCCGCCCCGCCACCACGCACCACGCACCCCACGAGGCAGGAGAGACGATGACGGCCCGAACCCTGGACGCGTACCCCGACCACGTCCGCGAGTCCGTCGCGCGCACGCGCGAGGTCGTCGCGGCACTGCACGCCGAGCTCCCCCGCTGGGAGCTGGTGGTGTGGACGGCGGGCAACGTCTCCCAACGCGTGGTCGTCGACCCGCAGGCGGGGCCGGGCGCGGAGGACCTGCTCGTCATCAAGCCGAGCGGCGTCACGTACGACGAGCTGAGCGCCGACGCGATGGTCGTGTGCAACCTGGACGGCGAGCTGGTGGACGGCGACCGGTCGCCGTCGTCGGACACGGCCGCGCACGCGTACGTGTACCGGCACCTGCCCGAGGTCGGCGGCGTCGTGCACACCCACTCGACCTACGCGACCGCGTGGGCCGCCCGCGGCGAGCCCGTCCCGTGCGTGCTGACGATGATGGCCGACGAGTTCGGCGGCGACATCCCGGTGGGCCCCTTCGCCCTGATCGGCGACGACTCCATCGGTCGCGGCATCGTCGAGACGCTGCGCGAGAGCCGCAGCCCCGCCGTCCTCATGCGCAACCACGGCCCGTTCACGATCGGCCGGGACGCGAAGGCGGCGGTCAAGGCCGCCGTGATGTGCGAGGAGGTCGCGCGGACCGTGCACATCTCCCGGCAGCTCGGCGACCCGCTGCCGATCGCGCAGTCCGACATCGACCGCCTCTACGACCGCTACCAGAACGTCTACGGGCGCTGACGCCCCACCCGAAGGAGCAACGATGACCAAGCCCTACGCCGACCGCGAGGTCTGGTTCCTCACCGGCAGCCAGGACCTCTACGGCGAGGAGACCCTGCGCCAGGTCGCCGAGCAGTCCCAGGCCATCGCGCGCGCGCTGGACGACGCGGACGCCGTGCCGGTGCGCATCGTGTGGAAGCCGGTCCTCAAGGACCGCGAGGCGATCCACCGCATGGCGCTCGAGGCCAACGCCGACCCCGCGTGCATCGGCGTCGTCGCGTGGATGCACACGTTCTCCCCGGCGAAGATGTGGATCGTCGGGCTCGACGCCCTGCGCACGCCGCTGCTGCACCTGCACACGCAGGCGAACGTCGAGCTGCCGTGGGCGACGATCGACATGGACTTCATGAACCTCAACCAGGCCGCCCACGGCGACCGGGAGTTCGGGTACATCCAGTCCCGCCTGGGGGTCGCGCGCAAGACCGTCGTCGGGCACGTGTCGAACCCGGCCGTGCAGGCGAAGGTGGGCACGTGGGTCCGCGCGGCCGCGGCGTGGGCCGCGACGCGTGAGCTGCGCCTCGCGCGCTTCGGGGACAACATGCGCAACGTCGCGGTCACCGAGGGCGACAAGACCGAGGCCGAGCTGCGCTTCGGCGTCTCGGTCAACACCTGGGGGGTCAACGACCTGGTCGCCGCGGTGGACGCGGTCGCCGACGCGGACGTCGACGCCCTGGTCGCGGAGTACGAGGACACCTACGACGTCGTGCCCGAGCTGCGCCGCGGCGGGGAGCGCCACGACGCCCTGCGCTACGGCGCCACGCAGGAGCTCGCGCTCCTCGCGCTGCTCGGCGAGATCGGCGCCACCGCGTTCACGACGACGTTCGAGGACCTCGGCGCGCTGCGTCAGCTGCCCGGGCTCGCCGTCCAGCGGCTCATGAGCAAGGGCTACGGCTTCGGTGCCGAGGGCGACTGGAAGACCGCGATCCTGGTGCGCGCGGCCAAGGTCATGGGGCAGGGGCTGCCCGGCGGCGCGTCGCTCATGGAGGACTACACCTACGACCTCGTGCCCGGCGACGAGAGGATCCTCGGCGCCCACATGCTCGAGATCTGCCCGACGCTGACGACCGCGAAGCCGTCGCTCGAGATCCACCCGCTCGGCATCGGCGGCAAGGAGGACCCCGTCCGACTGGTCTTCGACACGGATCCCGGCCCCGGCGTCGTCGTGGCGCTGTCCGACATGCGCGACCGCTTCCGGCTCACCGCGAACGCGGTCGAGGTCGTGCCGCCGTCCGCCGAGCTGCCGAACCTGCCGGTCGCGCGCGCGGTGTGGAAGCCGCAGCCGGACTTCGCGACGTCCGCCGAGGCGTGGCTCATGGCCGGCGCGGCCCACCACACGGTGCTCACCACCCAGGTGGGCGTCGACGCGTGGGTGGACTTCGCCGACATCGCCCGGACCGAGCTGCTCGTCATCGACGACGCGACGACGTCGCGCGGGTTCACCCAGGAGATCCGATGGAACCAGGCGTACTACCGCCTCGCCCAGGGCCTCTGACCATGCTTGCGCGGCGTTTCGCTTGCTTTCGGTGATGTTCCGAAACGGCGCGGGCCCACACCCGGCCGACGGCCGGGTGCGGGCCCGCGTCGGCGCGCCCGACGGCTGGCGCGCAGGCCACCGCGGTGAGTGCCACGGCGGCCGTCCGCGCGCGGGGGACCAACGTCCCGGGCGCGCCGGCGGCGCTACAGCGTTACTGTTTCGCAATCAAAAGTTGGCTTCACGAAGTTGACGCAAGCGTCGCGGCCCCAGGACAGTGGGCGCGTGCTCAAGGACGAGGTCGAGCTGCTGCCCGCGACGCTGCGTCGCGAGCGCATGCTCCAGGTGATCGGCGAACGCGGGTTCGTGCGCGTCGCCGACCTCGCGGAGACCTTCGGCATCTCCGACGTGACGGTGCGCGCGGACCTCGCGGCGCTCCAGACGACGCACGCCGTGCGCCGGGTGCGCGGCGGCGTCATCGCCGGCGGGGCCGAGCGGCGCGAGCCGTCCTTCGAGGAGGCGGCCGTCGAGTTCGCGGGCGAGAAGCAGCGCATCGGCGAGCACGCCGCCGCGATGGTCTCCTCGGGGGCGAGCGTCCTGCTCGACGTCGGCTCGACCACGACGGCGATCGCGCGTGCGCTCGTCGCGCGCACCGACCTCGAGGGCGTCGTGGTCATCACGAACGGCCTGCGGGTCGCCCTGGAGCTCGAGCCCGCGATCGGCCGCATCGAGGTCGTCGTCACGGGCGGCACGCTGCGCCCCCTGCAGCACTCGCTGGTCGACCCCCTGGGCACCGTCCTGCTCGACCGGCTGCACGCGGACCTCGGCTTCATCGGCTGCAACGGGATCGACGCCGACCGCGGCATCACGAACCTCAACCTGCCCGAGGCCGAGATCAAGCACCGCATGATCGCCGCCTCCGAGCGCGCCGTCGTCGTCGCCGACGGCTCGAAGCTCGGCCAGATCCACCTGGGCCGCATCGCGCGGCTCGAGGACGTCCACAGCGTGGTCACGGGCCCCTCGGCCCCCGACCACGAGCTCGCGCGGCTGCGCCGCGCCGGCGCCGAGGTGGTCCAGGTGGAGTAGCACGACCAGCACTTCCTGACCCCCGCGGTCAGGGCCCCCGGGCCCCGCCCTGGACGTACCAGGCGGCCCATGAGCAGGACAGTTCTCGAGGAGGAGAAATGAGCACCAGGAAGTTTGCCGCGGTTGCGGTGGGCATGACGCTCGCAATGACGCTCGCCGCGTGCGGTGGCGAGGGTGCCGGGTCGTCCACGGACGACGAGGGCACGGACTCGGGCTCGGGTGAGTCGTCGGAGGGTGGCCTCATCGGCGTCGCGATGCCGACGCAGACGTCCGAGCGGTGGATCGCCGACGGCGACGCCGTCAAGGCGGGCCTGGAGGAGGCCGGGTACGAGGTCGACCTGCAGTTCGCGGGCGACGACATCCCCACCCAGTCGCAGCAGATCGACCAGATGATCACCAAGGGCGCCGAGGCGCTCATCATCGCCGCGATCGACGGCACCGCGCTCGCGAGCCAGCTCCAGGCCGCGGCCGACGCCGGCATCCCGGTCATCGCGTACGACCGCCTGATCCGCGACAGCGAGAACGTCGACTTCTACGTCACGTTCGACAACTACAACGTCGGCGTCCAGCAGGCGACGGCGCTCCTCGTGGGCCTGGGCGTCCTCAACGCGGACGGCTCCGAGGGCGAGGCCGCCGGCCCGTTCAACATCGAGGTCCACGCGGGCTCGCTCGACGACAACAACGCTCACTTCTTCTTCGCGGGCGCGATGGACACCCTCCAGCCGTACCTCGACTCGGGCGTCCTGACGATCCCGTCCGGCAAGACGGACATCGAGCAGGTCGCGATCCTGCGCTGGCAGCAGGAGGTCGCGCAGAAGAACATGGAGGACGTCCTCACGGCGGCCTACAACGACGGCAAGCCGCTCGACGGCGTGCTGTCCCCGTTCGACGGCGCGTCGCGCGGCATCATCACGGCCCTCGAGAACGCGGGCTACGGCTCCGCGGACAAGCCGATGCCGATCATCACCGGCCAGGACGCCGAGATCGCGTCGATCAAGCTCATCGTCGACGGCGTGCAGCACTCGACGATCTTCAAGGACACGCGCAAGCTCGCCGACCAGGCGGTCGTCGCGGCCCAGGCGTACCTGAGCGGCGAGGAGCCGGAGGCGAACGACACCGAGACGTACGACAACGGCATGAAGGTCGTCCCGTCGTACCTGCTCGAGTCGGACATCGTCTACGCGGACAACATCACGCCGCTCCTGGTCGACTCCGGGTACTACACGGCCGACGAGGTCGCGGCCGGCCAGACCAGCTGATCGCCGCCGAGCCGGCCTGGCGGGAGGTCTCCCGCCGGGCCGGCTCGGCTCGACCGCTCGGTCACCCCACACGAGCGAGGAAGAGGCCGCATGAGCAGCACCATCTTGGAGATGCGTTCCATCACCAAGACGTTCCCGGGCGTCAAGGCGCTCCAGGACGTGAACCTGAGCGTCGAGCGCGGTGAGATCCACGCGATCTGCGGCGAGAACGGCGCCGGCAAGTCCACCCTGATGAAGGTCCTGTCGGGCGTGTACCCCCACGGCACGTACGAGGGCGAGATCCTCTTCGACGGCGAGCCGGTGCGCTTCGGGTCGATCAACGACTCCGAGCACAGGGGCATCGTGATCATCCACCAGGAGCTCGCCCTGGTCCCGTACCTGTCGGTCGCCGAGAACATCTACCTCGGCAACGAGCAGCGCGGGCGCGGCGGCCTCATCGACTGGAACCACACCAACGCCGAGGCGGCCAAGCTCCTCGCGCGCGTGGGCCTGGACGAGAACCCGACGACGCCCGTCGCCCAGCTCGGCGTGGGCAAGCAGCAGCTCATCGAGATCGCGAAGGCGCTCTCGAAGGAGGTCAAGCTGCTCATCCTCGACGAGCCGACGGCGGCGCTGAACGACACGGACTCCGAGCACCTGCTCGGGCTGCTGCGCCAGCTGCAGTCCCAGGGCATCACCTCGATCATGATCTCGCACAAGCTCAACGAGATCGAGGAGATCGCGGACCGCACGACGATCATCCGCGACGGCCGCACCATCGAGACGCTCGACATGAGCGATCCCACCTCGACGCAGGACCGGATCATCAGGGGGATGGTCGGCCGCGACCTCGAGCACCGCTACCCCGAGCGGACGCCCAGCGTCGGCGAGGAGGTGCTGCGGGTCGAGGACTGGACCGTCCACCACCCCACGCAGCTGGGCCGCGTCGTCGTGGACGGTGCGAGCTTCTCGGTGCGGGCGGGCGAGGTCATCGGCATCGCCGGCCTCATGGGCGCGGGCCGGACCGAGCTGGCCATGAGCATCTTCGGGCGCAGCTACGGGCGTGACATCACCGGTCGCCTCTACAAGCGCGGCGAGGAGATCAGGCTCCGGTCGGTGAGCGAGGCCATCGCCCAGGGCATCGCCTACGCCACCGAGGACCGCAAGCGGTACGGCCTGAACCTCATCGAGGACATCAAGCGCAACATCTCGGCCGCGGGCCTGCCGAAGCTGTCCAGCCACGGCTGGGTGAACAGCAACGAGGAGGTCAAGGTCGCGGAGGAGTACCGCGCGAGCATGAACATCAAGGCCCCCAGCGTGCTGTCCGTCGTGGGCAAGCTCTCCGGTGGCAACCAGCAGAAGGTCGTGCTGAGCAAGTGGATCTACACCGACGCGGACGTCCTCATCCTGGACGAGCCCACGCGGGGGATCGACGTCGGCGCGAAGTACGAGATCTACACGATCATCAACCGCTTGGTGGCCGCAGGTAAGGCGGTCGTCGTCATCTCGAGCGAGCTGCCCGAGCTGCTCGGCATCTGCGACCGGATCTACACGCTCGCCTTCGGGCGGATCACGGGCGAGGTCGACGTCGCCGAGGCCAGCCAGGAGCGCCTCATGGAGCTCATGACGCAGGAAAAGGAACAGGTGCAATGACTGGCATCGCCAACATCCGGGAGCTCGCGACCCGGAACATGCGGCAGAGCGGTATCTACATCGCGTTCGTGTTCATCGTCGGGCTGTTCGCGATCCTGAGCGACGGCCTGCTGCTGAGCCCCGCGAACATCTCGAACATCGTCCTGCAGTACTCCTACATCCTCATCCTCGCGATCGGGATGGTCATCGTGATCATCGCCGGTCACATCGACCTCTCGGTCGGCGCGGTGGTGGCCTTCACCGGCGCCGTCGCGGCGACCCTGGTCATCAAGAACGGCCTGCCCTGGTGGATGGGCATCGTCGCGGCGCTCGTCGTGGGCCTGCTCGTCGGCGCGTGGCAGGGCTTCTGGGTCGCGTTCGTCGGGATCCCGGCGTTCATCGTCACGCTCGCCGGCATGCTGCTGTTCCGCGGCGCGACCCTGCTGGTGCTCGGCAACATCTCGCTCTCGCCGTTCCCGCGCGAGTACAGCCAGATCGCCTCGGGCTTCCAGAACGGCCTCATCGGCGGCAACGGGTTCGACGCGTTCACCCTGGTGATCTTCGCCATCGCCATCGCCGGGTACGCGTTCAGCCAGTGGCGCAGCCGCCAGGCCCGCGTGCGCTACCAGCAGGCCGTCGAGGCCTTCCCGCTCTTCGTGCTGAAGATCGTGCTGGTCGCCGCGCTCGTGATGTGGTTCGCCTGGCAGCTCGCGACGAGTCGCGGCCTGCCGAACGTGCTCATCATCCTCGCGGTGCTGATCCTCGTGTACGGCCTGGTCACGAACCGCACGGTGTTCGGCCGGCACGTCTACGCGATCGGTGGCAACCTCTCCGCCGCCCAGCTGTCGGGTGTCAAGGTCCGGTGGGTCAACTTCTGGATCTTCGTCAACATGGGCTTCCTCGCCGGCGTCGCCGGTGCCGTCTACTCGGCCCGGTCCAACGGCGCGCAGCCGAACGCCGGCCAGATGTTCGAGCTCGACGCCATCGCCGCGTGCTTCATCGGCGGCGCGGCGGTGACCGGTGGTGTCGGCAAGGTCAGCGGCGCCATGGTCGGCGGTCTGATCATGGCCGTCATGAGCAACGGCATGCAGCTCATGAGCATCGACCAGTCTGTCCAGCAGGTCGTCAAGGGTCTCGTGCTCCTGCTGGCCGTCGCCTTCGACGTCTACAACAAGCGCCGCGCGGGCTCCGCTCGCTGACGCCTCCTCACACCGCGCGACGCGCGCGGCCTCGCACGACACGACGCCCGGTCTGCCTCGGCAGGCCGGGCGTCGTCGTGCGCCGGTTCGGGGCGATTCGACCGTTATCGAGATGTGACCTGGGTCACTTGACCGTATGTGTGAGCGCTAACACACTCGACGCAGCGGATCGACGGCGACCCGCCCCGGCCCCGGGCCGGGACCCGCGAGGACAAGGACGTCACTCATGAAGCGACACCTGGTGGCAACGGCCGCTGCGGCGGCGGTGCTCGTGCTCTCCGCGTGCGGGGGGACGACGGACCCGGTCGAGCAGGAGCCCGCCACGGAGGCGGAGGGCGGCGGCGGCGAGGACGAGCTCATCGTCGTGGGGTTCTCCCAGGTCGGCGCGGAGAGCGGCTGGCGGGCCGCCAACACGGCCTCGATCCAGGAGACGCTCACGCAGGAGAACGGCTTCGACCTCAAGTTCTCCGACGCCCAGCAGAAGCAGGAGAACCAGATCCAGGCGATCCGCACCTACATCGCGCAGGGCGTGGACGTCATCGCCTTCTCGCCGGTGGTCGAGTCCGGCTGGGACGACGTGCTCGAGGAGGCGAAGGCCGCGGGGATCCCCGTCGTGCTCACGGACCGGGCGGTCGACTCGCAGGACGACTCGCTCTACGTCTCGTTCATCGGCTCGGACTTCGTCAAGGAGGGCGAGATGGTGGGCGAGTGGGTGTCCGAGAACCTCGGCACCGAGCCGCTGAACGTCGTCGAGCTCCAGGGCACCACCGGGTCCGCGCCGGCGATCGACCGCAAGGAGGGCTTCGAGTCCGCGACCGCCGACAACCCGAACATCGAGATCATCGCGTCGCAGACCGGCAACTTCACGCGCACCGAGGGCAAGGCCGTCATGGAGGGCTTCCTCCAGGCGCACGAGGACATCGACCTCGTGTTCGCCCACAACGACGACATGGGCCTCGGGGCCATCGAGGCGATCGAGGCCGCGGGCATGGTCCCCGGCGAGGACATCAAGATCGTCACGATCGACGCCGTCAAGGACGGGATGCAGGCGCTGGCCGACGGGAAGATCGACTACATCGTCGAGTGCAACCCGCTGCTCGGCCCGGACCTCGCCGAGATCATCCAGCAGGTGATGGCCGGCGAGGAGGTCGAGAAGCGGATCGTCGTGGAGGACCTCGCGTTCGACCAGGAGGCCGCCCAGGAGGCCCTGCCGGACCGGCAGTACTGAGGCCGCCGCGATGACGACGACCGAGCCGGTCGTGGAGATGACCGCCATCTCGATCGAGTTCCCCGGCGTCAAGGCGCTGCAGGACGTCGACCTGCGCCTGTTCCCCGGGGAGGTGCACGCCCTGATGGGGGAGAACGGCGCGGGGAAGTCGACGCTCATCAAGGCGCTCACCGGCGTCTACGCGATCGACAGCGGGACGATCCGCGTGGGGGGACGTGAGGTGGCGCTCGGCGGGCCGGCGCAGGCGCAGGCCGCGGGGATCAGCACCGTCTACCAGGAGGTGAACCTCTGCGAGAACCTCTCGGTCGCGGAGAACATCATGCTGGGTCACGAACCGCGGCGGTTCGGGGCGGTCGACTGGCCCCGGCTGCGCCGGCGCGCCGCCGAGCACCTGGCGCGGCTCGGTCTCGACCTCGACCCGCGCTCGGTGCTCGGCACGCACTCGCTGGCCGTGCAGCAGCTGGTCGCGATCTGCCGGGCGATGGTCGTCGAGGCCCGCGTCCTGGTGCTCGACGAGCCGACGTCCAGCCTCGACGCCGACGAGGTCGCGACGCTGTTCCGGATCGTGCGGACGCTGCGCGACCAGGGCGTCGCGATCCTCTTCGTCTCGCACTTCCTGGAGCAGGTCTACGAGATCTCGGACCGGATGACGATCCTGCGCAACGGCCGGGTCGTCGGCGTCCACCGGACGTCCGAGCTGCCGCGGCTCGAGCTGGTCTCGGCGATGATCGGCACGTCCCTGGCGACCCTCGAGCGGCTCGAGGAGCGGACGGAGCGCTCCGCCGGGCACCGGCCGGACGCCCCCCCGGTGCTGACGGCGGTCGGCCTCGGCCGGCGGAGGGCGGTGCAGGCGTTCGACCTCGACCTCTACGAGGGCGAGGTGGTCGGCCTCGCCGGGCTCCTCGGCTCGGGGCGCACCGAGCTCGTGCGCCTCCTGGTCGGCGCCGACCACGCCGACCAGGGGCACCTCGAGGTGCAGGGGGTGCCCACACGCCTGCGGACGCCCCGCGCGGCGCTCCGGCGGGGGATCGCGTTCTCCTCCGAGCACCGCAAGGCGGAGGGGATCGTCGGGGACCTCAGCGTCCGGGAGAACATCGTGCTCGGCCTGCAGGCCGAGCGCGGCTGGCGGCGGCTGCCGCGCCGCCGCGTCGACGAGGTCGTCACGCGGTACATCGAGGCCCTGGGCATCCGGCCGGCGGACCCCGAGGCGCTCGTGCGCAACCTCTCCGGCGGCAACCAGCAGAAGGTGCTCCTCGCGCGATGGCTCGCGACGGCGCCCACGGTGCTCGTGCTCGACGAACCGACCCGCGGCATCGACGTCGGTGCCAAGGCCGAGATCCAGCGGCTCATCGCGTCGCTCGCCGAGGACGGGATGTCGGTCGTGTTCGTCTCGGCCGAGCTCGAGGAGGTCCTGCGCCTGAGCCATCGCATCGCCGTCATGCGCGACCGGGTCAAGGTGGCCGAGCTGGTCAACGGGGAGGACGTCGGGCTCGACGACGTCGTCGGGCTCATCGCGGGGGGTGCGCACGCGTGACGACCGTGGTCCGGCACCGCCTGTTCTGGCCCGTCGTGGCGCTCGTCGCGCTGATCGTCGCGAACGCCCTGCGGACGCCGACGTTCCTGCGCGTCCGGGTCCAGGACGGCCACCTGTACGGCGCGCTGATCGACGTCCTGCGTCAGAGCGCGCCGCTGCTCCTGGTCGCGCTCGGCATGACGCTGGTCATCGCGACGCGCGGCATCGACCTGTCCGTCGGCGCCGTGATCGCCGTCTCGGGCGCCGTGGCCCTGAGCTACATCGCCTCGGCACCCGACCCCGCGGCGCTCGGCACCGTCGTGACGGCCGTCGGCCTGGCGCTCGTGCTGGGCCTGCTGCTGGGCACGTGGAACGGGTTCCTCGTCGCCGTGCTCGGGATACAACCGATCATCGCGACCCTCGTCCTCATGACGGCGGGCCGGGGGATCGCGATGCTCATCACGGGCGGCATGATCACGACCGTCAACAGCCCGCCGTACAAGACGATCGGCTCGGGCTTCCTGCTGGGCCTCCCGGTCCCCGTCGTCATCGCGGGGGTGATCTTCGTCGTCGTCGCGCTGCTGACGCGCCGCACGGCGCTCGGCATGCTCGTCGAGTCCGTCGGGATCAACCCCGAGGCGAGCCGCCTGGCGGGCGTGCGTGCGCGCAGCATCACCTGGACGGTCTATGCGCTCACCGGCCTCTTCGCCGGGGTCGCCGGCCTGATGATGAGCGCCGACGTCATGGCGGCCGACGCCAACAACGTCGGGCTGTTCATCGAGCTCGACGCGATCCTCGCGGTGGTCATCGGCGGGACGTCGCTCGCGGGCGGCAAGTTCTCGCTCAGCGGCACCCTCGTGGGTGTCCTGGTGATCAAGACGCTGACGATCAGCGTGACGATCCTGGGCATCTCGGGGTCCGTCACCCCGCTCTTCAAGGCCGTGGTGGTGATCGCCGTCTGCCTCGCGCAGTCCCCGGCCCTGCGCCGGCGCCTCGCGGCCCGCCGCGGCGTGCCGGTCCCGGCCCGGACGGAGGTGGCGGCCTGATGACGACCGACCAGGCGCTCGGCACGGGCCGCGCGGCGGACGTCGTCGCGGGGGGCAGGCGCCGTCGGCCCTCCCTCGACGCCCGGTACCTGCCCGTCGTCGGCACGCTCGTGGTGCTCGTCGCGATGCTGGCCGTCGGCGGGAGCCGCTACGACACGTTCCTCTCGGGGCGCGTGATGTCGAACCTGTTCATCAACAACTCGTTCCTCATCGTGCTCGCCGTCGGGCTGACGTTCGTCATCCTCACGGGCGGCATCGACCTGTCGGTCGGTGCGGTCGTGGCGCTCGTCGGCGTGGTCGCGGCGACGCTCCTGCAGTCCGGGTGGCCGGCCGCCGTGGTCATCCCGCTCGTCGTGCTCGTCGGCGCGGTCATCGGCCTGCTCGTGGGCGTCATGGTCCACGTCTTCGAGATCCAACCGTTCATCGCGACGCTCGCCGCGATGTTCCTCGCGCGCGGGCTCTGCTACGTCATCAGCCTGAGCTCCATCCCGATCAACGACCCGACGATCGTCTTCCTCTCGGCGTACCGCATCCCGATCGGCGACTGGAACCTCACGCCGAGCGTCATGATCGCGCTCGCCGTGGTGGCGGTCGCGTGGTTCGTGCTGCACCACACCCAGTTCGGCCGCACGGTCTACGCCATCGGGGGCGGGGAGCAGTCCGCCATGCTCATGGGCCTGCCGGTCGCGCGCACCAAGGTGCTCGTGTACGTGATCAGCGGGACGTGCGCGGGCATCGGCGGGCTCCTGTTCACCATCTACTCGCGGTCCGGCTACTCGCTCACCGGCGTCGGCATGGAGCTCGACGCGATCGCCGCCGTCGTCATCGGCGGCACGCTCCTCACGGGAGGCAGCGGCTTCGTCGTCGGCTCCGTGGTCGGCGTCCTGGTGCTCGGCCTCATCCAGACGATCATCACGTTCGAGGGCACGCTCAGCTCGTGGTGGACCCGCATCGTCATCGGCGGCCTGCTGCTCGCCTTCGTCGTCCTCCAGCGGGTCATCGCCGTCCGGCGACGCTAGCCGGGTCAGGGACGCGCCGCGAAGCGCTCCAGCAGGTCGGCGTGGCCGGAGACGATGAGCAGGTCGTTGGCCGAGATCCGCGTCTCGTCCGTCGCGTAGACGAACTCCTCGCCCGGCGGCTTCACACCGATGACCGTGACGCCGTACCGCTTGCGGATCTGCGACTGCGCGATCGTGAAGCCCTGCGTCTCGCGCGGCGGCCGCATCTTGACGATCGTGAAGCCGTCCTCGACCTCGATGTAGTCGAGCAGCTTGCCCGAGACCAGGTGGGCCACGCGGTTGCCGGCGTCGGCCTCGGGCAGCACCACGTGGTGCGCCCCGATCCGCTGCAGGATGCGCGAGTGCTCCACCGAGATGGCCTTGGCCCAGATCTGCGGCGTGTCCAGGTCGACCAGGTTGGCCGTGATGAGCACGCTCGCCTCCAGCGACGTGCCGACGCCGACGACCGCGACCGGGAAGTCCTTGGCGCCCAGCTGGACGAGCGCCTCGGGGTTGGTCGCGTCGGCCTCGACGAGCGGGAACCGGCCCGTGTAGTGCTGGACGAGCGAGGACTCCCGCTCGACGGCGAGGACGTCGTGACCCAGCCGGTCCAGGGTCAGCGCGATCGAGGAGCCGAAGCGGCCCAGGCCGACGACGAGCACGCCGCCGTCGCGGACCTCCTCCTTCTCGGCCCCGCGGCGGCCGGGCACGCGCGTGGTGCGCTCGGGGGCGGGGGCCTCCAGGCCGTGGGGCCCTTCGGCGCTGCGGCGGAACGGGTTGTCAGCCAATGATCGGCCTCTCCTCGGGGTACCGGATGACCCGGCGCCGGTCGCGCAGCGCGAGCGCGGCTGCGAACGTGATGGTGCCCGTGCGGCCCACGAACATGAGCGCCGCGAGCACGTACTTGCCCTGGTCCGGCAGGTCGGCGGTGATGCCCGTCGACAGACCCACCGTGGCGAACGCCGAGATCACCTCGAACAGCACGACGTCGAGGCTCAGGTCGGTGATCTCGAGCAGCGCGAGCGTCGCGACGAGCACCGCCGTCGCGCCCACGAAGACCACGGCGACCGCCAGCCGGAGCGTCTCGCGCGGGATGCGACGGCCGAACGCCTCGACGTCCCGGTCGCCGCGCGCCTCGGCGATGATGGCGAGGAGCATCACGGCGAGCGTCGTCACCTTGATGCCGCCCGCCGTCGAGGCGCTACCGCCGCCGACGAACATCAGCGCGTCGTTGATGAGCCACGTCGACTCCTTCATCTCCCCGACGTCCACGGTCGAGAACCCGCCGGACCGCGGCATGACGCCGGCGAAGAGCGCGGCGATCACCTTGCCCGACGTGTCCAGGGTGCCGAACGTCGCCCGGTTGCCCCACTCGGACGCGGCGATGAGGACGGTGCCGAGCACGACGAGCGCCCCCGACGTCGTCACCGTGAGCTTGGTGTGCAGGCTCCAGCGCCGCACGTCGCGCCGTCGCTGCACCACGTTGAGGATGACGGGGAAGCCGAGCGACCCGATGAAGACGCCGACGACGATCGGCATCCCGATCCACCAGTCGGACACGAACGGCCCCAGGCCCTCGGCCGTCGGGACGAAGCCGGCGTTGTTGAAGGCCGAGATCGCGTAGAAGACGCCGTGCCACACGGCCTCGCCGAGGTCCTCGCCGACCACCGCGAACCGCGGGATGAGCGCGAGCGCGATGAGCACCTCGAGGGACGTCGACGTCAGGATGACGACGCGCAGGAGCGAGCCCACCTCGCCCAGCCCCGACGAGCGGGTCTCGCTCGCGGTGAGCAGCTTCTGGGTGAGGCCGATGCGCCGGGAGACGGCGATGCCGAGCAGCGAGGCGAGGGTCATCACGCCGAGCCCGCCGACCTTGATCCCGACGAGGATGACCACCTGACCGAACATCGACCAGTAGGTGCCCGTGCTGACGGTCGTCAGACCCGTGACGCAGACGGCGGAGACGGCGGTGAAGACCGCGTCGACGAACGGCGCGCGCTCGCCGCTCGCCGTCGCCTGCGGGAGCAGCAGCAGCACGGTGAAGAGCGCGATGACCGCCGCGAAGACGACCAGCGCGAGCCGTGCCGGGGACTGGCGCGCGGCGCGGTCCACGAACTCCCGGCCGGCGAAGAGCCTGCGGGGCAGCTCCATCCCCGCACCTCCTGGTCCTGGCGGCCGCTGCTCGACGGCCAACTCTGGCACGTCGCGGGCTACGGTGAGGCATGGCGCCCACCCGTTTCGTCTGGTCCGACGCCATGCTCGGGTACGACTTCGGCGAGCAGCACCCGATGAACCCGCTGCGCCTTGACCTGACCTTCCGCCTCGCGCGCGAGCTCGGCGTGCTGGACGCGCCGGGAGTCGAGCTGGTGGGCGCGGAGCCGGCCGACGACGACGTCCTGCTGACGGCGCACGACGCCGCGTACGTCGCGGCCGTCCGGCGCGCGTCGACCACGGGCGAGACCGACCTCGAGCACGGCCTGGGGACGGACGACGACCCGGTGTTCCCGGGCATGCACGAGGCCGCCGCACGCATCGTCGACGGGAGCGTGCGGGCCGCCGAGGCGATCTGGGACGGCGCGTGCGGGCACGCGGTGAACGTCGGGGGCGGGATGCACCACGCCATGGCGGACCACGCGTCGGGGTTCTGCGTCTACAACGACGTCGTCGCGGCCGTGCGGCGCCTGCTCGCGCTCGGGGCGGAGCGCGTCCTGTACGTCGACCTGGACGCGCACCACGGCGACGGCGTCGAGAAGGCCTTCTGGGACGACCCCCGCGTGCTGACCGTCTCCGTGCACGAGAGCGGGCTGTCCCTGTTCCCGGGGAGCGGTCACACCACCGACGTCGGCGGCCCCGACGCGCGCGGCGGTGCCGTGAACGTCGCGCTCCCGGCCGGGACGTCGGACGCGCCGTGGCTGCGCGCGGTCCGCTCGGTCGTGCCGCCGCTGGCGCGGGCGTTCCGCCCCCAGGTGGTCGTCAGCCAGCACGGGTGCGACGCGCACGGCCTGGACCCGCTCACCAACCTCTCGGTGTCCGTCGACGCGCAGCGCGCCGCGGCCGAGCTCGTGCACGACCTCACGCACGAGGTCGCCGACGGGCGCTGGCTCGCCCTCGGCGGCGGGGGGTACGCGGTCGCCCAGGTGGTGCCGCGCGCCTGGACGCACCTGCTCGCCCTCGCGGCGCACGTGCCCGTGCCGGTCGACGCCGCGGTGCCGGAGCGGTGGCGCGAGTACGCGGCCGGGGTGGTCGGCTTCCCCGTGCCCGCGACGATGGGGGACGGCGAGACCGCGCAGCCGCGGCCTTGGAGCGAGGGCTACGACCCGGCCGACGACGTCGACCGGATCATCCTGGCCACGCGCCAGACGGTCTTCCCCTGGTTCGACCTGGACCCGCTGTACGACTGACCGGGTGAGGCGCGGCGTGCTCCTCTTTCACTCCAGCCCCACAGGCCACTACGGTTGGGGCACGCGGCGATCGCCGCACCAGCTCTGCATCCCGTCCGCGTGGCCCGCCGCGTGCGACGGATCTGCTCCGTGAGGGACGAGGCCAGGATGAGTGGTGGTCAGGAGCGGCCACGCCTGCGGTACTTCACCGTCGCGGAGGTGGCCGAGACCATGCGGCTGTCGAAGATGACCGTCTACCGCCTGGTCCACTCCGGGGAGCTGCCGGCCGTGCGGGTCGGACGCTCCTACCGGGTACCGCAGGACGCGCTCGAGGCGTACCTCGCGGCGTCGTCGGTCGAGTCGTCCGACCGCGACCGCATGTCGTCCTGACCCTGCCGGGACCTCTTCCGGCGCGGGCACCTGCCCGGGCACGGTAGAGTGACGGCGGACTTTCCCGAGCGCGGGCTGGTCGGTGGCCGAGAGGCCGCTGACATCACCAGGACCGCCGGCACACCGATCACAGTTGCGAGGACACGTGGGCTCCGTCATCAAGAAGCGCCGCAAGCGCATGGCCAAGAAGAAGCACCGCAAGCTGCTGCGCAAGACGCGCCACCAGCGCCGCAACAAGAAGTGAGCGCGCGCCCGCGAGGGCGCTGACGCGAAGGACCTCGACGAGGGCCCGGCTCCGGCCGGGCCCTCGTCGCGTCCGCAGGGTGCGTCGCCGTGGCAGGGGCCGTCGGGACCCGGAGCCGCGCGGGACCGGTCAGCCGCGCAGCTGGCGGCGGACCGCGCGCAGGATCAGACCGGCGACCCACGCGGCGCCCGCCCCGCTGGCGGTGTACATGCTGCGGCGCGCGGCGGTACGCCGGCGGCCGCGGAACTCGCGCACGGGCCAGCCGACCTTGCGCGCGTGGCGGCGCAGGCGGGCGTCCGGGTTGATCGCGACGGGGTGGCCGACCGAGGACAGGATCGGCACGTCGTTGGTCGAGTCGCCGTAGGCGTACGAGCGCGCCAGGTCGATGTCCTCGCGCCGGGCCAGCTCGGCGACGGCGCTCTCCTTCGCGCGGCCGTGGAGCAGGTCGCCGACGAGGCGGCCGGTGTAGAAGCCGTCGCGGTGCTCGGCGACGGTGCCCAGCGCGCCGGTGACGCCGAGCCGGCGGCCGATCAGCTCGCCGATCTCGACCGGGCTCGCGGTGATGATCCACACCTGGTGGCCGGCCTCGAGGTGGCGGTTGAGGAGCGCCTGGGTGCCGGGGAAGATGCGCAGCGAGAGGACCTCGTCCCACACCTCCTCGCCGATCGCCGCGATCTCGGCCACGGACTTGCCGGCCACGATCGACAGCGCGCGCGAGCGGACCTGGTCGATCTTCTCGACGTCCTCGCCGAACATCAGGTAGTGCGCCTGGTGCAGCGCGAACGTCACGAGGTCCTTGGTGCCGAAGAACCCGCGCCGCCGGAGCCCGACGGCGAGGTGGAAGGCGCTCGCGCCGCGGATGATCGTGTTGTCGAGGTCGAAGAACGCGGCGGTCCTGGCGTCGGCCTCGTCGAGGCTGCGGTGGTGGGCCGCCACGGCGGCCCGACCGGACTCCGCGTCGGAGCCCGGGAGCTCGGATCGTCCCGGTCTCGGCTCGGCCACCCGGTCACTGTAACGACTCCCCTAGGGTTGGGCGCATGAGCGACCGGGTGGACGAACGGGTGGTCCTCTACGTCCGTTCCGGCTGCCACCTGTGCGAGGCCGCGCGCGACATCGTCGCCCCCGTGGCCGCCGAGGCGGGCGCCGGGGTGAGCGAGATCGACATCGACACGGCGCCGGACGCCGCGGAGCTGGTGGAGCGGTACGGGGAGCTCGTGCCCGTGGTGGTCGTCGACGGCGTGCAGCAGGGCTACTGGCGGATCGACGCCGGACGCGTGCGGCGCGCGCTCGCGGCGGGTCGCGCATGACGGCACGCCCGGTGCCGGCCTCGACCGTCGCGCGCCTGCCCATCTACCTGCGCGCGCTCGAGCAGCTCGCCGAGCGGGGGGTGGAGCGGACGTCGTCGGGCGAGCTCGCCGAGCTCGCGGGCGTGGGGTCCGCGCAGCTGCGGCGGGACCTGTCCTTCCTCGGCTCGCACGGGGTGCGGGGCGTCGGGTACGAGGTGGACCACCTCGAGGCGCAGGTGGCCGCCGCCCTCGGGCTCATGGGGGACCTCGCCGTCGTCATCGTCGGCCTGGGCAACCTCGGGCACGCGCTCGCCAACTACGTGGCGGGCACCGGCAAGGGCTTCCGGGTCGCGGCGCTCGTGGACACGGGTCCGGACATCGTCGGGACGACCGTGTCCGGGCTGGTGGTCGAGCACGGGCGCGACCTCGAGGACGTCGTGCGGCGCGAGGGCGCGCGCCTCGCGGTCCTGGCGACGCCGGCAGGGGTCGCGCAGGACGTCTGCGACCGCCTCGTCGCCGCGGGCGTGACCGGCATCCTCACCTTCGCGCCGTGCGTGCTCCAGGTCCCGGCCGACGTCGACGTGCGCTCGGTCGACCTCGCCACGGAGCTGCAGATCCTCGCGTTCCACGAGCGCCGCAAGGGCGCCGCGCGCGCCTGACGCCGGACGGCGCGGGGCCGGACGCGGCCGTGCCCCCGCCGGCGGACCGGCGGGGGCACGGCGTCGGGCCGAGGGCCCGGTCAGGCCTTGACGGCCTCGATCTCGAGCGCGACCTTGACCTTGTCCGAGACGAGCACGCCGCCGGTCTCGAGCGCCGCGTTCCACGTCAGCCCGAAGTCCTTGCGCGACAGCTCGGTCTTCGCGGAGAAGCCGAGGCGGGAGGCGCCGAAGGGGTCGGTGGCCGCGCCGTTGAACTCGACCTCGAGCTCGACCTCGCGTGTGACGCCGTGGATCGTGAGGTCGCCGACCAGCACGTACTCGTCGTCGTCCTCGGCACGGATCGACGTCGAGGCGAAGGTCCACGTCGGGTACGTCTCGACCTCGAAGAAGTCGGCGCTCTTGAGGTGGCCGTCACGGTTCGTGTCGCGGGTGTCGATCGTCGCCGGGTCGAGCGTGGCGGTGACGCTCGAGGACGCGAGGTCCTCACCGATGGTCACGGTGCCGTCGGTGATCGCGACGGTGCCGCGGGTCTTGGAGATGCCCGCGTGGCGGACCGTGAAGGACGCCGAGCTGTGCGACGGCTCGATGCTCCAGGTGCCGGTGGTGACGCCGGTCGGCAGGGTGGTCGTGCTCATGGGTGCTCCTCGGTGGTGGTCTGTGGCGGTCGGTCGATTGGTTGAACAATCAACCTCTCGTTGATATTTCTACTACACCCGGGACGGGGGCACAACCGTTCGACCGCCGTCCGCGCGGCCGTCGTGGCACCCTGATCGGGACGGAGGGGGAAGATCATGACGGCTGAGACGCGGACCCGGGCCACGGCCCCGACCGGAGCCGCCGCAGCGCGCACCGCGGCGCCGGGCGCCGACACGACACCTTGGCTCACCGCCGAGCAGCAGCGCGCCTGGCGCGCGTACCTGTCCGGGACCGCCCGGGTCGCCGAGGCGCTCACGCGCCAGCTCGACCAGGACTGCGGCCTGTCGCTGAGCGAGTACGAGATCCTCGTCCGGCTCTCCGAGGTCCCGGACCGCACCCTGCGGATGTCGGAGCTCGCCTCCTCGCTCGTCCACTCCCGCAGCCGCCTCACCCACACCGTCACGCGGCTCGAGCGGCGCGGCGTGGTGCGCCGCGAGAACTGCCTCGTCGACGGCCGGGGCGTCAACTGCGTCATGACCGACGACGGCTACGCGCTCCTCGTCGAGGCGGCGCCCGGGCACGTGCGCGCCGTGCGCGCCAACCTCGTCGAGCTGCTCAGCGACGAGCAGATGGTGGCGCTGGGTGCCGCGATGGAGCGCCTGGCCGCGGGCCCCGACGACGCCTGAGCGCGCCACCGGGCGGGGGTCGCACCGGGCACCCCCGCGGATGGGCGAGAATCGACGCATGCCGACGACCACCGTCCACCTCATGCGCCACGGCGAGGTGCACAACCCTGACGGCGTCCTCTACGGCCGGCTGACCGGGTTCCGCCTGTCCGAGCGGGGCGTGGCCATGGCCGAGCGCATCGCCGCCCACCTCGCGGGGGAGGGACCGCTGGGCGAGCCGCGGCACGACGTCGTGCACGTCGTGGCCTCGCCGCTGCAGCGCGCGCAGGAGACCGCCGCCCCGATCGCCGCCGCCTTCGGCCTCGACGTCGCGAGCGACGAGCGGCTGCTCGAGGCGAAGAACCACTTCGAGGGCAAGACCTTCGGCGTGGGGGACGGGTCGCTGCGGCGCCCCGCGCACTGGCCCTACCTCTGGAACCCGTTCCGGCCCTCGTGGGGCGAGCCGTACCGCGAGCAGGTCGCGCGCATGCTCGCCGGCGTCGCCGCCGCGCGGGACGCCGCCGCCGGGCACGAGGCCGTGGTCGTGAGCCACCAGCTGCCGATCTGGGTCACGCGCCAGGCGCTCCAGGGGCGGCGCCTGTGGCACGACCCGCGCAAGCGGGAGTGCTCCGTCGCCTCCCTGACCTCGCTGCACTACGACGGGGACCGGCTCACCGGGATCACGTACACCGAGCCCGCGGGCGACCTCCTGCCGCGCGTCAAGACGGTCCCGGGGGCGTGATGCGGAGCTCCGCGCGCGCCGCCGGCCTCGTCGGCGTCGCCCTGCTGCTGGCCGGGTGCGGCCCCAGCGTGGACGGCGGCTGGACCGAGGACGGCGGCGAGGCCGGCTACGTCTCGGGCGACGAGTCCGTCACCACGTGGCCCGCCGACGACCGCGAGGGCCCGGTGGAGGTCGCCGGCACCGACTACAGCGGCGCCGCGATCGACATCGCGCAGTGGCGCGGCGACGTCGTCGTGCTCAACACCTGGTACGCGGAGTGCCCGCCGTGCCGCGCCGAGGCGCCGGACCTGGTGGCGATCGCCGGGGACTACGCCGACCAGGGGGTGCGCCTGCTCGGCATCAACACGACCGACGACGCCGGCGCCGCCCAGGCCTTCGAGCGCACGTTCGCGGTGCCGTACCCCTCCCTCGACGACGCGCAGAGCCACGCCGTCGCGAGCCTCTCGGGGGTCGTGCCGCTGCGCGCCGTGCCCACCACGGTGGTCCTGGACCGCGAGGGCGACGTGGCCGCGCGCATCCTCGGCAAGGCCGACGGCTCGACGCTGCGTGCCCTCATCGACGACCTGCTCGCCGAGCCCGCCTGAGCATGGGCGACGTCACGGGGACGGTCCTCGGCGGCTCCATGCTGCTGGCGATCCCGCTCGCGCTCCTCGCGGGGCTGGTGTCGTTCGCGTCGCCGTGCGTGCTCCCGCTCGTGCCCGGGTACCTGGGCTACGTGACGGGCATGGCCGGGGCGAGCCGCGCCGGCCGGTCGCCCGGGGACCCCGCGGGCGCCACGCTCACCGACGTGCGCCGCGGCCGGCTCCTGGTGGGCGTGGGCCTCTTCGTGGCCGGGTTCACCCTGGTCTTCGTCCTCTTCGGCGTGCTCGCCGGGTCCCTCGGCGCGGTGCTGGCGCAGTGGAGCGACCCCGTCACGCGGGTGCTGGGCGTCGTCGTCGTCCTCATGGGCCTCGCGTTCCTCGGCTGGCTGCCGTTCGGTCAGCGCGAGCGCCGCCTGCACGTCGCGCCGCGGGCGGGGCTGTGGGGCGCACCGCTCCTCGGCGTCGTCTTCGGGCTCGGCTGGGCGCCGTGCATCGGGCCGACGCTCGTCGCGGTCTACACGCTCGCGCTCGACGGCGCCTCGGCGGGGCGTGGCGCCGTGCTGTCGGTCGCCTACTGCCTCGGCCTGGGGCTTCCCTTCCTGCTGGTCGCGCTGGGCCTCGAGCGGTCGCAGCGGGCGCTCGGCTTCCTGCGCCGGCACCGCGTCGCGGTGATGCGCATCGGTGGCGGCGTGCTCGTCGCCGTCGGGCTGGCGCTCGTGACCGGGCTGTGGGGTACGTGGACCGCGTCGCTCCAGGGCCTCGTGGCCGGGTACGAGACGGTCCTGTGAGCCCGCGCGCGCCCTACCGGCCCGAGGGGCTGGAGACCGACGACGGCCCCGAGGCGACGCCCGCGGCCCGTCCCGGCGACCCCGCCGTCCTGCCGCGCCTCGGGCTGGCCGGGACCCTGCGCTGGACCTGGCGCCAGCTCACGAGCATGCGCGTCGCGCTCATGCTCCTCATGCTGCTGGCCGTCGTGGCCGTGCCGGGCTCGGTGCTGCCGCAGTACCCGCAGGACCCGGGCGCCGTCGCGCGGTACCTGCAGGACAACCCGACGCTCGGGCCCTGGCTGGACCGCCTGGGCTTCTTCGACGTCTACGCGTCGGTCTGGTTCTCGGCCGTCTACCTGCTGCTGTTCGTCTCGCTCGTGGGCTGCATCCTGCCGCGCCTGCGCACCCACCTGCGGGCCGTGCGGGCCCGGCCGCCCCGCGCGCCGCGCCGGTTCGAGCGCTTCGCCGTCCGCGACGAGGCCACCGTCGCCGCGTCCCCGGACGACGTCGCCGCGGCCGCGCGCCGCGTCCTCGTCGGCCGGTTCCGCCGGCTCCCGCGGTTCCGGGTCGACGTCACCCGCCCCGGACCGGGCGTCGTGGAGGTCTCGGCGGAGCGCGGCTACCTGCGCGAGAGCGGCAACATCGCGTTCCACCTCGCGCTCCTCGGCATCCTCGTCTCGGTCGCGACCGGCCAGATGCTCAGCTACCGCGGGCAGGCCATCGTCATCGAGGGCGAGGGCTTCGCCAACGCGATGACGGACTACGACACGTTCCGCGCCGGGTCCGCCGTCGACCCGGGCTCCCTCGTGCCCTTCACCCTGACCCTCGACGCCTTCACCTCGCGCTTCACGGCCGACGCCCGCGCCGAGGACTTCCGGGCGGACGTCACGCTGACCGAGCCCGGCGAGCAGCCGCGCGAGGCGACCATCCGCGTCAACCACCCCCTCACGGCGGGCGGCGCGAAGGTCTACCTGCAGGGCAACGGCTACGCGCCCGACCTCGTGGTCCACGACGCCGCGGGGGAGGTCGCCTTCGCGGGCACCGTGCCGTTCCTGCCGCAGGACGCCGTCTACACGTCCAACGGGGTGGTCAAGGTCCCGGACGTCTCGACGGGGGACCAGATCGGTCTCGTCGGCGTCCTGCTGCCGACCGCCGTGGTGAGCCCGATCGCCGCCGCGTCGGTGCGCCCGGAGCCCGAGGCGCCGCTGCTGGTCCTCAGCGTGTGGTCCGGCGACCTCGGCCTGGACGAGGGCATCCCGCAGAACGTCTACGAGCTGGACTCCAGCGCGATGACGCAGGCGACGGAGGCGGACGGCACCCCCGTGACGCTGTTCGTCGAGCCGGGCCAGACGGTCGAGCTGCCGGACGGCCTCGGGACGCTGACCTGGCAGGGGCTGCCCCGGTTCGTGGCGCTCGACCTGCGGCACGACCCGTCGCTGCCCTGGCTCCTGGCGTTCTCCGTCGTGGCGCTCGTCGGGCTCTCGGTCTCGCTCTTCACCCCGCGCCGCCGGCTGTGGCTGCGCGTGACCGCCGGCGAGGAGGCGGGCGGCGCCGGCCGTACAGTGGTCGCTGGTGCCGCACTGGCCCGGGGGGACGACGTCGGCCTCGCGGACGAGCTCGCGCGGGTCATGGACACGGTGCGCGACGCGCCGTCGGAGAGGCAGGACGATGAGTCTCGGTGAGCTGAGCACGCTGCTGGTGTGGGGCGCGACGACGGCCTACGCGGTCGCGCTCGTGGCGTTCTCGATCGACCTGGCGCGCCTCGCGGACACGCGGGCGCGCGTGGGCGAGCGGACGCTCGTCGGCGCGGCAGGGGCCTCGGCGCCCGCCCTCGAGCCGGAACCCGCGGACGGGATGCCCGCGGACGCGGCCCCGCGCCGACGCCGCGCCGCCGGCATCGCGATGTCGACGACGATCCTCGGCGTGCTCCTGCACGGGGCCGGCACGGTGCTGCGCGGCGTGGCCGCGGGCCGCGTGCCGTGGGCCAACATGTACGAGTTCACGCTGGTCGGGACGCTCGTCGCCGTCGTGACGTTCCTCGTGCTGTGCCGCCGGCGCGACCTGCGCTTCCTCGGCACGATCGTCATCGGGCTCGCCGTCGTCGCGCTGGGCATCGGCCTCGCCGTGTTCTACACGCCGGCCAGCCCCGTCGAGCCCGCGCTGCAGAGCTACTGGCTCGTGATCCACGTGTCGATCGCGACGATCGCGACGGGGCTGCTCACGGTCTCCTTCGCCTCGAGCGCCCTGCAGCTGCTCAAGGACGCGCGCGACTCCGGCTCGCCGCGCCTCGCGTCCCGGCGCTGGGCCCTGCTCGACGCGCTCCCGCCGGTGCGCGACCTCGAGGCGCTGTCCTTCCGGATCACGGCCGTGGGCTTCGTCCTGTGGACCTTCACCGTCATGGCCGGCGCCGTCTGGGCCGAGCACACGTGGGGCCGCTACTGGGGCTGGGACCCCAAGGAGGTCTGGAGCTTCGTCGTGTGGGTCGTCTACGCGGCCTACCTGCACGCCCGCACGACCCGGGGCTGGTCCGGGCGGCGCGCGGCGTGGTTCGTGCTCGTCGGCTACGCCACCGTGATCTTCAACTTCACGGGCGTGAACCTCTTCTTCCAAGGGCTGCACGACTACGGCGGCCTGCCGTCGGGCGAGTGAACGACACGGCGCCGTCTCGCCGCGGCCCGGCCGACGCCTCGGTCACCTGGGGCGAGCTCCGCGAGCAGAGCATGTGGGGACGTGGCTTCGCCACGGCCATGGCCGGTGGCCTCTTCGCCCTGACCGGGGTCGTGGCGGTGGTCGTCGGGCTGGGCGACGGTGCCTGGTCCCAGGTGGTCGCCGGGGTGCTGCTCGTGCTCTGCGGGCCGTGCCTCGTCCTGGCGCTGCGGGCGCACCGCCGACGCATCGCCCGGATCCGCGACGTGGACAGCCCGGGGCCGCTGGTCACCGCCCCACGCGAGTACCTCCCGGAGGCCGCCTGGCTCGCGGCGGGCCTCGCGGCGATCGGGGTCGCGGCGGTTCTGCTCAGCGCGTCGTCCTGACCGCGTCGACCGACTGCGTCGACCACTGCGTCGACGCGCCGAGGCTCAGTCGGTGCTGCGGTCCTCCGGGTCGGGCGCGGGCCCGTCGCCGTCGCCCGGCTCCTGCGTCCCGTGGGCGCGTCGGCGCCGCTCCCTCTCGAGCCGCCAGAGGAAGTCGGGGTCGTCGTCGGGCGCGACCGGGCCCGAGCGCCGCGGCTTCGGGCGCCCCGGTGCCGGGCGCGTCGGCGCGGTGCCGCCCGCGGCGCGGCGTGCCGCCGCGATCCGGCTGCGGCTCACGGCGATCCATGCGACCGGTCCGACCACGGGGAGCAGCACGATGATCGCCACCCACGCCGCGGGGTGGATCTCGGCGCGCTCGACGGCCGAGCTGCGCGACAGGTCGATGAGGGCGAACAGCGCGAGCGCGAGCGGGACGATGTACGGCAGGGCCCTGACCATGCCCCCAGCCTAGGCGCCTACGCTGGGGGCGTGCCGATGCTCGTCTACTCCCTCCTTCGCCTGGGCCTGCTGGCCGGGGTCCTCGTCGCCGGATGGGCCGTCGGCCTCGGCGGCTGGCTGCTCGTGGTCGTCGCGGCCCTCGTCGCGTGGGCCCTGTCCTACCTGCTGCTGGCCGGTCCGCGGGACCGCGCGGCGCGGTGGATCGCCGACCGTGCCGAACGCCGGCGCACGGGGCCGCGGTTCAGCGCAGGCGTCGAGGACGACGTCCTGGCCGAGGACGCCGAGGCGAGGGGCCCGGGTGCGGGGTCACCGGCCCCGGGCGCTGACCGTCCGCACGACCCGCAGGGTCCGGACCGTCAGATCGACAGCCCGAGGCCGAGCAGCACGCCGTAGCCGAGCTCGAGCAGCCCGGTGCCCGCGAGCACCGGCTTGAGGAGCACGCCCCGGGCGCCGAGCAGCACGGTGCCCGCGAGGATGCCGGCCGGGACCGCGACGAGCAGCACGAGCACGGACCAGGGCGCGGCGAGCGCGCACGCCAGCCCGGCGACCACGGCGACGCCGAGCAGTCCGGCGTAGACCCGCCGCGCGCGGTAGTCGCCCAGGCGCACGGCGAGCGTGCGCTTCCCGCTGAGCACGTCGGTCGGGATGTCGCGGATGTTGTTGACCATGAGCAGGGCGCACGCCAGCGAGCCCACGCCGACGGCCCCCGCGACGGCCGGCCAGGAGATCCGGTCGGCCTGCGTGTAGGTGGTCCCCAGCACGGCCACGAGGCCGAAGAAGACGAACACGCCGACCTCGCCCAGCCCGCGGTACCCGTAGGGGCTGCGGCCGCCGGTGTAGTACCAGGCCGCGGCGATGGCCAGGACGCCGACGCCGAGCAGCCACCAGTGGCCCGAGAGCGCCACGAGCACGAGGCCGAGCGCGGCGCCGACGCCGAACGCGGCGAAGGCGGCGCCGCGGACCTGCGACGGCCGGGCCGCGCCCGAGCCCGTCAGGCGCAGGGGTCCGACGCGGTCGAGGTCGGTGCCGCGGATGCCGTCGGAGTAGTCGTTCGCGTAGTTGACGCCCACCTGGAGCGCGAGCGCCACGCCCGCGGCCAGCAGTCCCCGGACGACCGACGCCTCGCCCAGCTGCGCCGCCGCCCCCGTGCCCACGAGCACCGGCGCCACCGCCGCCGGGAGGGTGCGCAGCCGCGCGCCCTCGACCCACTCCGCGGCAGTCGCCATCGTCCTCGTCCTCGTCTCTCGGGGTCCTCGACAGGTGCCGCCTGGTGTCGACAGGTGCCGACCGGGGCCGGCGGGCGTCCGGTGCGGCCCCTAGGCGCGCACGGCGCCACGCGCCAGGCGCGCCACCGCGGACCGGTCGACCTTGCCCGGGCCGCGCAGCGGCAGGGCGTCGACCAGCACGAGGTGCCGCGGGGCCGCGGCCTGCCCCAGGGTACGGCGCACGGCGGTCCGGACGTCGTCGAGGGCCGCGGGCTGCCCGTGCGCGGGCCGGACGACGACGGCCACGACGGCCTGGCCCCACTCGGGGTCCGGCACGCCGACGACGCACGCCTCGAGCCCGAGCGCCGCGAGCGCGGCCTCCACCGCGGCCGGGGCGACCTTCTCCCCGCCGGTGACCAGGACGTCGTCGGCGCGGCCCACCACGTGCAGCCGGCCGCCGTCGAGGCGTCCGGCGTCGTTGGTGCGGTGCCAGCGGCGCCCCCCGCGCTCGACGAACGCCTCGGCCTGGGCCGCGGGGTCGTCGAGGTACCCCCGCGCCAGGACCGGCCCCGCGAGGAGCACGCGCCCGGCGCCGTCGAGCTCGACGTCGACGCCGTCGAGCGGCACGCCGTCGTAGACGCAGCCGCCGCACGTCTCGCTCATCCCGTAGGTGGTCACCACGCGGAGGCCGAGCTCGCGCGCGCGGTCGAGCAGCGCGGGCGCCGCCGACGCCCCGCCGACGAGGACCGCGTCCAGCGCGCGGAGGGCCCTGGCGTGCTCGGGCGCCTGGACCACGCGCCGCAGCTGCGTGGGGACGAGCGACGCGTAGAGCCGCGCGCCCGGGTCCTGCGTCCGGGCACGGGTGACCGCGTCGGCGAGCGCCGCCGGGTCGGCCGGCTCCGGGACGACCGCGGGCCGGCCCCCGGCCAGGACGGTGCGCGCGACGACCTGGAGCCCGGCGACGTGGTCGAGGGGAAGGGCGAGGAGCCAGCGCCCGGGACCGCCCAGGCGCTCGTGGGTCGCCCGCGCGGAGGCCTCGAGCGCGTCGCGCGTGAGCAGGACGTGCCGGGGGCGCCCGGTGGAGCCGGACGTCCGCACGACCAGGGCGACGTCGTCGGGGACCTCGGGCCCGTCCGCACGGGTGGCCTCGTCGCCCGCCGCCCGCGCCACGGCGGCCACGGCCGGACCACGACCGCTGAGCGCCGACGCGACCGCCCGCGTGACCTCCGCCACCTCCGCCGCGCCGGAGCGACCAGGCCCCACAGGCACCACCAGTGCGCGTCCCACCGTGCCAGCGTAGGTGCGCCGTACAGTATCGGGAGCCGGGCCGGGCCCGGCTCGCTGCACGCACGAGGCCGTTCCACGGCAAGAAGGAGCTGCCGGTGTCGACCACCACGCGCTCGAGCACCACCGTCCGTGACCGCCGCTCCGGGACGACCGCCGGCCTGCGCCGACGCGTCGGTGCCGTCCTCGCGGCGATGACCGTCGCCGCGGGTGTCGTGGCGTGCTCGCCGGCGGACGGGCCCCAGACGCCGGCGCCGGTGACCGTCGAGCCGACGATCGAGAGCGCGCGCAACGCGCCCCCCGCGCCGGTGGTCGCGCCGACGTGGCCGCTCACGGGCGTCGCGGGCGAGCCCGCCACGCGGCCGGCGATCGCCGTCAAGGTCGAGAACACCGCCGTGGCGCGGCCCCAGGTGGGGCTGGAGCAGGCCGACGTCGTGTGGGAGACGGTCGTCGAGTTCGAGGTCTCGCGTCTCATCGCGGTGTACCACTCGCAGCTGCCGGCCGAGGTCGGCCCCATCCGCTCCGTGCGCCCGATGGACCCGCTCGTCGTCGCGCCCCTGCACGGCCTCCTCGTCTACTCGGGCGGCCAGCCCGGCATCCTGGCGGAGGTCGCGGGCAGCGGCGTGCAGAGCATCAGCCACGACGCCGGCGCCGCGGGCCTCTACCGCGTGCGCGGCAGGTCCGCGCCGCACAACGTCATGGGCGACCCCCAGGCGTTCCTCGCGGCCGCGGATGCCGCGCACTCCGCGTCCCCCGGTGAGCAGTTCGCGTTCGCGCGCCGCGCCGACGTCGCCACCGCCGCCGTGGCCGGGACGCCCGCGTCCAGCCTGACGTTCTCGCTGTCGGCGCAGGCGAAGCCGAGCTGGTCGTTCGACGCCGGCACGGGGACGTGGCTGCGCTCGGAGGGCAGCACGCCCGCGACCGCGGCGAGCGGGGCGCGCCTGAGCGCCGTCAACGTCGTCGCGATCACGGCGCCGCACCCGAACTCGCCCTACGGTGCGCAGGGTGGTGCGCCCGTGCCGACCTACGAGCTCGTGGGCTCGGGGGAGGCCGTCGTCGCGACGGGCGGGGCGACGGTCACCGGCACGTGGTCGAAGGCCGCGGCCGACGCGCCGCTCCAGCTCTTCACCGCCGACGGCTCGCCGCTGCTGCTCGCGCCCGGCAACACGTGGGTCGAGATGATCCCCGCCGGCAAGGGGTCGCTGACCGTCGGCTGACGTCGTGGCCAGGCCGGCTCATCCTGCGGGATGAGCCGGCCTCGCCGCGTCCGGCCCGACGGGTGACGGCGGGCGCGCCACGGCGGTCCCTGGGGCCGATCCGCCGCGGCGGGCGGGCCGCCAGGCTGGACGCATGGCACAGATGACGATCGACCTCGACAGCACCCACCACTCGCGCGCCGACGTGCCGGCCGCCGAGATCCAGGCCGCCGACGACGCGCGCGTCCCGGACGACGAGCGCCACAGCGACCGGCTGCGCTCGACGCTGCCCGCCCTCGTGGCGGTCCTCCTGCTGGTCGGCGTCGGGCTCGCGGGCGCCATCGTCCTGCGCGACCTCGCGAGCTTCGGCCTCTGGTTCGCCGGCCAGTTCTGAGGCGGCCCGACCGCGTCCCGGGCACCGGGCGCGGGCCCGCGCAGGGTGCGGGTCCTCAGAAGTGGTACGGGAAGCCCGACCAGTCGGGCGCGCGCCGCTCGAGGAACGCGTCCCGGCCCTCGACCGCCTCGTCCGTCATGTACGCGAGGCGCGTGGCCTCGCCGGCGAAGACCTGCTGGCCCATGAGGCCGTCGTCGGCCAGGTTGAAGGCGAACTTCAGCATCCGCACCGCCTGCGGTGACTTGCCCGCGATGGTGCGGGCGTAGTCGAGGGCGAGGCGCTCCAGGTCGTCGTGCTCGGCGACCTCGTTGACCGCGCCCCAGCGCTCGGCGTCCTGCGCCGAGTACTCCCGGGCCAGGAAGAAGATCTCCCGCGCCCGCTTCTGGCCCACCTGGCGCGCGAGGTACGCGGAGCCGTACCCGCCGTCGAAGGAGCCGACGTCGGCGTCCGTCTGCTTGAAGCGGCCGTGCTCGCGGCACGCGATCGACAGGTCCGCCACGACGTGCAGCGAGTGCCCGCCCCCGGCGGCCCACCCGTCCACGACGGCGACGACCACCTTGGGCATCGTCCGGATGAGGCGCTGGACCTCGAGGATGTGCAGCCGTCCCGCGCGCGCCGGGTCGACCGTGTCCGCCGACGTGCCGGACGCGTAGCGGTAGCCGTCCCGCCCGCGGATGCGCTGGTCGCCGCCCGAGCAGAAGGCCCAGCCGCCGTCCTTCGGGCTGGGGCCGTTGCCGGCGAGGAGCACGACGCCGACGTCGGGCGACATGCGGGCGTGGTCCAGGGCGCGGTAGAGCTCGTCGACCGTGTGCGGGCGGAAGGCGTTGCGGACCTCGGGCCGGTGGAACGCGATGCGCACGACCGGCAGGTCGCGCTCGACGTCACCGGTGCGGTCCACGCCGCGGTGGTACGTGATGTCGGAGAGCTCGAAGCCCTCGACCTCGCGCCAGACCCGGGGGTCGAACGTCTCGGACACCGTCGGGGGCAGCGCGCTCATGGTCGTCAGGGTAACGACCGCTCCGCCTGTGACCCATACGACGGACCCGTACGACGGACCCGTACGACGGACCCGTACTACGGTGACCGGGTGACCCGTCCGCCGACCCGTGACCTGCACGTCTACCGGGTGGCCCTGCGGACCCGCTTCCGTGGGCTGGACGCGCGCGACGGCGTGCTGCTGCGCGGCGACGCGGGCTGGGGCGAGTTCTCGCCCTTCTGGGACTACGACGACGCCGAGTCGGCCTCCTGGTGGCGTGCCGCGCTCGAGGCGGCGGACCAGGGGTGGCCGACACCGGTGCGCGACGCGGTGCCGGTCAACGTCACGGTCCCGGCGGTGGGCCCCGAGCCGGCGCGCGAGATCGTCGTGCGGTCGGCCGGCTGCCGGACGGCGAAGGTCAAGGTCGCGGAGCGCGGCCAGGAGCTCTCGGACGAGGTCGCCCGGCTCGAGGCCGTGCGCGACGCGCTCGGGCCGGACGGCCGGATCCGCATCGACGCGAACGGCGCCTGGGACGTGACCACGGCGATCGCCCGGCTGCGGGTGCTCGACCGGGCCGCGGGTGGTCTCGAGTACGTCGAGCAGCCCTGCGCGTCGGTCCCGGACCTCGCGCGCGTGCGCCGGGCGGTCTCGGTGCCGGTGGCGGCCGACGAGTCGATCCGCCGCGCCGAGGACCCGATGGCCGTCGTGCGGGCCGAGGCGGCCGACGTCGTCGTGCTCAAGGTCCAGCCGCTGGGCGGCGTGCGCGCGTGCCTCGAGCTCGCGGAGCGGGTCGGGCTGCCCGTCGTGGTGTCGTCGGCGCTCGAGAGCTCCGTCGGGCTCGCCGCGGGGATCGCGCTCGCGGCGGCGCTTCCCGAGCTGCCCTACGCCTGCGGCCTCGCGACGGCGCAGCTGCTCCGGGCCGACGTCGTGGCGGAGCCCCTGGTGCCGGTGGGCGGCGCGATCGCCGTCCGCGCTCCGGCTCCGGACCCGGCGCTGCTGGCGGCGCACGCCGCGGACGGCGAGCTCGCGCGCCGGTGGACGGACCGGGCGGAGCGGGTGCAGCGGGTCGGTCAGGTCGCAGCGGGGGAGGGATCGGCATGACCGAGGAGGCCCCCGAGCTGCCGGGCCGCGACGACGCCCCGGCGGCGGGCTCGCCGTCGGCGCACGCCGCGCCGACGGGCTCGCCGTCCGCGCACGCCGCGCGCGTGCTGCTCCAGGCGCTCGCCCGGCTCGGGGTGCGGGAGGTGGTGCTCGCACCGGGGTCGCGGAGCGCGCCGCTCGCGCACGCGCTCGCGGAGGCCGCCCTGCCCGACGGCGAGCGCGACCCGCACGCGCCGGGGCTCGACCTGCACGTCCGCGTGGACGAGCGCGACGCGGGCTTCCTCGCCCTGGGCCTCGCGCTCGCGGCGCGTGCCGCCGGGCACCCGCGCCCGGTCGCCGTTGTGACGACGTCGGGCACCGCGGTGGCCAACCTGCACCCGGCGGTGCTCGAGGCCGACCACAGCGGGGTGCCGCTCCTGCTGGTCACCGCGGACCGGCCCCACGAGCTGCGGGGCACGGGTGCGAACCAGACGACGCAGCAGGTGGGCCTCCTCGCACCGGCGGTGCGCCTGACGCTCGACGTGCCGGCGCCCGTCGGCCGCCCCGGTGAGGACCGCGACCTGCGCCACCTCGCCTCGCGCGCGGTGGCCGTGGCGATGGGCCGCCGCACCGGTGACGCCGGGCCCGTCCACCTCGACCTCGCGTTCCGCGACCCGCTGGTCCCCGACGGCGCCCCGTGGCCGGTCCCGTCCGGCGACGGCCTCACCGAGGTCCTCGCCCGGGGCAGCGCGACGGCGCGCGGTGCGGGCGCCGGCACCGCGGCGCCCCCGGCCGCGACCGCACACGCCTCGGCGCCCCTGGTGGCGCCCGCCGGTGCCGCACGCGTCGACACGGCACGACGCGCGGGCGGCGTGCCGACCGTCGTCGTCGCGGGGGACGGGGCCGGGCCGCTGGCGCGCCGGGTCGCGGAGGCGAACGACTGGCCGCTGCTCGCCGAGCCGTCGTCGGGCGCGCGCGGCGGACCGAACGCGGTCGTCGCCTACCGGCTGCTGCTTCCGGAGCCCGACCTGGGGGGCGCCGTGCGGCGCGTCGTCGTCCTCGGCCGGCCGACGCTGTCGCGTCCCGTGCAGCAGCTGCTCGGGCGGGCCGACGTCGAGGTCCTCGTCGTGGCACCCGAGGGCGAGCTGTGGCCGGACGCCATGCGGTCGGCCGACCAGGTCCTCACCGAGGTGCCACCGCTCCTGCTCGCCGGAGGACTCGCGGGCGACGTCGCCTGGCTCAGCCGCTGGCGGCGCGCCGGGTCGAGCGCCGCGGCGGCCGTGCGCGGGGTCCTCGACGCGGCACCGGCGCTGACGGGGCCCGCGGTCGCCACCCTGGTCGCCGGCGCCACCGGCGACGTGCTGGTCGTGGGGTCGAGCAACCCCGTGCGGGACCTGGACCTCGTGGCCGACTGGGACGAGCCGCCGGTCGTGCTCGCGAACCGCGGCCTCGCCGGCATCGACGGGACGCTCTCGACCGCCGCGGGCGTCGCGCTCGGCCTCGGCCGGCCGGTCCGCGCCTACGTCGGGGACCTGACGTTCCTGCACGACGTCGGCGGGCTGCTCGTGGGCCCGCTCGAGCGTCGGCCCGACCTGCAGGTGGTGGTCGCCAACGACGACGGCGGGTCGATCTTCGCCTCGCTCGAGCACGGCGCGCCCGAGCACGCCCGGGCGTTCGAGCGCGTCTTCGCCACCCCGCACGGCGCCGACCTCGGCGCCCTGTGCGCGGGCTACGGCGTGCGCCACGTCCGGGTCACCGACGCCGCGGGGCTGCGCGCGGCGCTCGCGGCGGGGCCGCGCCCCGGTGCCGGCACCGAGGTGGTCGAGGTGGTGGTCGACCGTGCCGGCCGCCGTGCCCTGGGCGACGCCCTCGCGGCGGCCGTCCGCGGCGCCGTCGCGGACGGCTGACCCGGTCCGTCGCGCCGTGGACGTGACGGACCGGCGTGGTGTCAGCGCGACCCGGTGGCGTCCTCGCGGAGGTCCTGGTCGGCGTGCGCGTGGTCGTGGTGCCCGACCGCCTCGACGTCGGGGACGACGGTCTCCATCACGACGGAGCCCTCGTGCGGGCCGTCCATGACGAGGACGTCGGGGGCGAGCCCGCCGACGACGACGCGCTCCGTCGCCAGGCTGCGGTGCGCGCGCACGTAGGCCGGCACGAGCAGCGCGACGGCGCCGAGCCATGCCAGCGGGTTCGCCCAGATGACGCCGGTGAACCCGAAGGCCGCGCCCAGCACGACGGCGGCGCCCACGCGCATCACGAGCTCGAGCACGCCGGTGGCCGTCGGCACGAGCGTGCGCCCGAGGCCCTGCAGCGCGCCGCGCAGGACGAACAGCACGCCCAGGAACGCGTACAGCACCCCGTTGACCATGAGGAACTGGGCCGCCATCGCGACGACCCGCTCCTCGCCCTCGCCCACGAAGAGGGCGACGATCGCCGAGCCGCCGGTCACGAGGACGGCGCCGAGGGCGACGGAGCCGGCCACCGACATCCAGACGGCCTGCACGACGCCGGTCCGGATCCGGTCGGGCCGCCCGGCGCCGTGGTTCTGGGCCACGAAGGTCGAGACGGCCAGGCCCAGCGACTGCAGCAGGGCGACGGCGAGCCCGTCGACGCGTGCCGCCGTCGTGTAGGCGGCGACCGCGTCGGGGCCGAGCTGGTTGAGGCGCACCTGCACCGCCAGGGTGCCGATCGCGATGATCGACATCTGGAAGCCCATGGGCACGCCGATGCGCAGGTGGCGGCCGAGCTCCGCACGGTCGATACGCCAGTCCGCGCGGCCCACGTGCAGCACCGGCACGCGCAGGCGGACGTAGCCGAGGCACAGCGCGACGGAGACGCCCTGCGAGATGACCGTCGCGAGCGCGGCGCCGCCGACGCCCATGCCGATGACCGGGACGAGGAGGAGCACGAGGGCGATGTTCAGCAGGCAGCTGATCGCGAGGAAGACGAGCGGCGTCCGCGAGTCCCCGATGGCGCGGATGATCGCCGAGAGGTAGTTGAAGAACATCAGCGTGCTGCCGCCGAGGAACATGACCACCGTGAACTCGGTCGCCTCGGCGAGCAGCGGCTCCGGGGTCCGGAGCAGGCGCAGGGCGGGCTCGGCGATGACGGGTGCGCCGGCCGTCAGGGCGATGCTCCCGATGCCCGACAGGATGGTGCCCGCGACCACCGACCGGCGGACCGCGGCCGCGTCACCGGCGCCGAACGCCTGCGCGGTCGGGATGGCGAAGCCGCTGGTCATGCCCCACGTGAAGCCGAGCATCAGGAAGGTGAGCGCGCCGGTCGCGCCGACCGCGGCCAGCGCGTCGACGCCCAGCACGCGCCCGACCACGATGGCGTCGGCGACGTGGTAGAGCTGCTGGACGACGTTGCCGATGAGCAGCGGTACGGCGAAGACGAGGATGACGTGCCAGGGGCGGCCGGTGGTCAGCACCTTGGGCATGGGGGAGAGCTCCCGAACAGGGACGGGCGGGCGAGCCGGGGGGCGGGCGCGCGGACGGAGCAGGGGCACGCTGGGGACGGCCGTGCGGAGGGGGGTCGTGACATGCGGCCGTCCGGTCACCCGAGGCGCGTCGCACCGAGAATCGTAACGATGCGATCGGCATGATCCGACACGTGATGAGGGCATGGCGCTGTTCGTCCCGTCACAGCGCCAAGCGGCGGCCGCCGCCCCCGCCCTCGCGCCGCCTGCGCCCGCCCGCCGTCGCTCGTGGGTGACCGTGGTCTGCTGGTAGAGCGCCAGCCGGGGCCGACCGTCGACGACCGTGTAGACGCTCGTCATCAACGCGGTGAACGGTTCACCCTGGCCGGGTCTCGACGCAGATGCTCGATAGACGAGAGCCGCGCTCGTCTCACCGATCGCGATGTGCTGAGCCTCCTCGATCGAGTAGGAGGACCATGCGGGAGACCCGTCGAGGGTGGCCGCGACGGTGGATCGGTCGAGGACCATCCCGTTCACGAGCACCATGACGGCGCTCTCGGTCATGAGGTCGCCGTAGGGGATCCGGACCGTCGCCGACTCCCAGGAAACTCCCAGGCACGCCCCAGCGGTGCCCGAGGTTGGCGCGGTCTCATGGATCCAACGACCGAGGGAGGACCCATGACGACACCACAGCAGCACCCCGAGCCCCGCGCCGACCAGACGGCGCCCCAGACCCCCCAGACCCAGGCCCCGCACACGCCGTCGCGGCCCGTCACCACGCGCCCCGGCTGGTGGCCGGTCGTCGGCGTCGCCGCCGGCACGGCGCTCGTCGCGAGCCTGGCGACGTTCGGCGTCACCGCGGCGCTGGACGACGACGGCTCCGCCGCCCGGCCCGCCTCGGTGGCGAGCCTCGGCCGCGACGAGTCGTCCACGACCGTCCCCGTCGCGGGCTCCTCGTCGCAGGACCCGGACTGGCAGGCGGTGGCCGACGCCGTCCGCGACTCCGTGGTGGCGATCGACGTCCGCACCCAGAGCGGCAGCGGCACCGGCTCCGGTGTCGTGGTCGACGCGGAGGGCCACGTGCTCACCAACGACCACGTCGTCGGTGACGCGGTGGACGGCGGCCTGCGCGTGACGCTCGCGGACGGTCGCGTCTACGAGGCCACGATCGTCGGCCTCGACCCGACGACCGACCTCGCCGTCATCCAGATCCAGGGCGCCCCGGACGACCTGGTCCCCGCCGTCCTCGGCGACTCGGACGAGCTCGTCGTCGGTGAGGGCGTCATGGCCGTCGGCAACCCCCTCGGCCTGGACAGCACCGTGACGACCGGCATCGTCTCCGCGCTCGACCGACCCGTCTCGACGACCGGCGGCGACGACGAGACGGTCGTGACGAACGCGATCCAGATCGACGCCGCGGTCAACCCGGGCAACAGCGGTGGTCCGCTGTTCAACGCCTCGGGCGAGGTCGTCGGCATCACGTCCTCGATCGCCACGCTCTCGAGCGGCGGCCAGGGCGGCTCCATCGGCCTCGGCTTCGCGATCCCCGCGAACCTCGCCGACCGCATCGGCGCCGAGCTCATCGAGGACGGCACCGCCGAGCACGCCTTCCTGGGTGTCGCGCTCAGCGACGGCACCGCCACCGCCGAGGACGTCACGCGCCGCGGTGCGGTGGTGGAGCAGGTGACGGCCGGTTCCCCCGCGGCCGACGCCGAGCTCGCCACCGGCGACGTCGTCGTGGCGATCGACGGTCAGCCGGTCAGCGGCGCCGAGTCGCTCACGGCCTTCGTCCGGGCGCTCCCGGCCGGCACCGAGGTCACCCTGACGGTGGTGCGCGACGGCGAGGCGCTCGACGTCCCGCTCACCCTCGCGACGCGCGAGGAGAAGTCGGCCACGCCCAACCAGGAGCAGGAGCAGGGCGACCGCGACCGCCGGCCCCGCGGCGACCTCTTCGACCGCCGCTCCGGCTCGCAGGGCGAGCAGGGCGGCCAGAGCGAGCAGGGACAGCGCGGCTGACGAGCCCGCACGACTGACGCGATCGGCTCAGGCCGACCACGGACCGGCCCGGCCCGACGTTCCCCCCGACGTCGGGCCGGGCCCTCGCGCGTCTCGGGGGAGCCGGCGCCGGCGGCGAGGCGTGCGCTCAGCCGTCGCCGAGCGCGTGCCGCATCGGCTCGAGCTTGGCCTCGGACTCGGCCAGCTCGGCGGCCGGCTCGGACGCCGCGACGATGCCGCAGCCGGCGAACAGGCGCAGGCGGTGCGGGTCGTCCGGGTCGAGCTCCGCCGAGCGCAGCGCGATGCCCCACTCGCCGTCGCCGTCCGTGCCGACCCAGCCCACCGGACCGGCGTAGCGGCCGCGGTCCATGCCCTCGATCCGGTCGATCAGCTCGCAGGCCGCCGCGGTCGGCGTCCCGGCCACGGCCGCGGTGGGGTGCAGCGCCGCGGCGAGCGCGAGGCTGGACGGCGGGCCGTCCTCGCCGTCGGTCCGCAGCACGGCGGTCACGTCCGTGGCCAGGTGCAGCACGTTCGGCAGGTGCAGCACGTACGGCGTCTCGGGCACGTTGGCGGACGAGCAGAACGGCTCCAGCGCGTGGGTGAGCGACTCCACCGCGTACTCGTGCTCCTCCAGGTCCTTGGAGGAGTGCGCGAGCGTCGCCGCGCGCGTCAGGTCGGCCGCGTCGTCGCCCGTGCGCCGGATGGTCCCCGCGAGCACGCGTGAGGTGACCAGCCCCTTCTCGCTGCGCAGCAGCAGCTCGGGCGTCGCGCCGACGATGCCGTCCACGGCGAACGTCCAGCACGACGGGTAGTCGGCCGCGAGGCGGCGCAGCACCCAGCGCTGGTCGAGCGGCTCCGTCGTGCGGGCGACGACGTCGCGCGCGAGCACGACCTTGTCCAGCTCGCCCGCGCGGATCCGCTCCACGGCCTGGGCGACCGCCTCCTGCCAGTCCTCGCTCGCGAGCGCCCCGTCGGTGTAGCGGACGGGGCCCGGCGCCGCGGCGGGGGCCTGCGGGCGGGGCCGCACCGTCCCGGGCGCCGCGCCGACGTCGATCGTCGTCACCCACGCCGTGCCTCCCCGGCGGCCGACCACGACGGCGGGCACCACGAGCGTGCTCGCCGCGCGCGAGCCGGCGGCGAAGGCGAAGGAGCCGAACGCGACCGGTCCGGTCCCCGGGACGCGCACCTCGTCACGCACCACCGCGTGCGCCGCGGCCGTGCGCCAGGCGGCCTCCGCCAGCGCGAACCGGTCGGGTCCGTACGACGTCGTGCGTGCCACCTCGCCCCACGCGACGAGGCCGTCGCCGCGCCGCAGCCAGCTGAGGCCGCCCTCGGCGGGAAGGAGCGCGGTGAGGTCGTCGGGCAGGGTGTCGGCGTCGACCCGGACCGTCCGCGCGACGAGGGGCTGGGGGAGGGTGGCGGCGGTCCCGGCGGGGGTGTGCGGCGTCGCGTCGTCGCCCGCACGGGCTGCGCGCAGGTCGGGGCTCATCGCCCCCCAGCGTATGCCGCGCGGCCGGTGCCGCCCGCCGCGGCGACCCCGGCGACCTGAGAGGATGTCCGCCATGCCCCGCGCCAGCCTGGACAAGCAGCCGCACGAGGTCGCCGCGATGTTCGACCACATCGCGCGGCGGTACGACCTCACCAACGACGTCATCTCGCTGGGCCAGGACCGCCGGTGGCGCACGGCCACCATCCGCGCGGTCGACGCGTGGCCGGGCGACGTCGTGCTCGACCTCGCGGCCGGCACGGGCACGTCGAGCGAGCCGTTCGACGCCGCGGGCGTGCGCGTGGTCCCGTGCGACTTCTCGGTCGGGATGCTCGAGGTCGGCAAGCGCCGCCGCCCGGACCTGCCGTTCACGGCGGGCGACGCGACGCGCCTGCCGTTCGCGGACGCGTCCTTCGACGCGGTGACGATCTCCTTCGGCCTGCGCAACGTCGTCGACACGCGCGCGGCGCTGACCGAGATGCTGCGCGTGACCAAGCCGGGCGGCCGCGTCGTGGTGTGCGAGTTCTCGCGGCCCACGTTCGCGCCGTTCCGCACCGTGTACCTGGAGTACCTCATGCGGGCCCTGCCGCCCGTCGCGCGCGCGGTCTCGAAGGAGCCGGACGCCTACGTCTATCTCGCCGAGTCGATCCAGGAGTGGCCGGACCAGGACGCCCTCGGCCGCCTCATGCGCGAGGCGGGCTGGGCCGACGTGGCCTACCGCAACCTCACGGGCGGCGTCGTCGCGCTCCACCGCGCGACGCGGCCGTAGGGACCCTCCGGGCCCGACCCGGCAAGCAAGGTAAGCCTTCGCAGACACGGTCTCGGGCGGTAGTTAGACTGGGCCGACCGGTTAGTGAATCCCTTCACAAAGACGAGGCAGGGCGTGGGGACGCAGCGCGAGCACGATGACGCAGACGTCATCGTCGTCGGCGCAGGTCCGGCCGGATCCACCGCCGCCTACTACCTCGCGGTCGCGGGCCTCGACGTCCTCGTGCTGGAGAAGACCGCGTTCCCCCGCGAGAAGGTCTGCGGCGACGGCTTCACGCCGCGCTCCGTGCGCGAGCTCGTCGCGATGGGCGTGCCCATGCGCGAGGAGGACGGCTGGATCCGCAACAAGGGGCTGCGCGTCTACGGGGGCGGGCACCGCATCGAGCTGCCCTGGCCGGAGACGGACACGTTCCCGAGCTACGGCGTGAGCCGCACCCGCAAGGACTTCGACGACACGCTCGCCCGTCACGCCCGCGCCGCCGGCGCGACGATCGTCGAGCAGATGAACGTCACGGGCCCGGTGCTGCACGAGCGCACGGGCCGCGTGGTCGGCGTCACCGCCCGCCCCGTCGACGCCGCCGGCCGCCGCGCGGGTGACGAGGTCACGTACCGCGCGCCCGTGGTCATCGCCGCCGACGGCGTCTCGGCCCGCCTCGCGCTCGCGCTCGGCATCGAGAAGAACCCGAACCGCCCCATGGGCGTCGCCGTGCGGACGTACTACCAGACGCCCCGGCACGACGACGACTGGATGGAGAGCTGGCTCGAGCTCTGGGACGGCAAGCCCGGGGAGTCGAACCTGCTGCCGGGCTACGGCTGGATCTTCGGGCTCGGCGACGGGACCGCGAACGTGGGCCTCGGCAGCGTCAGCTCCCGCGCCACCGCCACGAAGATCGACTACAAGGACCTCCTGCAGCGCTGGGTCGCGAACACCCCCGCCGAGTGGGGCTTCACGCCCGAGAACCAGGTGGGTCCCGTGCGCAGCGCGGCGCTGCCGATGGGCTTCAACCGCAAGCCGCACTACACGCGCGGGCTCATGCTCGTGGGCGACGCGGGCGGCATGGTCAGCCCGTTCAACGGCGAGGGCATCGCGTACGCGATGCAGGCCGCCCGTCGCGCCGCCGAGGTCGTCGCGCAGGCGCACTCGCGCGGCACGGCCGCCGAGCGCGAGCGCACGCTCGCCAGCTACCCGCGGATCATGTCGGACGAGCTCGGCGGCTACTACACGCTCGGCCGCGTCTTCGTGAAGCTCATCGAGCACCCCGAGGTCATGCGCGTGTGCACGCGCTACGGCCTGCCGCGGCCCGCGCTGATGCGCCTCGTCCTCAAGCTGCTCTCCGACGTGTGGGAGCCTCGCGGGGGCGACCTGTCCGACCGCTTCATCCACGCACTGACCCGGATTGCGCCGGCCGCATGAGCGCACGAGACTCAGCGGAGGCTGCGACCGTCCCGCCGCACCGGAGGGCACGATGACCAACCCGTACATCCCGATCCTGGCCCTCATGGGCGTCGCCGCGGTCCTCGCCCTCGGTGGCGTCGGCGCGAGCGCGATCATCGGGCCGAAGCGCTACAACCGCGCCAAGCTCGAGGCCTACGAGTGCGGCATCGACCCGACGCCGGGCGCCGTCGGCGGCGGTCGCTTCCCGATCAAGTACTACCTCGTCGCGATGACCTTCATCATCTTCGACATCGAGGTCGTGTTCATGTACCCCTGGGCCGTCGCGTTCCAGGAGCTCGCCATGTTCGGCGTGATCGCCATGATGACGTTCCTCGTCCTGATCACCGTGCCGTTCGTCTACGAGTGGCGCCGCGGCGGGTTCGAGTGGGACTGAGCCCCGACCGGGCCGGCGGAGCACCGACCGCCCGACCGCTGACCGTCGCACGGCCCCGGGCCGCCGCGAACCGAGCTGACTGAGAGGAGGGGAGCCATGGGCATCGAAGAGGCACCGTCCGGCTTCCTGCTGGCCTCCATCGAGGACCTCGCGGGGTTGATCCGCAAGGCGTCGCTGTGGCCGGTGACGTTCGGCCTGGCCTGCTGCGCCATCGAGATGATGGCCGCCGGCACGGCGCGCTACGACCTCTCGCGCTTCGGCATGGAGGTCTTCCGCGCGTCGCCGCGCCAGGCCGACCTCATGATCGTCGCCGGGCGCGTCAGCCAGAAGATGGCCCCCGTCGTGCGCCAGGTCTACGACCAGATGTCGGAGCCCAAGTGGGTGCTCTCGATGGGCGTCTGCGCGTCCTCGGGCGGCATGTTCAACAACTACGCCATCGTCCAGGGTGTCGACCACATCGTCCCGGTGGACATCTACCTGCCCGGCTGCCCGCCGCGTCCGGAGATGCTCATCAACGCGATCCTCGCCCTGCACGAGCAGATCCAGTCGTCGCCGCTCGGCGTCAACCGCGAGGAGGCGGCGCGCGCCGCCGAGGCCGCGGCGCTCGAGGCCACGCCGACGTCGCAGATGAAGGGCCTCCTGCGGTGACCGACGCCCCGAAGGACCAGCACGTGACCGGCGACACCGCCTCGGCACAGGCCGGCGCGTCCCAGGTCGCGAAGGACGCGGCGGCCGGCGTCAAGGGCACGCCCGTCGTGGGCACCGCGTCACCCGAGACCGCGCAGAAGGCGACCGAGACCGCGCAGGAGGGTGCCGGGCAGAACCTGGCGGCCCCGGCGGGTGCGGCCACGCCGCAGCTCGAGATCATCGCCGTCCGGGAGGGCATGTTCGGCCCCCAGGACTCCGGCGACACGTCCGGCTTCGGCGGCCTGGTCAAGACGATCGCCATGCCCGGCCCGAGCGAGCGTCCCTACGGCTCGTACTTCGACGAGGTCGTCGACATCCTCGCCGAGGTGCTCGAGGAGGGCGGCACGCCCTTCGACGCGGCGATCGAGAAGGTCGTCGTCGACCGCGACGAGCTGACGCTGTACGTCCACCGCGAGCACATCGTCACGGTCTGCCAGGCGCTGCGCGACGACCAGGACCTGCGGTTCGAGCTCGGCCTCGGCGTCTCGGGCGTGCACTACCCGCACGACACGGGCCGCGAGCTGCACGCCGTCTACCAGCTGCGCTCGGTCACGCACTCGCGCAAGGTGCGGCTCGAGGTCGCGGTGAGCGAGGCGGACCCGCACATCCCGTCGAGCGTCCCGGTCTACCCGGGCCACGACTGGCACGAGCGCGAGACCTGGGACTTCTTCGGCATCGTCTTCGACGGCCACCCGGGCCTGGCCCGGATCGAGATGCCGGACGACTGGCCCGGCCACCCCCAGCGCAAGGACTACCCGCTCGGCGGGATCCCGGTGCAGTACAAGGGCGCGAGCATCCCGCCGCCCGACGAGCGGAGGTCGTACAGCTGATGGCTACGTCCACACCCCACGCGAGCCCGCACATCGTCGACGGCTCGACCGACGGCATCCCGAGCTTCGAGGCGTCCGGCGGCGACTGGTCCGACATCGCCGAGGAGGCCGCTCGCCTCGGCGAGGAGCGCATCGTCGTCAACATGGGCCCGCAGCACCCGTCCACGCACGGCGTGCTGCGCCTCATGCTCGAGATCGACGGCGAGACGGTCACCGAGGCCCGCTGCGGCATCGGCTACCTGCACACCGGCATCGAGAAGAACATGGAGTACCGCACCTGGGTGCAGGGCCCCACGTTCTGCACGCGCATGGACTACCTGGCGAACATGTTCCAGGAGACGGCGTACTGCCTCGCGGTCGAGAAGCTGCTCGGCATCACGGACGACATCCCGGAGCGCGCCACCGTCATCCGCGTGATGATGATGGAGCTCCAGCGCGTCTCGTCCCACCTCGTCTGCCTCGCGACGGGCGGCAACGAGCTCGGCGCCACGACGATCATGATCCTGGGCTTCACCGCCCGCGAGGAGATCCTCAAGATCTTCGAGCTGGTCACGGGCCTGCGGATGAACATGGCCTACGTGCGCCCGGGCGGCGTCGCGCAGGACCTGCCGCCGGGCGCGCTCGACGCGGTCCGCGAGGCGATCCCCGTCGTCAAGGACTACATCGCCCAGCTCGGCGACCTCATGCTGGCCAACCCGATCTACCGGGCGCGCACGGTCGGCATCGGCCACCTCGGCCTCGCCGGCTGCATGGCGCTGGGCATCACCGGTCCGGTGCTGCGCTCCGCCGGTCTGCCGTACGACGTGCGCAAGGCCGAGCCGTACTGCGGCTACGAGACGTACGACTTCGACGTCCCGACGTCGACCGACGCCGACTCCTACTCGCGGACCGTGCTGCGGATCGAGGAGTGCTACCAGTCGCTGCGCATCATCGAGCAGTGCGCCGACCGCCTCCAGGCCATGGGCCCGGGGCCGGTCATGGTCGCCGACAAGAAGATCGCGTGGCCGGCGCAGCTGGCCATCGGCTCGGACGGCATGGGCAACTCGCTCGACCACATCAAGGAGATCATGGGCACCTCCATGGAGGCCCTGATCCACCACTTCAAGCTCGTCACCGAGGGCTTCCGCGTCCCGGCGGGGCAGGTGTTCCAGACCGTCGAGCACCCGCGCGGCGAGCAGGGCGTGCACCTCGTCTCCGACGGCGGCACCAGGCCGTACCGGGTCCACTTCCGGGACCCGTCCTTCAACAACCTCCAGGCCGTGTCGCTGATGTGCGAGGGCGGCCAGGTGGCCGACGTCGTCGTCGCGGTGGCGGCGCTCGACCCAGTGCTGGGAGGGGTGGACCGCTGATGACCACCACCGCGTACGAGCCCTACGAGGGCGCCAAGCTCGAGCGGATGACGGCCGACGCCGCCGCCGCGACGGCCCGCTACCCGGACGCCCGGTCGGCGCTGCTGCCGCTGCTGCACCTCGTGCAGTCGGAGGACGGCTACGTCAGCCCCGACGGCATCGCGTTCTGCGCGCGGACCCTGGGCCTGTCGACGGCCGAGGTGTCCGCCGTCGCGACCTTCTACACGCAGTACAAGCGCCACCCCAACGGCGAGTACACGGTCGGCGTGTGCACCAACACGCTGTGCGCGGTCATGGGCGGCGACGCGATCTTCGACGAGCTGTCGGACCACCTCGGCGTGGGTCACGACGAGACGACCGACGACGGCAAGATCACGCTCGAGCGCGTCGAGTGCAACGCGGCGTGCGACTACGCGCCCGTGATGATGGTCAACTGGGAGTTCTTCGACAACCAGACCCCGGGCTCCGCCAAGGAGGTCGTCGACCGGCTGCGTGCCGGCGACGAGGTCGCGCCCACGCGCGGTGCCTCGTCGGTGTGCTCGTTCAAGCAGATGTCCCGCGTCCTGGCGGGGTTCAGCGACGGCCGCGCGGACGAGGGCGTCGGCGCGGGTCCCGCGACGCTCGCGGGCACGGTCCTGGCACGGCAGCAGGGCTGGACGGCGCCCCCGGTGGGCACCGACGCGGACGCCGCCGACGACGCCGGGGCGCAGGCCGTCGGTGCGGGCGCGACGTCGATGACGGCCGGCCGGGCGTCCAGCACGGACACGCCGTCGGCCCCGCCGGCGGGCGGCACGGCCGACACCCCGACCGGCCGCGAGCCGAGCAAGGAGGCGTGATGGCCACCACCCTGAGCCCGGTGCTCTCCGCGCACTGGGACGCCGAGCGGTCCTGGTCGCTGGCGACCTACGAGGCGAACGGCGGCTACGCCGGCCTGCGCAAGGCCCTGACGATGGAGCCGGGCGACGTCGTCTCGGCCGTCAAGGACTCCGGCCTGCGCGGCCGCGGCGGCGCCGGCTTCCCCACGGGGCTGAAGTGGAGCTTCCTGCCCGCGCCCGACGGCGGGCCGCGCTACCTCGTGGTCAACGCCGACGAGTCCGAGCCGGGCACCTGCAAGGACGTCCCGCTCATGCTCGCGAACCCGCAGTCCCTGGTGGAGGGCGTGGCGATCACGTCCTTCGCGATCGGCTGCCACCACGCGTTCATCTACGTGCGCGGCGAGGTGCTGCACGTCTACCGGCGCCTGCTGCGCGCGGTCGAGGAGGCCTACGCCAAGGGCTACCTCGGCAAGGACGTCATGGGCAGCGGCTACGACCTCGAGGTCACGGTCCACGCCGGTGCGGGCGCCTACATCTGCGGCGAGGAGACGGCGCTGCTCGACTCGCTCGAGGGACGCCGCGGCCAGCCGCGCCTCAAGCCGCCGTTCCCCGCCGTCGCCGGCCTGTACGCGCGTCCGACGGTGGTCAACAACGTCGAGTCCATCGCGTCCGTCCCATCGATCATCGCGAACGGGGTGGAGTGGTTCCGCTCCATGGGCACCGAGAAGTCGGCGGGCTACGGCCTGTTCTCGCTCTCGGGGCACGTCGAGCGCCCCGGCCAGTACGAGGCCCCGCTCGGCATCACGCTGCGCGAGCTCCTCGAGATGGCGGGCGGCGTCCGCGCCGGCCACGAGCTGAAGTTCTGGACCCCCGGCGGGTCCTCGACGCCGCTGTTCACCGCGGAGCACCTCGACGTCCCGCTCGACTACGAGTCGGTCGGTGCGGCCGGCTCGATGCTCGGCACGCGCGCGCTGCAGATCTTCGACGACACGACCTGCGTCGTGCGCGCCATCACGCGGTGGGCCGAGTTCTACGCGCACGAGTCGTGCGGCAAGTGCACGCCGTGCCGCGAGGGCACCTACTGGATGAAGCAGATCCTGGCCCGGCTCGAGGCCGGCACGGGCACGATGGAGGACCTCGACACCCTCCTCGACGTCTGCGACAACATCCTCGGGCGGTCGTTCTGCGCGCTGGGTGACGGGGCGACCTCGACGGTGACGTCGGGCATCGCGCTGTTCCGCGAGGAGTTCGAGGCCCACGTCACCGGCGGCCGCTGCCCGTACGACCCGGCCGCCTCCGCCCTCTTCGAGTACGCGCCGCGCCGCGGGCAGGCCGACGTGCACGCCCTGTCCGGAGTGACCGCGGGAACGGTAGGAGCATGACCACGAGCACCCAGCAGACCGGCCCGGGCGGCGCGGCCGCCTCGCAGCCGCCCGCGGTCCCGCCGGTGACGCTGACCATCGACGACGTCGAGGTCTCCGTGCCGAAGGG